>JBDKJS010000154.1:0-17281 GCA_039806065.1 Bacteroidota bacterium | reverse complement strand
CCAAATTATTTCAATATTGGCAGTATTGGCTACTCTATGTTGCATGGCCTTGCTTGCTCGCATCTCATTTCTTCTCACTATTAAATAAACCTTTTTACATAGCTTACTCAAATAATGTGCTTCTTCTGCAGCAGTATCACCTCCTCCTACTACTGCCACCTCTTGACCTCTATAAAAGTATCCATCACATGTAGCGCATGCACTCACTCCAAATCCATTTAGCCTTTGTTCACTTTCTAATCCAAGCCACTTTGCGCTGGCACCTGTGGCTATGATCACGGCATCAGCAGTTATCGTATGGCTTCCATCAACTATGACCTTATGAATGGGCCCAGTAAAATCCACTTCGGTGATGTATCCAAATCGAATATCTGTCCCAAATCGTTCTGCTTGTGCTTTAAAATCTTCCATCATTTGTGGACCATGAGTGCCCTTAGGATAACCTGGGTAGTTTTCTACCTCAGTTGTAATGGTTAATTGACCACCAGGCTGTAAGCCAGTGTACATTACAGGTTTTAAATCGGCTCGTGCAGCATAGATGGCCGCAGTATAGCCCGCAGGCCCCGATCCTATTATTAAACATTGTAAATGCTGTGTATTGCTCATATGGTTAACTTAGACTTTAATTAAAATATTACCTTCTTCGTTCTTCGGCTTCCACTACTGTTAGAATTTTTCCTCCAAGGGTTGCTCCATTTAACTCTTGAATGGCTCGTTCACCATCTGCTTTTTTTGCAAACTCTATAAAACCAAATCCCTTCGATTCCCAAGTTATCCGATCGTAGACAATCTTTGTACTTTCAATGCTCCCAAATCGAGCAAAAAAGGATTCCAATGCAGCTTCATTTATGTCAGCAGCAATTCCTTTAATAAATAATTTCATAAGTGTATAAATATTTTAAACGCGTTAGTCATTTCTTTGAAATGCTCTATAACCCTGTTAATTGATAGCAAAGTAAAAGAATAATTGCTAACCATTGCCAATAGCGTGCTTAAAAATATTATCTCACAATCAACAACGGGAGTACTGCTTTGTATTGCTCTGTGTTGGTCAATACCACAGTATAAACCCCTGCGGCTAATTCTTGTAGATCAATATTAGTTTGAAGCGCATTAATTTGAGCTTGACTAAGCATTCTTCCTTCCATGTCCAATATTGTGTAGACCATTGGCGATTCAAGATAAGCTAGCTGCAATATTACCTGATCGGATGTTGGGTTTGGATATAACCTTGGAGACAGCTTTGCTCCTGATTCTAAAACAGCGGTGGTACTACAAGGCGTAAAATATTTAAATGGCGAACCGCCATCACATCCTACGAACCAATTCTGTGGATTACTCAAACTCTTGGTACTATCTTGCAATTCTAACGTTGGTCCTTGCCCATCAGCTGCTAGAGGCCATCCATTTTCATCATCATATTGCATGGCTAGAATCGGTTGCTGTGAAGCATTAAATATTCTTATTTGATCTCCTCCATTGCCAAGCGCAAATGGTATTTGGAATAAAATACCAGAGGTGGAATGCTGCAATCTAAACAAGGTAGTATCTGATGATAGTACAATATGTTGTCCTGGCAGAAGCACTGTACCTTGATCAAATTTAAATTCATTTAGATTACTTTCATCGAATATGGTATAGCCACTTAAATTTATTGGAATTGAAGTTGTGTTTCTTATTTCTATCCAATCGCCTGCATCACTGGCTTGCAGACTATGATAGTTTATTTCACTTACACTGAGCGTTGGGTTGCAAGGAATATACTGACTTCCTGGCGAACCCAGCAAGCATCCTTGTGTCCATGAACTTGAAAGGTTGGGAACCAAACTATCTGCGATTAGTTGCATGGTGTAACCCAAACCATCGGCTCCCACAGGCCATGGCATCGTATCAACATAATTAGCTTTTAGTACCACTTGCAAATCAGGGGTATAAACTGCGATGGTATCTACTTTGTTGTTTAACGAAAAGTTTAAATAACAAACATTTGTTACCATTGGATAGATGGCCTTGAATTTAAGACTGTCATTGGCTATCACTAACCTTGCTCCAGGTGCCAATGCTTGAGGGTAGTCAATAGCCATAGGTATGTTGTAATTGTTAGTGGTAAGTTTGTATCCTTCCAATTCTAATGGCTGAGTTCCAATATTCTTGATCTCAAACCAGTCACCAGCATCAGCAGCATCAGCACTATGGTAATTAATTTCATCTATGGAAATAGGTGCAGCTAAAGGTGAGCCTGAAAAAACTGCCACTAAGGTATCACTACTACTAAGTTGCATGTTTAAAATTTTATTGACACTCCCTGTAGGCAACAAAGCTGAAGGTAACCAGAATGCAAAACTAAATCCTGGATTGGGAAGCGCTTCTATTATAACCGGCACCCCATCAAAATATACTCCAGCCCATGGTAGTGAGTCTGGTATGATGGTGCTGATTTTTATTCTACCTGCATCTGCCGGAAAAACATTTAATATAATGTCAACTTGCTGCGGTAGAGAAAAAGTATTCTGTACCACGTTCCTTGCATGAAAAGGGCGCTGCGCAACCCAATCAGCCATGGCCAAAACATTATTATACCAGCCATTGTAATCATTCCAACTTGGTGCACCATAAAATGAAACGCCATTACCCCATCTGTTCATTTGTGGGTTAATTTCTGGCGATAGTTCAATGGCCTTCCGCTGTACTTCTTTAAGAATATGAATCGATGATAAATTGGTATTCATTAAATCAGCATACCTATTGATAAAATAGGTTCTGAATTTTTGACTTTCTAATAATCCTTTTAATAAAATGGAATGTGGATTGTACCACCAATTATTAAGCACAGAATTTAACCCATCAAAATCAGGCGCATTGGCATAACCCAATCCAAAATCTACATCATACATCATGTATCGCCATTTGCCAGGAACATTTTTAGGTTTCCAAATTTTAATATTATTAGTGTAGCCACTCAGCCAATCTGTATTGGTATAGTATGTTTCAGCAATGAAATAATCTGCAATGTTTTCCAAATCAAGGTTGGTAGCGATATTATTGAATACTGCATCTAAACTTAAATCACTTTGGTCAATGGTTGATATTAAATCATTAAATGCTGTAATATCACCGGCAAGTACCTCATCATTGCGCCCAATAACATCCATCGGCTGGTTTTCTAAGAATGGATGATTGTTTTGGGCATAGTCCTCGTTTACATGTTCTCGCAGGTGGTATAAGCCCCAATACCTACCATTCAAATAAAGTACCACTGGTTGAGTTGCTTCATAATCAATATTGGTTTTGGTATTAATCGCATTGTGCATTACATCATCTCTCATGTGACACAAATTCCAATCATTGCCAGCATTACGAATATTTAAAGTTTTAAACTTTGCTACATCTTTAGAAGCGAAAAATTTATAGTTAAAATCTGATTCCCCACTGTTCCCATCTGCCCTAATTCTGAAGCCTTTTTGTGAAAAGCCTTTGCTCCATCCGCCATGGATTGCTACAGTGATGTCTTGATTAATAACTTCATTGCCTAGTGTATCAAAATAACTAACGTGAGCTTGCTTCTTTTCTTGCCGCCAAAAATTACTACCAAAATAGGGAAAGTTTACACTGTCTGCTGATGGACCATACACATAAATTCCTGTTTGATAATTCCATAAATTTAATGGATCAGTGGTGAGAAAAATTGTAGGAACTGTATGTGTAGCGCCAACTAAATAATTTTGCACGCTAGTGATTGATGGCAACATGCCAGGCCCTCCAAATGCTATGGCACGTAAGACTACTGTACTGTCAACCAGAATGGGCAAGGTGTATAACTGGCCTGAAATGCTATCAGGATTGGTACCATCAGTTGTATAATAGATAGCTGTGGCTCCTTGTGAACTTAAGCTAACACTAATCGGTGCCGCATACTTACCGCCTGCAGGACTAAAACTTACTGATTCTGCAAGGGCAGTGTAGCAGGTGGTAAAATTATTTGAAAGCGATGGAGTTCCCCATTGTGCGATACAATAATTTCCCGAACCATCTGGAATTGATTGCAATGTTGTATTGTAATTTAATTGCTGTAATTCTATTTTGCTCACTAATTCCTTATTCGAAGTGCGCAAATAAACCGACTCATCGGGCGATAGAGAAAAATTACTGTGGACATAAATTCCACCATTAGGAAAAGGGAACCAAGTGGGTGTTGAGGAAAACAAATTTGAAGGTTGCGAAAATTCAAAGCTCAAAAAAGGCAACATGCTCATATCTGGGCTGAATATGGAATTATTATGTACTTGAAGGGCTAGAATATTTTCGCCCGGCACCAATAAACTATTGATCGTATTTGCGTCTATAACAAAGGGCTCAGGGGGCAATCCTTGATACATGGTGGCTTCATGGGTGGCATTGCTCGGGGTATTGTAGCTGTAGAAATCTCCCGGGTTCCCCATGTTGTATCGTGCCACTTCTACTCCATTTAAATAAGCAATGAATGCATCATCAAAATCAAGGTGCAGCAGCGCATTTAATATATTGGTAGTATCGCTACAAAAGAACGATTTTCTAATATACAATGATATTGTACTGCTAATAACAGTGCTATCATCTCCATCACCATAGCCAATGCTTCCTTTTCCCATAAGCCAGCTGCTATCATTGTAAGATTGCGTTATCCAGGTAGGATCTGGCTCACTTACCCCTACAAAATATGTTAATGTGTCAGTTTGATCAATTGCTGTTCGCCAAAAATTATATGCGGCAACCTTGTTTTTAGATGAACAAAAAATGGTTTGATAACCGTTGGCTGGAATGGTAATGGATGGAAGTTGATATTTTAAGGGATGTTCTTTTTCATCAGATAAAAAATAATCTTCAAGGGAAACGGCTTGGGTTCCTGCATTAAATATTTCTATGTAATCTTCAAAATCCCCTTCATCGTCAGCTACAATGGACTGATTGCTGGTAGTTACTTCGTTCAGAATTAATTGTGCACTTACAGGTGATGTAAAATAGAAAATATGTAAAACCAACAAGGCAAGAGGTTGGAGTAGTGATTTTAATTTCAAAACAAGTAGGGTTAACGGTTATTAGAGCAGTTCTTCTTCTTGTGTATTGATAGCTTGCACTGCCTTTATTCCATTAACGGATTTCAGAATAGTTTGTTCTATTCCTGCTTTTAAAGTCATCGCACTCATACTGCAAGAACTGCAAGCGCCCTGAAATTTTAGTTGAACAATGCCGTCATCAGTAATGTCTATTAATTCCACATCACCACTATCGGCCTTTAAGTAGGGCCTTATTTGCTCTAAGGCAAGCTCTACCTCTTTCATGAGCATTTGCTTATTCATAGGGCAAAGATAATAAATGATTGACTAATTGACTTGCTATAACCTGGTTGATTACCCTTTAACACCCAATTTAAGTTTGGTGCCAACTTTAATGGCATTGCCATTTAATTTGTTTAGCCGCTTAATTTGTTGAACTGTTACACCTTCATATCGCTGTGCAATGTTCCAAAGCGTATCGCCTCTTTGCACTATGTGGTATTTGAATTCAGCCACTTCACTATTTGTCTGACCCATATGTGCAACAATGGCCATGGTATCAGAAGGGGCTTGCACAGTCACGCTATTTGAGGCAATTACAGTGGGTGATGCCTGTTTCTTTTTAACTTCTACATAAACAGTCAACCTTTGCCCAGCATAGAGTTTTGAACTTCTAAGTCGATTCCACTTTTTGATTTGCGATGTGCTACAATTATATTTATTTGCAATGCTACCAATATTTTCACCACGCCTTACCTTATGTTGTTTCTTAATGGTCTTAGTAATGTATGTGCTTGCATCTGAAAACATTTCACCACCATCAGCATTTGAAGCTAGTGATTGCTGTGGCCTGATAATGTTTTCAAGGTTGGCTAGAAATGGGTTAACCTTACTCACAGGTAATCGTAATGCATAAGGCTCATCGCCTTCGGGGATAATGCGCTTTTTAAAAATTGGGTTTAAAAATGCCAATTGATCTTCGCTCATGGCTATTCCATCGGCTATTTCTCTTAGCGTGGTTTTCTGATCTATTAAAACGGTATCTACTTCAAAATAATTGTACAGTGGCGCTATGGCTCTTAGATTGTGTTCGTTTGGGTAATTCATAAGATAGGTCACCGCCACAAAGGCAGGTACGTAGCCACGGGTTTCACGAGGCAAATAGGGGCTAATTTCCCAAAAAGTACGTTTACCTCCTGATCTGGCTATGGCCTTATTAACATTGCCCGGACCACAATTATAACTAGCTATAACCAATAACCAATCTTTATAAATGGCATACATGTCTTTAAAATACTTGCATGCAGCATTAGTAGCTTTGAGCGGGTCTCTTCTTTCATCAATGTAAGAGTTAATTTTGAGATCATACATCTTACCTGTTTGCAACATAAATTGCCAGATTCCAGTTGCTCCTACCGGTGAAACAGCACATGGATTCAATGCGCTTTCTACTATGGCAAGATATTTTAATTCATGTGGTAAGTCGTTTTGATCAAGGGCTTGCTCAAAAATGGGAAAATATAATTGTGATAAACCCATCACTCGTTCACAGGTACTTCGCCTTTTTATGGCATAAAGTTCTACATACTCTGCAACTTCTCTATTATAAGCTAGGGGTATGGGTGTTTGGATTTTTTCCATTCGCGCCTTATAAACTTCAGAAGTAAAGGTTGGAATTTCGTAAGGCAAATAGCCACTTTCGTTTTTAGGCGTTGCAAAGTCGAGCTTCTGTATATAGGATTGGGTTACCAATGAGTCTAGCATGGCTGCTATTGGATCATATCCTAAAGGCAGTTGTAATGTACTATCTAACTGCTGCGATGCCATCATGCTTGGGCAGAAAAAGGCAGTTAGTATAACTGTTCGTGCTTTTTTTGATAGGTATTGGTATAGGCTCATTTTCTAATTTTTGTATTAAAATTAAAGGCTATAAACCGCCTCGCGATTTATTAATCATTAGCCCATCTACTATTAAATTTAACGATTCAACTCCTGCTTAGTTGACCTAAGTGCCTGCTAACCTTACAGTTATTAGACATACCAAAGCCTGTTTTTTTAAATAAAACAGTCCCCCCTATTCCTTAAATTGTTTTGGATTGGCTTCCGATTTTCCCTGCGTGAAATTACAAAATATTCCTTTTGCCTTTCAAAAATTAACTTTTACCCAACTTTTGCTACCATCTAAGTGGCAAAGTACAAGTATTTACAAAATTAATTATGAAATAACAAAGCTTTAAAATAAATTTACCCTTGTTAAACCACCAATACCATAATAAGGGGAATCCATTTAAAGGATTTTTATGGTAATACAAATGCTTAAACTGAGGAGGATTGTATTAATCTTTAAAACAATCGGCTATGGAAACTGCGCTTATAAACATGACATTGAAGGAGGTATTATACAGCCTACGCGACTTACTAATAAATAGAGGTTTCTCTATCAATGAAATGGATGAACAAAAAAAAATAATAGTGGCTCACGCTGGTGCTGGTTGGTTTACTCCTGGTAAACTTGTACTGCTTGAATTATCACCCATTGAGGCTGATATTACCCGAATAGATATTACCGCCAAAATTGACAATGGTAAAAGCATACGAACCTACGAAGAAAAAATTGAAGAGGACTTAGCTGCTAGAATTTATACACTTATATAAATAATAAAAAATATTAGCTTTCATGGCAATGAACTTAGATTTTGAAGAAGTAAAACAACATTTTAATAAAATAGCAACGCTTTATCTGAAAAACAATAAACGTAAAGTGGGTTGGCTATTTACAGAAGAAGAAGAGCTACAAGAGTCAAAATCTGTGTTCTTTATTTGTGTGCAAAAGGGTAAGAAGCTCATGACTTCTTCAAATCCGAATTTAGAACAACTACGCGCACATCGTGAAAAAATATCCTTGAATGATATACAACGAATACGTTCATCAAGATAGTCATTCCTACGAATTAATAACAACAAAAAACCCGCATAAGCGGGTTTTTTTATTTCTTATCTTCAGTATTATCTGATTCTGCGCCTGATTTGGCATCTTTAAACTCTTTCATGCCCTTTCCTAAACCTCGCATTAATTCTGGGATTTTCTTTCCTCCAAAGAGCAATAACAAGATCAATGCTATAATGATTATTTCTTGAGTGCCTAGCATTCCTAATAGTACTGTGCTGATCATGCGAAATTAATTTTAATTTAATGCACAAAGGTAAGGTTAAATATTGAAGCAAAAAAGATATTAGAGCCTCTTTTTTACCTTTTAACAATCCATAATTGTGGGTCTAATTTATTACTTCCCTTCCAAATTTCAAGGTGTAATTCCGTTTTACTCTCAGTATCATCTGTTTTTAAAATGCCTATACTCTGTTTAGTAGCTATCTTCTCTCCTGACTTTACGTGAACACTACTTAAATTACTATAAACACTAAAATACTCACCATGTTGTACAACGATTGCATATTTATCCATTATCATAAATACTTGCTTTACGGTGCCTCCAAATATACTTCTAGCTGCTGCTCCTTTAGCACTGGCAATGTCTATTCCATTATTATTGATAACCACATCTCGCCAAACTGGATGTGAATGCCTACCAAAGCTGCTGCTTATTCGTCCCGCCTCTACTGGCCATGGCAGCTTACCCTTATTGCTCGAAAAATCTTGACTGAGCTTGGCCGCTTCCGGAGTTAAGTTATAATTTTTAACATTTCCACTCTCGCGCGTATTGCTATTCTTTGAACCTTCCTTTTTATTTGGCTGTCGCATGGCATTCATTTCCCTTCTAATAATATCCTCTATACGCTTGTTTAACTTTTGCTCTTGGGCAATTTTTTCCTTGAGCTGATTCTTGATTTTTTGCTCACTGGCACTTAAATGATTGAGTACCTTAACTTGTTCCTTCTTCTCTGTTTGCAATGCTTGATGCTGTACTTGCTGCAAGTCTAAGAGCGAATTTTTTTCTTTCAATTTATCCTCCAACACAATGCGTTTTCCGGTTAACGAGTCTTGAAGTGCCAGCAATCTTTGCCTTTGCTGCACCCTATGAAAGCCAATATAGTGCAAGAGCTGCATGCGCTTGTAAGCAGCATTTACATTAGGCGAGCTCCAAACATACATCCACTTATTGATGCTTTTCTTGGTGCGCATTTGATGGTATAAGAGCTGTGCATACTGGCCACTGAGTTGAGTCGCCTCCAATTTTATTGAGGATATATTGCTGCTTATACTTCCAATTTCTTGATCGATATGCCCAATTTCAAAATTGATATTTGAAATTAACAGCTTTCTGGATTCTATTTTTTTGTTGAGATTTACAATTTGGGATAGGCTTAATGATTTACTGCGCTTTGTTTCATTCAATTTCCTATTCATTTCATCAATCTCTCGCTCCAACAACTGACGTTTGCGTTCCAAATCCTTCTTTTGCTGAGCTTGCAATCCTATGGGGAGTTGCAAGAATAAAAGAGCTAACAATAGGTGGTGCAAGAATCGAATCAGCATGATTTAATTACGACACGGAAAACAAAAAGTTGTACGACAATTGAAAAATACTAGATCTTCAATTGCTCACCTTAATAAATTAGCCTGAACCATTAGTTGGCTAAATTTTTATAAAAACCACGATAGCCACCATTTCTATTGCTAACTTTAATTCGCAGTATCAAAGCGGTTTTATAACAATTTCTTTAAAAAAATTATTTGAAATGAAAAATTCAATTATCATCATCAGAGGATTGCCTGGCGCAGGAAAAAGCTCATTTGCCAACTTGATTAAAGGTGAATTTCCAGTTTATTCAATAGATGATTATTTCACTGATAGCTATGGCGTTTACCATTTTAATCATAAAGAAAATTACAAGGCCTATCAACAATGTGAAGAAAATGTTAGACAGGCAATGAAAAATGGAATCGAAAAAATATTGGTTGACAATGTATTTTCGATTAGCTGGGAAATGGAACCCTACCTTCAACTTGCTAAAGAATATAACTATACTATCTATGTACTTACCATAGAAAATTACCATGGCGAAAAAAACAAACACGATATTAATGATGAACAATTAAAAAAAATGGAAGCGAAATATAAAGTCAAGCTCCGTTAGTAATGGTGATAACGCTACGGAATTAAACTCCCCTTCATTAATCAAGCAAAACGCTTTCTAAAGTTGAATAGCACTATTTTCCCTGTTAAACCGAACATGGCCTTTCGATAATAAGACATTTCAACAAAAAATACTTATTTGCAAAATAATTCATCACCAATTCGCCATTTAACATTGGCCCATTGAATGGCTAAATGCACCAAGAATTAATTTAAAACTAAAATATTAAAATTGAAAATGAAAAATTTGCATGAGCCATTTTCATAAAAAAATTCTCACATTTACTTGATGGTTCATTTCCTTCTTACCTTTTCCAAAAAAAATTTAAATGCATACCCTACAAAAGAATAGGCTTACAGATATGACAAAACCAAGCGGTTATGAATTTTAATGTTAAGAAAAAAAATCTTCAAGTTTACCATCAAAATGAAGTGGTGCTTTATAGAAGTGGGTCTCCTTTTTTCAATGAATTAAAAAAACGTATCAAGAATGCTCAGTCATCCATTCACCTTCAAACTTATATTTTGACAAATGATGTTATAGGATCAGAAATTATTAATCTACTATGCAACGCAGCTACGATTGGGGTGAAGGTGTACGTTTGCTTAGATGCTTTCGGTAGCGCTAATCTACCGTTGTCAGTTATAGAAAAAATGAAAGAGAGTGGTATTCATTTTAAATGGTTCGGACGATTGATTGGTGCTAGGGGGTTGCATTTGGGAAGAAGGCTTCATCGAAAATTATTTATTGTTGATCACCAGTTTGCATTAGTAGGAGGAATAAATATTTCTGACAATTATGCCAATGAATTAAATCCATGGCTCGATTATGCGGTTGGTATAAGTGGTGATTCCATAAAACAATTAATCAAAATTGCTAGTCAACGGTGGCCAGAATTTTACTTTGCACCGGTAAAGACTTATCATGGTAACCAAAAACTTCAAATTGCCGAAAATGACCGACTGAGAAATAAAAATCAAATTGGTAAATCTTACGCTAAAATTATAAAGCAGTCTGTAACGGAAATTATTATAGCTGGAGGCTATTTTCTTCCAGGCCTTAGCATGAGAAAGGCATTGACACAGGCAGCTCGTAGCGGTTGCTCAGTAAAAATTCTTGTTTCCTCAAAATCTGATGTTGGATTGGTTTACTATGCGCGGCAATATTTATACAATTATTTTCTAAAAAACGGCATAGCCCTTTATGAATATGAACCTGCAAATGTACATGCCAAAGTAATAGTTGGTGATGGGAACCTATGCAGCATAGGATCTTTTGATTTGAATAATTTAAGTACTTACAGTAATATAGAGTTAAACGTAAATGTGTTAGACAGTAGCTTTAGCAAAGCCATACAGCTTGAACTACTTCAACAAATTAATAGCAGTAGTAGACCAATAAAGCTTCATTTGCTTAATAGCAAAATTAAAATTTGGCAAAAAATTAGGAATGCCTTTGCCTACAGGATAGTGAAAGTTTTATTTCAACTTTCAGGATTGGTTGCAGCAAAAAGTGAGGACGAATACCAATAATTTTTAAAATGAGATAATCTTAAACTCTGTTCTTCTGTTAAGCTGATGCGCTTCCTCTGAACAAGTGGATTTTACAGTTCCTTCGCAGGCACATTCATTAAGCAGTTGCGATTCTCCATACCCTTTGGAAGTAAGTCGGCTAGCCGCAATCCCTTTTTTTACTAAATACTCCATTGCACTTTTTGCCCTGTTGGCACTTAAATTTTCATTATAAGATTTTGATGCCCTGCAATCAGTATGACTTCCCATTTCAATGACCATTGTTGGATATTTATTAAGAATAACTAATAACTTATCTAATTCCTTTGCAGCATCTGGTCTGATATTAAACTTATTTAAGTCATAATAAATATTTTCAATTTTAATAACATCTCCTTTACAAAACAATCCAAAATCTAAGACAAAACTCTGACTCGTGGTAAGTCCAACTGTAGCAATTTGTCCGGAATTAGTACCGCAATCTTTAGCAGCTGCCAATATTTTATAATTACTCTCTTTATCCAAACTCTCAAAAGCATATCTCCCATCTGCTTTGGTAATAAGTTCCTGTTTGGTGTTATTGGTTGTATTTAAAAGTGTAATGCTCACACCCTCCATGGCTTTTTTATCTTCCTCACTGTAAACATAACCCCTTAGATCAAAAAATATTGCCGGTTTTGTTTTCAATAATAAGGAAACAGTTTTCTGATTGCTGGTTTCTGAGGCTGGCACTCCAATTGTAGAACTCAAATAATTTTCCTTCTCAGCAGTAAATTCATAATTAACTCCAGCCTTTGTACAAAGCGTAAAGCCACCTGAACTATCCACTACCCTCTCATCGTTTTTAATTCCATTTTCACTTATGCTCACTTTCGTTCCAGGTAATAGCTGCATGTTTTGCGCATCTTTAACAACTATGTAAAGGCTATTGCATTCCTTTGTAAAAAAATAAATGTCGTCATTTTCGCCTTCTGCAATTCTATTTGAAGTGAAGTAACCCTTGCCTCCATCTGCTATTGGCAAAAAAGCAAAATCATCGTCTGATGAATTTATTGGAGCTCCCACATTGCTGATACTTGTAATGTTTCCATTGTTGCTAATTGCTTTAAATACATCAAGACCACCTAAGCCCATTTGTCCATCAGAAGAAAAATAAAGGTTACCAGCCAAATCCGTTGAAGGAAAAACTTCGTTGCCTAAAGTATTTACTGATTCCCCCATGTTTATGGGTTGGCTCCACTTACCTTCTTTTTTGGTTACATAAAAAATATCCATGCCACCTAAGGTGCCAGGCATATCACTACTAAAATATAACGTATTCCCATCGGCACTAATACTAGGATGGCAAACACTGTATTGATCACTATTGTATTCAAAAGGAATTTCTTTTTCCCAATTATCATTTTTGCGCGATACAAAGATTTTAAGTTTAATAATTTTAGTATCACTCATCCTTACCTTACCATCTTCTACATTGTTTCTAGTAAAATACATTTCCTTCCCATCCACACTAAAACATGCGGGCCCATTATGAAATTTTATTTTATACTGTGGTAAGAATAATTTGGGTTGATTAAATGTTGCCTCCTTACCTTCTGCAAAATAAAGTCTATAAAAATCACGGCCGGTCCAAGTGTGTAATCTACTAGCCAGCTTATCATATTGGCGATTGCTACTATAAACTATTCCATTTTCAAATGGCGTTGCATAAAAATCACATTGTGTTGAGTTGATATTTATCTTTTGAACCTTATACGATGTGGTATCGGCAAGTAGAAGATTACGATCAGTTATGGCCTTTATTAATTTTAACCCTCGCTGATCTTGGGCTGCTAAGTTTCGGTATTGTTGTGCAACTTCCAATGCAGCTGCTGTTTCATTATTTATTAATAGAGATTGGGCTAAATATAAAAATGTGAGGGCTCTAGTATTAGGTAATGAAATAGCTTTTCTGTATGCAGCTGTGGCTCCTTTGATGCTGTTGGTTAACCTATAACAATCGCCCAGCCTTTCCCATGCTAGGGTATTTGTAGAATCAGCCTTGACAGTTCGCTTGTAATAATAAATAGCCTCGGCATAACTAAATTCATTAAAATATTTTTCTCCTTTTCTAAATCCAGGTTGTGCATTCCCCACTATAGGAATAATCAGAATAACAGCTATCCAACCTAAATAAAATTTTAGCTTAAAGCTCATACAGTTTGTTTTTATTGAATTAAAAATAACGTGGGGTAATGATTCTTTTCTTATCAAATGAAAATTCATAATTTAATGTGAATTCATGTGAACCACTATTGAAATTTTGTAATTCGGTAAGTGTATAGTCATAACTATATCCTAAACGTAGGTGTTTATTGATGTTTAAACCAATTAAGCCACTGATGGCATCTCCTGTTCTATAGGCAGCTCCAATCCAAAATGTTCTGTTAATGAATAAAGTTGCACTCATATCCCATTCAAAGGGTGCCCCTTGTACTACTTTAGTCATAATGGTGGGCTTAAGATCTAAAATCTCTGAAAGTTTTATTACATAACCTGCAGTAAGGTAATAATGCCAATTTTTTATTTCAGCTACATTGCTTACTACTGCTTCAGCACTTGCCACAGATACCTTATTATCTATCAACCTTGGAATAGAAAGACCTGCAAAAAAGCGCTCTGTGTTATAATACATTCCAAAGCCTGCATTAGGCATCCATAATCTTTTCGTGTTGTAAGCAAACTGTTGGTCGTTGTTATTAATAGTTTTGACATCTCGTAAATTTTCAGTGAAATTGATAACACCACCCTGCAGACCCAAAGCAAAAGTGCCGCGCTCTGTAGGAATCCTAAAGGCAAAGTTGCCATATGCTGCTACCCTATCACTCACGCCAATGGACTCATGCAGCATAGAAAGTCCCAGCCCTATCCGCTTACTTTTAATGGGCGCATGGATACTAAAGGTTTGAGTTTTAGGTGAGCCCTCAATACCCACCCATTGATCGCGAACCAAAACGGTGGTTGATACATGTTCATGTGAGCCTGCATAAGCCGGGTTGATGAATAACTCATTAAACATATACTGAGTAAACATAGGGTCATATTGCGCTGATACAGTAGCACTGGCCATAAAGCAAACTATTATGCTAATTATTTTTCTTACCATGTGGTCAATTATCTATTAATTGTTTTATAATACAATAACCTTATTATTAATTTTAATACTTGATTACTAAAAATGATGCGCGCTTATCACTACCATCTCCCAAATCCAAAATGTAGTAATAGGTGGCTGCTGGCACTTTCTCCCCAACCACAATCCCTTTCGTATTTACAACGCCATTCCAGGTATTGCTATAACCATCTTGTTCAAATACTAAATTGCCCCAACGATTGAATATTTTTAAATTATTATTTGGGTATCGTTCTATACCTACAATTTCGAATACATCATTAACGCCATCGCCATCAGGCGAAAATCCATTTGGAATAATTAATTCATCACAAACCTCAATCCTAACACTATCAGTAGCTACACATCCAAAACTATTGCTTACAGTAACTGTGTATGTTGTAGTTACACTTGGCGAGGCAATTGGATTTTCAGTAGCAGCATTGTTAAGTGATTGCGAGGGAGACCAAATATAGTTTTCGCCACCAGAAGCAAATAATTGAACACTCTTCTCCTGGCACAAGATTAAACCATCACTTATGGTGATAACTGGGTTAGCCACCTGTGTCAATGCTATTGAAGCACTGGTGTCGAGGCCGCAAGCTGCGCTCACTACCACATAATAACTAGCCGTGTCAGTGACGGTAATCGTTACTGCTGTTTGATTGGATAGCAATTGTCCATTCGCATACCATTGATAATTGGCATTACCAATGCTTGGGGCAGTAAGTTCTGCGCTGCTTCCTTCACAGAACGTGTTACTAGCAGCAGTAATTTGAATAGCAGAAGTATCAACCACTGTATAGCTAAACACTTGCGTGCAAGAAGCACTATCTGTTATGGTAAGTGTGTAATTACCTGCAATTAAATTGCTGATAGTAGCGGTTGTATCGCCAGTATTCCAACTATAAGTTAGTAATCCTGTACCGCCTGTAGCTTGCACTGCAACGGATGCGAATAAATTATTTAAACAAGCAGCTGACCCTACTGTTGCATTTGCTGAAATTCCGCTTGATTGATTTACTGTGAAACTATCGATGATACTACAGCCATTAAAATCTATTACAGTTAATGCATAGGTACCTATTACTAATGAATCGATAGTTGCAGTTGTATCGCCAATAGACCATATAATATTGTATGGAGAAGTACCTCCTGAAGGATTAGCTGTAATCGCTCCAGTATTGCCATTATTGCAAAGCACATCAGTTACTATACCAACTACGGCTAATGGTGCTGCAGGTTGATTAATTGAATAGCTGTAACTACCTGTACAACCTAGAGAATCTGTTATCAATACATTATAGGTTCCAGAATTTAGACTATCGATACTTGACGTAGTGGCTCCATTAGACCATTGGAAAGAATATCCTCCTCCTGGAAGGGTGATGGAGATCTCTCCGGTGCTATCACCATTACATCCAACGTTTGTTACTACTGTTGCTATGGCATTAAGTGGACTTACATATACAACTGCAAAGCCAGTATCGCACAAGGTGCCATTACCATCATCACAAATGATGTAAGTAATGGTATCTATTCCATAAAAACCTGCGTTTGGATTATACATAATTTCACCTATTACTCCAGTTGTTGAAACCACACCATTCATTGCTGTAAGTGGGGTTGATTGAAGCGTTAATGAATCAAAATCAACATCCGTGTCATTTAATAGCACATTGAATACTATTGTACTGTCAGCACAAATAGCGGTTGAATCAAATATTGCCTGCGGAGCATCATTAATACAATTAACATTTACAATTACCAGTGCAGTGTCGCATAGTATAGGCACTCCTGTATCACATAGACTATAAGTGAATGTATCTATACCACAGAAATTGGTGTCAGGGATATAGGTTATTGAACCGGTAATGGTATCAACAACTACAACTCCATTTCCTGGTTGATCTATAATTGAAATACTGCTGGTATCTATAGGAGAATCTATATCTGTATCATTGTCTAATACTACAATCACAATTGGCGTATCTTCATTGGTAGAAATTGTATCTTGATTAGCTATTGGCGGATCATTCACACAGTTAATGGTGATATAGGCCGTAGCCTGCACACAATAACTTGGCGTGCCACTATCACATATTTCATATACAAATTGATCTGTGCCGCAGTAATCTGCATTCGGGGTATAGGTATAACTTCCATCGCTACCAATTATCACTGTGCCATTCAATGGCGCTATGATAGAAGTGGTATTCACGATCAAACTATCGCCATCGGGATCAAAATCGTTGGGGAGTAGATTGCCGCTAACCGGAGTGTCTTCATTCGTATTGTTGGCATCATCACCTGCATAGGGCGGGTTATTACCACTCGGATTATTTTCATTAATGTTTATTATCAATAGGCTAGTATCACAAAGCACTGGGTTGCCATTATCACAGATGTTATAAACTACACTGTCTATTCCCACATATCCACTGTCTGGGGTGTAGCTATATGTTCCATCCGGATTGATAACAATGCTT
>JBDKJS010000153.1:0-21797 GCA_039806065.1 Bacteroidota bacterium | reverse complement strand
GCTTTTAGCACGATTAAAATCATCCTCGCTAAATGAAGGAGAAAGCACTAATCCTGAAATAATTTCTTTCTGAAATTGATCAGCATAAGTACTCAGTACTTCAAACATCATGATACTAACTTCCTTATCTACCATACCATAGTACCGAGCACCCCATGGTTCAGTTAAATAACTTAGCTCGCTGTTTTTCTTTGAAAGGGTGCCTCCTCCCATTATTGTACTAAGGGTTAAGTTGGTGAGTCCTTCCTTTCCTGAAGGATCAATTTTACTGCCGTTGTAAAACATCAACTCAACAACTATTTTATTTGCCTTTGACATGGGTATTTCAATAGTTTCTATTGCTTTAGCATTGTCAAGCATTACACTAAGCAACAGGAATAGTATGATTATTTTTTTCATATTTTTAATTAATGATTGTAAGTTTATTTAATTGTTAATTTTTCGGCACCACTAATAGTTGCTATCGTTAAGTTATTATCAGTAAAGTATTTTTTGGCAACCGCTTGAATCTCTTCGGGAGTTATTTTGTTGTAATTTTCATAGTTTTTGTTTACTGCCTCAGCTTCACCGGTAAGCCATACATAGTGGCTTATGCTTTCAGCAATTGCCGAAGGATTGTCTATACCCATAGCATAATTATTTCTAAGAGTCATTACAGCTCTTTCTACCGCACTTTTTTCAGCGGGATTTTGTGCCGCTGAATTTAATGTTGCCACAATTTCATCTTTCACATATTGCATATCATCAGCATTTACCAGTGAAGCGCTAATGAAGTAAAGTCCAGGATCGCGTGTGTCATAAGCGCCTGCACCAATATCGCGCACCTTCTGCTCTTCTAAGACAAGTTTATTATAGATGGTACTGGTCTCACCAAAATAAATCGTTGAAAGTACATCCAAAGCTGGCATGTCCATTACATCAACACTAAATGATGGCCCCTTGTAATTTAAACTAATATATGGAGGAAATTTCGCTTTTTGTAAATGAACATACCTTGTGCCATTTTGTGGAGGCTCTGGAGTAATGGATGATTGAAAATTTCCTGGCTTCCAATTTCCAAAATATTGCTTTGATAATTGAAGTACTCTTTCAGGTGTAGCATCACCAACTACTATAATAGTGCAATATTCTGGCCTATAAAACCGATTAAAAAACTCTATTGAATACGCGTATTGATTAGGCATATCTACTATGTCTTTAAAGTATCCCATCGTAGTGTGCCCATAAGTATGTTTGGTAAAAGCAGTTTCAGAAATTTTTTCATCCAATTGTGCATAGGGACTAGCGCTATTTTTTGTGTATTCTCCCTTTACAGCTCCAGCCTCAGTTTTAAAATCAGCTTCACTGTATTTTAAAAATTGAAATCTATCACTCTCCAATTCAAACATGGTTTCAAGCTTTGAGGCATCTCCTGTCATATGATATAGCGTGCGATCATCACTCGTATTGGCATTGGCACTGGCTCCTGTACTTTTTAATACTGATCCATATTTATCTTTCGGATACTTTTCAGTACCTCTGAACATCATGTGTTCAAAGAAATGAGCAAAACCGGTTTTTCCAACTTCTACTTCATCTCTGCTACCCACTCTTACCACGATGTAAAATGCTACTATGCCTGGCGAATCAAACGGTACAGTAATTACACCTAATCCATTGTCAAGCTTTGTTTGATGAATAGGATAAGGTAAAATTTTTTCAGCTGCTATGGACGAAGCACTAACAGCTATTAATAACAAGGTAATAATAAACTTTTGCATTGATTTTTGTTTTTATATTGCTGAGTGCAAGGTAAAATTATTCTTGAAAATTATCCGCATTATTCATTAACTCAAAAATTTAATTTTCGGATTTAACATACCTTAGCATTTTATCAGAGTTTTAGAGCTAATTACTTCATCATGGAATTATTAAGGTTTACACCAAAAGGTATTTACTGTGAGCAAGGCGATTTTTATATTGATCCGTGGCGGCCGGTTGACAAAGCCATTATAACACATGCTCACAGTGATCATGCCAGAGGTGGCATGAAAAATTATTTAACCCACCCCATTACAGCCCAAGTAATGAAGCACAGGATAAACAACCAACTTCAAATTCAATCGGTAGTGTATAATGAAAAAGTATTTATGAATGGAGTGGAAGTGTCCTTACACCCGGCAGGGCACATTGCAGGATCTGCCCAAGTTAGAGTGGCATATGGAGGCAGGGTAGAGGTGGCCAGTGGCGATTACAAGCTCGAGTATGATGGCGTGAGTGCAGCCTTTGAACCGGTAAAATGTCATAAATTTATAACTGAGAGTACCTTTGGATTGCCTATTTATAATTGGGCCAGCCAAAGTGATGCCATGAGTGAAATTGTTGAATGGTATCAAAAAAATAATGCGGAAGGAATTACCAGTGTTTTAGTGGCTTATTCGTTAGGTAAATCGCAACGACTATTGTATAATTTAAAAAATAAAGTAGCGCCTATTTATTGCCATACTACTATTTGTGGCATCAACCAATGTTTAGAAAATTTCGGATTCAGTTTTGGTGACTATAAGCCACTTACTCCTGCAACCAAAGTTATCGACTTAAAAGGTGCTCTTATTATTGCTCCTTCAAGTTTTTTAGCAAGTTCGCAATATGATCAGTTGTCATCAGTAAGTACGGCAGTGGTTAGTGGATGGATGTCTATAAGAGGTGCTAAAAGAAGATTAAATGCCGAGATAGGATTTGCGATAAGTGATCATGCCGATTGGAAATCGTTGATGAGTGCAATTGCTGCTACTGAGGCTGCTGAAATAGTGGTTACTCATGGTTATACTTTTGAGCTAAGTAAATATTTGAAAGAATCAGGGAAAATGGCCATTGCTGCTCAAACATTTTTTGATGGAGAAAAATTGGAGGAGTAGTAATAAATGGAAAATTTTGTTCAATTAATAAAAACGCTTGACCGTACCACTAGCTATAATCAAAAGGTGGGGGCCATCATCAATTACTTTGATCGCACGCATGAAGAGGAAGCCATTTGTGCATTGTATATTTTAATTGGAAAAAATTTTGGTAGGCCAATTAAACCATCATTACTTCGCGAATGGGCTGCTGCATGCGCGCAACTACCATCATGGCTATTTGAATCCAGTTACCACACCGTTGGCGATTTGGCAGAAACCATAGCGCTGTTATTATCAAAAGAAAAACTTGGTAAAATTGATTCACTTCAGTATTATATACAGAAGTTGCAATCCTTGAGAAAAAGTACTGATGAAGAAAAAAAAATATTTGTGCTATCGGTTTGGGCAGAATTAGATAGGTGGCATTGTTTTGTATTTAATAAATTAATAACTGGTGGATTTAGAATAGGCGTTTCTGAAAAATTAATAGCTAAAGCATTGGCCAAAAAGTACAATTTAAGTGAGGCAATTGTACTTCATAGGCTGATGGGCAGCTGGCAATTAGTCAACCAAACTGTTACTTCGCTTCTTCTTGATGATGCTTTCGCCATTGATGGTTCAAGACCGTTTCCATTTTGTTTGGCACATGGTTTTAATGAAGCTGATTGTAACCATTTGAACCTAGGCCAATGGCATGTATCGTATAAGTGGGATGGGATAAGGTGTCAAATTGTTAAACGTAATGATGAGTTGTTTTTATGGAGTAGGGGCGAAGAATTAATCAACAACCAGTTTCCTGATTTGTGTAAGGAACTAAATGGTTTGCCCAATGGTTTGGTTGTGGATGCAGAATTGCTTGTCTATAAAAATAATCAAGTAGGTACTTTCAACGATTTGCAAAGAAGGCTTGGTCGTAAAAAACCAAGTGCTAAACTATTAAATGAATTACCCATAAAGCTCTTTTGTTTTGATTTACTAGAGTATGAAGGAAGAGATATTAGAGACTTTCAATTAAAGGAAAGGATTTTAATTTTAAAAAATTTAGTTGATCATTTACAAAATAGTAAACTTGTGCTTCCTCCTGAATTGATGCCAGAAACATGGGATGAGGCTGCTTTGATGAAAAATATGGCTCGAACAGTGAATGCTGAAGGTCTAATGATTAAAAATTTGGCTGGGAAGTATGAAAGTGGTAGGAAAAAAGGGAACTGGTATAAATGGAAGCTTGATCCTTTCACTGTTGATGCGGTGCTCATTTATGCTCAAAGTGGCCATGGCCGAAGAGCTAATTTATTCACTGACTATACCTTTGCTGTTTGGCATCAACAACAATTGGTGCCAGTAGCAAAGGCTTATAGCGGTCTAACGGATAAGGAGATCCTTGAAGTAGATGCGTTTGTAAAAAAAAATACATTGGAAAGATTTGGACCGGTAAGAAGCGTTTCTGCATCATTGGTATTTGAAATAGCATTTGAAGGCATTCAGCTTTCAACACGGCATAAGAGTGGTGTAGCGATGCGATTTCCAAGAATCTTAAGATGGCGCAAAGATAAGCTACCTGAACAAGCCGATCATTTAGATTACTTAAAGTCTCTTATTCATATTACATAAAAAAAGACAGTCTTTGACTGACTGTCTACGCAAAACTCTAATATGCTTTTTTATACTTCTACCACTTCGCTTAAATCTACAGGAACTACTTGAGTCACGCCCATTTCAACCATGGTAATTCCATAGATTATATCAGTGAAGGACATGGTTCGCTTGTTATGGGTTATAATGATAAATTGCGAATCATTACTAAAGGTTTTAATTATGTTATTGAATTTATCAATATTAGCATCATCTAGGGGGGCATCTACTTCATCAAATATACAGAACGGTGCAGGTTTTAAAAGGTACAATCCGAAAAGTAAAGCGGTTGCAGTTAATGTCTTTTCTCCACCGCTAAGTTGTGAAATACTCAATGGGCGTTTGCCTTTAGGTTGTGCTATGATTTGAATATCACTTTCAGTTGGGTTTTCAGGATCCAATAGTACAAGGTCGCATCTATCATCTTCAGTAAATAATGAACGGAATACATTAATAAAATTCTGTCTAACCTGGGTAAAGGCATTCATAAAATTGTCTTTGGCTGTAGCATCAATTTCTTGAATGGTTTGTAATAAACTTGCTTTAGCCCTTGCTAAATCATCTTTTTGAGTATTGATGAATACATAGCGCTCGTTAATTTCATTGAACGCTTCTACCGCCATCGGATTTATAGGGCCAAAGTTATCGAGCTGCGATTTTTGTTTATTTACCTTTTCTCTTAGTTCATCTTCATCTAAGTCAGGGTTAGGTTCTCGGTCAATAATTGAATTTAGATCAATATTAAATTCTACATTTAATCGTTCTTTTAGTGAATTGAGCTGCATCTTTAAATCAATCGTCTTTTCCTTAATGGCATTCAAAAGTTGCTCGGCCTGGTCCTTGGTGTGGCGCCACTGACGGCTTTGAGTTTCTAGCTGATCGATTTCACCTCTGGTGCTGTAGTAAATTTGTTCAAGCTGCGTAACATTTTTCTCAAGTATTTCCTTTTGTTGATAGTATTCCATCAATACATCATCAGCTTGATTTGAATTTTGTAATAATGCCTTAATTTCTTCTTGGATTATTTGACTTTCTATGGTATTCGTCTCAATATTCTTTTTTAGTGATGCTTCTAATCCTGCTTTGTAATGTTGATCGCGGATTAATGTGGCTATTCTATTCTGCTGCTGGATGCATTGTATGTGTTGTTGATTATAAAGCCCTCCTTCAGTACTTAGTTTGTCAGCATAATGATTAAACTGGTGTTGTAAATTGCCAAGCTCTGCATTAATGGCCTCATATTGGCTGTTGAAGAGTTGCAACTGTTCTTGCATACTCAGGTTATTGGCTGCCAATACTTTTTCGATGGCTGCTAATTGTTCTTCGTAGCCTTCAATGGTTGAAACCCCTTTGCTAATAGCATTTTCAAGTTGTTCTGACTTAGATTGTAGCGCAGCAGCTTCCCTATTTGCAGCATTTAAGGTTTGCTGTAGCTTGTTTTTATCCTGACTTATTTGATTGCGATGGTTGCGAAAGGTGTTGAGCGATCCTTGTGCTTCATCACGCATTGATTTTGATTGGGCTGTTTGGGTCGTTAGCGCACTTATTTCACTTGCTAAGTCTTCTAGATTTTTTATTCTTCCTATTCTTTTGCCATCAAACATACCAGTACTGCCACCACTTAATGCAAATTTAGTCTTACAATACTTTCCATTTTGAGAAATAAAAGTTATAGCTGCATTTTCATGGTTCAATGTAGGTGTACGCTCTTGATTTTCGGTTACTATGTAAACATTGCGAAGTAGGTAGTTGCAAAGGTTTTTAAACTTATCATTTACTTCAATAATATTGATTGCTGGAATGCATCCTTCTATTTCAATCCGCGCTACATCTTGCTGTTGGCTCAATGAATCAAGTATAAAAAAATTGGCCCTTCCTTTACTTGCCTCACTTAGTACATTAATAGCCTGGCCAGCAGCAGCGGCATTGTCTATTACGAAATAGTTCATGTAAGGCTCTAACAGGTTTTCAATAGCAGTTTTATACTCAGCGCGGCAATTGATCACATCGCTAAAAAGTGGGGCTTGCTGTGCTCCAGAAAAATTTTTCTTCAAATATTTTAATGATTCAGGATATCCCTCTAAATTTTCAACTAATGATTTTATAAGGTTGTACTCATTTTGCTTAGCATCTAACTTACGGCCATCTGTCATAGCTGCATCAGTATGCTTTTTGTATTCTTCCTCTGTAAGGGTGATGTTTTTTATAACTTCCTCTTCAGCCTGTATCAGCTCTCCATAAGTTTTTTCCAACTGCTCCTTTTGTTGAATTGCTGCCTGTGTTTTCTCATCTATGCCAGCATATTCTTCTCGCTTTTGAGACAACTCTAATCGGTTTTTTTCTAATTCTTTTCCAATGCTTTCCTTTCTTGCATTAGTCACTGCATAGCTCTTTTCACTTTCATGCATTTGCCTTTGTATGGCTTGCGACTCTGATGTTTTACTATTGATCTCTATCTTTAGGCTATCGTGTTTCAATCGGGTTTCATCTACTATCAATTTCAATTCTTCAAGTTGAAAATTCAATTTCTCTAGTAGCTCTTCTTCTTTTAATTTATCTTTTTCGGTTTTCGATAATTCATCTTGTGTTTTAATAAGGTTACTCTTATCATTGGTTAACTGATGGGTTAAAGAAGCCTCCTTATCTTGCAAAAATTTCAACTTTTCATTACTTACCTTCTTATCATTTTCATATTGGCGGATGTTGTTGATTTGTTCATTCAGTGATTTTTGCCCCTCTGCAAGTCCTTTTTCTTTGTCTATTAAGGTTAATTTAATCTCCTGAAGTGAAGCTTCAATCTCGTTGCATTTAACCTCAGCAGTTATTTTTTCATTTTGCTGGAGTTCTTCTTTCTCTTGTAAATCGCTAAAAACACCTCTGCTGGCAGCTATTGTAAATAGCGCCAATTCTGTACTTAACTCTTTGTATTGTTCTTTTATCCTGTAGTAGCGTTCAGTTTTTTTTGCTTGGCTTTCTAGCGTTTTCATGTTACGCTCTATTTCAAACAAAAGGTCATTCACACGGTTGAGATCTGATTCTGTTTCTTCTAAACGACTAAAGGTTTGCTTCTTCCTAATTTTGTATTTAGAAATTCCTGCTGCTTCTTCAAATAGCAATTTGATGGCATTGTTCTTATCGTTCAAAATTTCATCAATCATTTTTAGTTCAATGATCGCGTAGGAGTCAGGACCAATACCCGTATCCATAAACAAATCAGTAATATCTTTCAACCTACAACCTACCCCATTAAGAAGGTATTCGCTTTCTCCAGTGCGGTATAATCTTCTTGTTACCGTGACGGTAGTATACTCTGTAGGCAATATATTTTTGGTGTTTTCAAAACTGATGGAAACTTCTGCAAGGTTGGCTGGTTTACGAGTCTTTGTACCGTTGAAAATAATGTTTTCCATCTTTTCAGATCGAAGCATTCTGGTTTTCTGTTCGCCAAGCACCCACCGCATGGCATCCACTACATTTGATTTTCCACTCCCATTGGGGCCCACTATACTGGTTACTCCCTTGTCAAAATGTATGACTACTTTTTCGCCAAAACTTTTGAATCCTTTTATTTCTAGGGTACTTAAACGCATCTTGTATTATATAAGGTTGATAAATGATTATTTAAATCTGTAGCAAAAATAGATTTTACATTAGACTTTGCCAGTTCTGTTAATAAATATTCAAAAATAGGTTTATCCCTTGGTTTCTTGTTTAGTTTCGAATTCATTCAATTTCCTTAAATGCCTAATTTCTTTTTGTGAATCATTTTTGTTGGTTATTTCTTTTACACCATTATGACATGAAAACCAATGCTATTCACGAATTTTGATTTAAATTATTATTAACTAAACTAATTCGAAAGCCGTACTTGTAAATCAATCAATTTTAATTTAACCGAAAATATTTCTGGAATCCTTGAAAATATTTAAACAGCTGAATAGAATGTACTTAGCTGCAACGAATCCTGCTATTGTCAGCTTTAAGTAATTACAAAGCGCAGTGCCTTAAAAATATTTTTGTTTTATTTCAATTGATTTATACTTTTACCGCCACCAAAAATTAACTCTAATTTAACGCTTTACTATGGGAAGAAAATTACGCCTCTTGTTTGCTCTTTTCTTTTTTACCGGCACAGTAGCCATTGCACAGAACGGAGAGATCCGCGGAAAAATTTCTGAAAAAGGTAGTGGAGAGCCTGTTCCTTTTGCCAGTGTGGCTGTTTATCTCAATGGTTCACTTTCACAAGCTGGGCAAACAGATTTTGATGGCCTTTACTCCATTAAACCACTTACCCCTGGTAAGTATTCAGTAAAAATAACCTGCATAGGGTATAATGAAGTTTCTGTAGAAGGTGTCACTGTAAAATCAGATGCTTTTACAAAAGTTGATGCACAACTGGGAAAAGGTATTGAACTAAAAGAAGCTAAAGTATATGCCGAAAAATTAATTGACCCAGGTTCTCCAAGTTCTCAAGTAACTAAAACTTACGAAGAAATTCAAAGTGCTCCTATCCGTGAAGTGAATGCTGTTGCTGCACTTTCAGCCGGTGTGTTCCAGAAAGAGGAAGGCGATGCACTAAATATCAGAGGTTCGCGAAGCGATGCTACTACTTATTTTGTGGATGGTATCAAAGTAAGAGGTAGCGTGGGTATTTCAAATAAAGGAACTGAGCAGGTAACAGTAATCACCGGTGGTTTGCCTGCACAATATGGTGATGTTACAGGTGGCGTAATTAACGTAACCACCCGCGGTCCTTCGCAAGAATTTACAGCTACTTTCGAAGCTATCTCTTCTCGCTTGTTTGATAAATATCGTAACGATCTATTCTCTACTTATATAGCGGGCCCAATACTTTCTAAAAAAGCTGCAGACGGTAGTAAAACTCCACTGCTAGGTTTTTCTCTTGCTGGTGATTATCAATTTGATGGTGATCCTTCCCCATTGGCGCTTGGTTCTTATAAAGTAAAAGATAGCTTTATGAAAGAAATACAAGAAACCCCGATTGTAAGAGCATCTAATGGGCCAGGCTTTGTTCAAAAAGCTAACTTTACCACACTCGATAGCCTAGAAAAAATTAAGGCTCGTCAAAATGTAGAATCCAATGCCATTAGATTGAATGGTAAGTTAGATATAAGACCAGTTAAAAACCTATTCGTTACCCTTGGTGGATCATTTGAAAGAACTGATGGCAGATCTTACATTAACACCTATGCATTATTCAACTCAGAAGAAAATAATCAGGTAATCAATAATAACTGGAGAGCTTTTGGTAGATTAACACAGCGTTTTCCTGGTAATGCCGATGAAAAATCGCAATCAAAAATTAGAAATGCTTATTACACTCTTCAGTTTGATATTTCAAGAGAAAACTCAACAGATCAAAATGTGAAGCATAAAGACAGATTTTTTGATTATGGATATGTAGGTAAATTTACCACTACTCGCGTTCCTTTCAGAATTCCTACTGATGTTGTAGATCCGCTTACCGGTGATACAGTAACGGTTCCAGTGCTACTCGGTTATGCTGATAGTCAAGTAAATTTTCAACAGTCGGACCTAAATCCTTATATGAGCAATTTTACTCAAACCTATTTTGATCTTGCTCCTTCAATCAATGGTTATTCTAATACTTTGTTTGATATTCCTTTAAATGGCGGACTTATTAATGGTGATAACAGAAATGTACTTAATGTGTATGGATTATGGGCAAGTGCCGGTCGTGTAAGAACAGGGTACAGAATTACGAATAATCGCCAGTATCGCATCACTGCAATGGGCTCTGCTGATATTAAAAAACATAACATCGTAGTAGGTATGGAGTACGAACAACGGTCTGATAGGTCGTGGGGTGTTAGCCCTAGCGGTCTTTGGTCATTGATGCGCTCTCGCCAAAATTTTAACATCCAAAATTTTGATGCCAGCAATCCAATTTATATCCGTGATGCTAACGGTAACCTTACTGCAGTAGATTATAATTTTGCCTATGCTCAAGCTATTGGAGAAAATGGTAACCCTACTAGAGGCTTTTTTGAAAATGTAAGGGATAAAATAGGAGTGGCTTATGATCAGTTAATAGACATTGATTCTTATGACCCTAGTACTTTTAGTCTGGATATGTTTGCAGCTGATGAATTGTTTCAATTCGGTGGCGCCTATTATGGTTATGATTACCTAGGTAATTTTTCTAACGAAAGACCAAGCCTTAAAGACTTCTTTAATGAACGTGATGCCAACAATAATTTAAAAAGAGAAATAGCTCCATTTGAACCTATTTATGTAGCAGGCTATATCCAAGATAAATTTATTATCGAAGATCTAAATTTTAATATCGGACTCCGTGTCGATCGGTTTGATGCCAATCAGCAAACTTTAAAGGATCCATATTTATTGTACTCTGCTTATGCTGCTGGCGAAGATGCGGTGAAAGCACTAGCTGCTCAATCAGGCCAGATTATTCCATCAAACATAGGAAGCAATTATGTGGTGTACGTAAACGATGCGCAAAATCCTACTTCAATTTTAGGATACCGTGACCCCGAAGGCAACAGATGGTACAACGCCATTGGTGAACAAATAGTAGATGTAAAACCACTCACTAATACAGGAGGCAATACCTCTGGTACTATTCAACCTTTCTTGAGTGACAAGGCAGCAGCCCTTGCTAATAAACCTAATGAAACTGCATTTAAAGACTACGAGCCGCAAACTAATTTTATGCCTCGTATTGCATTTTCTTTCCCAGTTAGTGACGATGCTTATTTTAGTGCCCACTATGATTTGTTAACACAGCGCCCTGATCAAGGTTTGCTTAGAATGAATCCTTGGAACTATGTAAATTTAGCTCAAGGTATAAGCGGTAATCTTCCAAACCCAGATTTAAAACCTACACGCACCACTGATTATGAAATCAAGTTCAAGCAAAAGGTTTCTAAATCTTCAGTAATAGAATTGGCAGCCTTCTATCGTGAAATGCGCGACATGGTAACCATCATCAACGTTCAATATGCTTATCCAGTCGACTATACCACTTTTGGTAATCAAGATTTTGGAACTGTAAAAGGCTTTTCATTAAACTATGATCTTAGACGTACAGGTAATATAAGAATGAATGCAGCTTATACTTTGCAATTTGCAGAAGGTACAGGTTCTGATGCATTTACCAATTCCGGTGTAATTGCACAGCAAGGTCAAGTAAACTTGAGAAGCATACGTCCTTTAAATTTCGACCAACGACATACCATCGTTACAAGTTTTGACTACCATTATGGTAATGGTAAAGATTATGATGGCCCCGTAGTAGGCAATAGTCAAATTTTTGCTAATGCTGGTTTCAATGTGGTGTTCCGTGGCGGTTCTGGTACTCCATACTCTCGTAGAGGTAACATCACCCCCGAGCAAGATTTCTTAAGCATCGCAAATAGCCGCCAAGAGTTAGTGGGTGAAATAAATGGATCACGTCTTCCATGGAACTTCAATATTGATGCACGTATTGATAAAACTTTTAACCTCACTTTCGGTAAGTCAGATGATAAAAAAGGTCACCAAGCTTCTATCAATGTGTTTTTCCAAATATTAAATGTGTTGGATGCGCAGCGGGTAATTGGTGTTTATACCGCCACTGGCTCTCCTACAGATGATGGTTATTTGAGCAGCACCACTGCACAATCTGCTATCAATGGACAATTAAGCCCACAAGCATACAGAGATTTATATACCCTAGCCATGCTTAATCCGGGAAGTGCTAACTTTAGCCTACCTAGACGTGTCAGATTCGGTATCCTATTTAATTTTTAATATTAAAATAAGTTTTTAATTATACAATATCTTTAGATGAAAAAACTTGCCTTATTCTCCATGCTACTTTGCCTAAGTGCTTCGGTAGCCAATGCGAAAGAAAATATAAATGTATCGCCATCATCAGGCCCAGGTAACAGTGGTCGAGGTGGAACCCTAGGAGCTATTACCGCAGGCGGAGGTAACTGTACTAACTCCCGTTCCAAAACCGAGTTAAGTGTAAACAATGTTAGGACTCTTATTTTTATCAATGGCGACATGTGGTGGGATTTAGTAGGTACTGCTACCTATGAAATACCTAAAAACTCAAGAAAATATTCGCTCTTCTCTGGCGCTATTTGGGTAGGCGGTCTTGATTTATCTGGTAACTTGAGGGTAGCCGCACAAACTTACAGACAATCAGGACAAGATTTTTGGCCAGGGCCAGTAGATACTATCAACGTAACAACAGATCTTGATGTTTGTAATGCCTATGATAAACATTGGAAAGTGAGCCTACAAGAAGTTCGCGATTTTAGAGATTACTTTAATTCTTTAGGTGGTGGCGCTGTAAATGACGCATTGGTTCCTGAAGCAATTAAAACTTGGCCAGGCACTGGAGATCAATCATTATTGCATACCAAATACTTAGCACCCTATATTGATAATAATAATGACGGTACCTATAATTTTGAAGATGGAGATTATCCAGGATTTGATCTAACCGCCCCACAAGATTGTGGTGATGTGCTTCTCGGTGATCAAGTTTTATGGTGGGTTTTTAATGATGTTGGTAACATACATACTGAAACAGACTCTCCCTCTCCAATAGGTCTTGAAATTCAAGCTCAGGCTTTTGGTTTCACTACAAATGATGAAATCAATAACATGACATTTTACAAGTATAAAATCATTAACAGAAATACTACCGTTACCATCGACTCCTGCTATTTTGGTTATTGGGTAGATCCTGATTTAGGAAATTATAATGATGATTTTGTGGGTTGTGATGTGGCGCGTGGATTGGGATTTTGCTACAATGGCGATGCAGTGGATGAAGGACTGCTTGGCTACGGTCAAAATCCTCCGGCAGTTGGTGTCGACTTCTTTGAAGGCCCACTGGCTAATCCAAATGATGGCGTTGACAATGACCGTGATGGAACAGTAGATGAACCTAATGAGTTAATCATCATGTCTAAATTCTTGTATTACAATAATGACGGAGATCCTGTGAATGGAAACCCTAACAATGCTCCAGATTATTACAATTACTTGAAAGGCTTTTGGAGAAACGGTACCAGAGTTACTTATGGTGGCGATGGTACAGGAACCACTGGGGTACCGTGCGACTTTATGTTTCCTAGTAATACTGATCCGCTAGGTATAGGTACTGGTAATGTGCCACAGCAACCTTGGGATGAAATTAATACGCTTACTGGTGTACCTAACTTGCCTGCTGACAGACGTTTCTTACAAAGTGCTGGACAATTCACACTTCAACCTGGTGCGGTTAATTTTATTACGGCTGGTGCCGTTTGGGCCAGAGCCTCAAATGGTGGACCAACAGCAAGTATTGCATTGTTAAAGGCTGCCGATGATAAAGCGCAAGTTTTATTCAACTCTTGCTTTGGAATATTGAATGGACCCGATGCTCCCACATTAGCTGTAAGAGAACTTGAAAATGAAATTATTATTTCAATTGAAAACGAAGCCAATTCTAATAATTTTAATGAAGAGTATTTTGAAAGAGATCCTTATGTAATATTCGGGTCGCCTGATTCACTTTACATTTTCGAGGGTTATCAAATTTATCAATTGAAAGATGCAACCGTTACAGGTACTCGAGAAGATTTGCAAAATGCTGATAAAGCTAGATTGGTAGCTCAGTGTGATGTGAAAAATGGAACAGCTACTATTATCAACTTCTATCGAGACCCTGAACTTGGTGTTTGGGATCCATCGTTGATGGTCTCGGGTTCTGACCAGGGACTAAGACACACCTTTAGAATCACCAAAGATCTTTTTGCAACCGGTGATGCTGAATTAATCAACCACAAAACTTATTACTATACTGCTATAGCATACTCCTATTGCCCTGAAGAAGACAACGCCAATCCTTATGCTCCGGGCGATGGTATTGAAAATAAGCCTTACTTGGCAGGAAGAAGAAATATAAAAACTTATTCAGCCATACCTCACTCTCCGCTTCCTGAGGCCAACGGATTAAACCTTGTAAGTTTTTATGGTGATGGACCTAAAATTACTAGAATTGAAGGAGCTGGTAATGGTTATAACATAGGATCAGATAGAAAGGCGATTGAACTTACCGCAGAAAGCTTAAGAGAAGTAGCAATAGATACTGATGGCGATCCTACAAGAGTAAAATACCCAGTATATGAACGGGCAGCAGGGCCAGTAAACATACAAGTTTATGACCCTGTAAAAATTAAACCAGGTAATTTTAAACTATGGCTAAATGGAGTAGGTGACACCTCTAAATGGAAACTTGAAAACATCAACAGTGGTGATGTTGTAGAAGGTGTAAAATCTATTGGTTTCCCTTACGATCAATTGTTCCCTGACTATGGGTTTTACATTAGCATGAATCAAACACTGCGCCCTGGTGATTTTCCAGCTCAAGGCAATGGAGTGGTTTCAGCTTCCATAACCTATGCCGATCCTAACCGCAGATGGTGGACTGGCGTTCAAGATGTAGACAATACCAGTCTTAACTGGATCCTTTCTGGTACCAATACTACTGGTAATACTGTCACAGGTTCGCCTCGTGATGCATTTTATGCCGGTCAAGGAGATACCCTGGTGGATGGCCCTCAGTTTTTTGAAAAATTAATTAATGGAACTTGGGCTCCATTTAAACTAGTTAGTTACGATTTTGCCACCCCGAATATTGCGCCAGGTTTGAATCAACAAACGTATAATCAAAATGATTTGCGCAAAACATACAGTATAGATTTAATAATGACTCAGGATAAATCGATGTGGAGTCGTTGCGCAGTTATTGAAGCACAACCTACCGCTACCTTAGCAGTGGGTGCCGCACCAAGATTTAATCTTAGAAGAAGCCCTTCAAAAGATATTGACGGTAATGAAATTGTGGGCAGCACAGGATTGAGCTACTTCCCTGGATATGCTGTTAATGTTGAAACTGGTGAAAGATTGAATATAATTTTTAGTGAAGATTCTTATCAGAATAATGCTGATGGAAACGGTGCTGACATGTTGTTTAATCCAACTAGCATACTTGAGAATGCAAACGGTGATCCTGTACTCGGTGGCCGCCATGTAATTTATGTAATGGCCAATAATGATACCGTACAATATGATGGATGTGAGAAATATGCAAATAGACTTAGAGTTGGAACAGCAGTTGCACTACGCAATGTGTTCACCAATGCAATGTGGGTAGGGTATCCATTAGTTACCTCTGGCGAAACTGCTATAAGTAGCACCACAAAAATTAGCCTCCGTGTTACCCGGCCATATCAAGTATACAATGTAGATGGCACAAGCCCTGAAGTAGCTGGTGCTCCCTATTATACCTTTAGTACTGCCGATATTGCTGCGGTAGCAGCTGATAACACTGTGGCTAAATCAGCATTAGACATTATTAATGTTGTACCAAACCCTTACTATGCCTTCTCTACCTATGAACGTAATCAACTAGATAACAGAGTAAAGCTGGTTAATTTGCCAAGCCGATGTACCATTACCATTTACTCATCTAATGGCACACTCATTAGAAGGTTAAGTAGAGATGTGCCTACTGGTGATCAAGGAACCACTCAAGGTTTAGAAATATCTCAACTAAATCTAGAAACTTCAACCGATTGGGACTTAAAGAACTTTGCGGGTGTGCCTATTGCAAGTGGTGTGTACATTATTCATATTGAAGCGCCTGGAATAGGAGAGAAAACTTTAAAATGGTTCGGAGTAATGCGTCCAACAGATCTTGATGTATTTTAATAACCAATCACTAATAGGATAAAATAAAGGACAATGAATAGATTCAATATAAAATTATTTACAGCAGTAGTAGCTACAAGCATGTTTTGTAATGTAGCCCTGGCTGGTAATCCTGATCGTGCTGGTCAAGCTGGTGCCACAGAGTTATTAATAAATCCTTGGGCTCGTAGCACAGGCTGGAGCACCGCTAACACTGGTGGTGTAAGAGGCTTGGAGTCTGTATTCGGTAATGTGGCAGGAATTGCTTTTACTAAAAAATCTGAAGTGCTTTTCAGTAGAACAAACCATATGAAAGGTAGTGATATCAATATTAATTCTTTTGGTATTGCTCAGCGTGTGGGAGAAGGAAGTGTGATGGCAGTTTCAGTTATGAGTATGAACTTTGGCGATATAGAAGTGACCACCGTTGATAAACCCGAAGGAGGCATAGGTACTTTCTCCCCTCAATTTATTAATATTAATTTATCATATGCCAAGTCTTTTAGCAAAACTATTCACGGAGGAATAAACCTTAAGATTATTGATCAAAGCATCAGTAACGTAAGAGCTAGTGGTTTTGCTATTGATGCCGGTATACAATATGTTACCGGAACAAATTCAGAAAAAGATAATGTAAAGTTTGGTATAACATTGCGTAATGTAGGCACACCAATGAAGTTTGGTGGGGACGGATTGAGTACCAAACTAACTGCTGCTAATGGTGCTGATTTAACTATCTCTCAACGTTCAGAGAAATTCGAAATCCCTTCTATGCTTAACATTGGTGGCGCTTATGATTTTAAACTTGCAGAAGATCATAGATTAACCATGGCAGGAACCTTTACTTCTAATTCATTTACCAATGATCAATTTAGTGTGGGGCTAGAATATGGATTCAAAGAAATGATTATGCTCAGAGCTGGCTATACTTATGAAAAAGATTTAGGCGATGCCCTTTTGCGTAATACCGTATTCACAGGACCAGCAGCTGGTGTTTCTTTCGAACTACCACTTGGAAAAAATGGTAAAAAGTTTGCGATCGATTATTCCTATCGCACCACCAATCCATTTAATGGTAGCCATGCTTTTGGCGGCAGATTTGTATTGTAAAAAAATTATTAATTTTACGTCCTCAAAACAAGACCTCTAGTTAGAGGTCTTGTTTTATTTATTATTAAACTATCTTAAGATTATGTCAGGAATATCTTATTTTACTGCTGAAGGCTTAAAGAAACTTCAGGATGAAATTCATCAATTAAAAACAATAGAAAGGCCTCGTATATCGCAGCAAATTGCTGAAGCACGTGATAAGGGTGACTTGTCAGAAAATGCGGAATATGATGCAGCAAAGGAAGCTCAGGGCTTGTTAGAGCTTAAAATTTCAAAATTGGAAGACGTTCTAGCAAACGCTCGATTAGTTGACGAAAGTAAATTAGACGCTTCTAAAGTTCTGGTACTTTCTAAAGTGAAAATTAAAAATAAAAAAACTGGTGCTCTCATGACTTATACTTTAGTTGCAGAAAATGAAGCCGATTTTAAAACTGGAAAAATATCTGTGAATTCACCAATTGGAAAAGGGTTGTTAGGTAAAAAAGTGGGGGATGTGGCACAAGTAGAGGTGCCAGCCGGTAAAATAGATTTTGAAGTTTTAGAAATATCTAGGTAACAATGCCAACTTTGTTCGCCAAAATTATAGCCGGAGAAATAACCTGTCATAAGGTAGCAGAAAATGAAAACTGCTTTGCATTTCTTGATATTAATCCACTAAGACTTGGACATGTGTTAGTGATACCCAAAAGAGAGGTTGATTATATTTTTGACTTAACAAATGAAGAATACTCCTCCTTATGGCTTTTTGCCAACCAAATAGCAAAGGCCATAAAGAAAGTAGTAGTTTGTAAGAAAGTAGGAATTGCTGTGATAGGCCTAGAAGTGCCTCATGCTCACATTCACTTAGTTCCTATTGACCATGTTGGTGATATTAACTTTTCACTCCCTAAATTAAAACCAGCCCCAAGCGAACTAGAAGAAATCGCTACTAAAATTGCAAACCACCTTATTGCTTAACCTTTAAGGGGTTCGATGCAATATATTTTGCCCATGTACTAGATTTTTTGGCTCTTGTTTTTTGCCTACTAATTGTAATCGAGGATTTCTGGAAATAGTGACAAAGCGCTATTGCCAGTGCATCAGTACTATCAAAATATTTAGGAAGGTCTTTCATGTTTAGCAGGTTAAGCACCATCGCAGCCACCATTTCCTTGCTAGCATTTCCATTGCCGGTGATTGACTGCTTAACTTTTTTGGGTGAGTATTCAAAAATTGGTATCTGCCTGTGCAATGCAGCTGCCATTACAACACCTTGAGCTCGGCCTAACTTTAGCATTGACTGAACATTTTTCCCAAAAAAAGGTGCTTCAATTGCTAGTTCATCGGGCAAATGTGTTTCCATTAAATTTAATGCAAATTCGAAAATTTTTTTTATCCTTAGTGATTGGTCTAATTTGCTATCTAATTTTAAAACCCCGTAATGCAACATGGTTAACTTACCGGCCCCAACAGATATAATTCCATAGCCCATTAAATTAGTACCAGGATCTATGCCTAGGATGATCCGATCATTGTTTACATTAGCACTCAATTTACCTTCAATGTTTTAGTACTTGCAAATAAACCCAAAAATACAGCTTAAACCATGGTGGATACCCATTAAGTTATTCATCACTTTTGCGCTACTGTGGGCCATTGGTATGGCAGTTTATGGCAGGGAGGGTTTAACGGAGTTGTTGGTATTGACAAAATATCAAACCATTAATCAAAGGTTTTTCTTGCTATTTTTTTCAGTGATTTCATTAATGATTATCAATTGGTGGCTTGAAATAATAAAATGGAAATTGGTAATAGATCCGTTGCAGCCTATTAGTTATAAGCGTGCCGTAGCAGGAGTTCTTGTAGGAATTGCTATAAGCTTTTTCACTCCCAACAGAGTAGGCGAATACTTAGGTAGAGTATTATTTATAAGCTCTGGAAATAGATGGAAGGCTGCCCTGCTTACTGTAATTGAAAATTTTAGCCAACTAGTAGTTACCCTTTTATTGGGTGGTTTATCATGCATATACTGGCTATTAAAATATAGTCAATTAAATATTTATATGGTATGGTTGTCTATTGCCTTTATTTTAATTGTTGCCTTGTTAGCAATAGTGGTTTTCTTTAAGCCTGGAATAATTCAAGGGTTCCTAACTACCTTGTTCGGTTTTACAAAATTTAATCACCACCTAGAAGCCTTGAATACCATTCACAAACATATACTTAGTAAAATCTTATTTCTGGCTGTGTTTAGATTTGCCGTATTCAATTTTCAATTCTATCTCATAGCCAAGTTGTTGTCGCCAGAAGTACTATGGCTGGATACAATTTTACTATGTGCCGCCTCTTTTTATATAATTTCATTTATTCCTACCATATTATTAATCGAAGCGGGCGTTCGAGGTGCAGTTGTTATTCATTTATTTAGCTCTATTACAAATAATACTGGAATTTATTTTCTTGCAATTTTGTTACTATGGGTTATAAATTTGGTACTGCCAGCATTGGTTGGTTCTTTAGCATTGCTTAATTTAAAATTTAAAGATCTTACTAATATAAGTAAATGATCGTTCTAATTGCGATATTTTCCTTGTTAGCCATAGCTTATGGTTGTTTACTAACATATTGGTATATACTATTACTTCAAGTTAAACCAACATCAGTTATGGAAGCCCCACCTATAAAATTATCTATAGTGATTCCATTTCGAAATGAAATTAATGAAATAAAAGCCTTGATAGATAGTCTCAACAGGCTAGAGTGGGATAAGAATTTTTTGGAAATTATATTTGTATCTGATTATGCTCATTCAACGGTATTTAATAGGGTTAATGAAGAAACTAAAAAATTAATCTTTGATCATAGGGTAGTTGAGAACATTTTATCTCAAGGTAAAAGACACGCACTTAAATGCGGTATTTCTATTGCTAATGCGAATTACATCATTACTATTGATGCCGATGTAATACTTCCTCCACTATTACTAAAGTTCTATAATAGTTACATCCGTAATGGAAATAAATTAGTTGCAGGACCTGTATTATTTAATAAGTCGTCTAATTTTGTACAAAAACTTGCTGCTGCACAAAATGTTTCGCTTATGGGAATAGCAACGGCCTTATTTCAACAAGGCTCTCCGCTTTTTTGCAGTGGGGCTAATATGTGTTTTAGTAAAAGTGTATTTGAGCAATTAGGTGGATTTGATGAGGTAGATTATAAAGGTGGTGATGATGTATTTGTTTTACAGAAATTTTTTAAACACCATCAAAATGATATTGCCTTTATCAGTCATTCTGATGCTGTAGTTTTTACCCCGGCTAAGCATTCATTAAAAGCATTCATTCAACAGCAATTAAGATGGTCAGGAAAAATTGGTAAGCATATGGGTAAAAGATCTGTTGCCATTGCATTAGTCATTGCTTTCTTTCATTGGGCAATTGGCGTTGCTTTTCTATTATCGCTGGTTGATGTAAAGTATTTTTTAATAGGAACTTTTCTTTTTACTTTTAAGTGTTTGGTTGAGAACCCTCTGATATTGAAGAGTCATAAAATTTTTGGAGAGAGAATAGGGATTTTAAATTTATGGATGTTACAATTTGCCTATATTTTCTTTGTAATAGCATTAACGGTATTAACTCCGTTTAAAAAAAGTGATTGGTAATGGTAGCTAAAACTAGAAAGTTGTTTTATCTGTTATTTATTATAGTTGCTGCATTGTGCTATACTATAGCTCCCGATAGAAGTGAAGAGGCTAATATAAAGTTAAACGGATTAGAAAATTTATCTTTAGGTAGAGAGGCTGAAGTTATTCTATTAAGAAAAAATATTCAAGGTGATGACGAAATATTAAAGCGACTACTTTTTGGAATAAGCCCGCTGTACGAATATATAGTATTGGGCAGTTATACTTTGGATTCCTCTGTGCTCAACTATATTTCTATAAATGGGGATGATACGATTTCTATTAATTTGCCAGATGCTCTATTTGCTATTAATCCAAATGCCCCATTAATTTATCATAAGAATATTACTTATGAACTGTTAAGCGGTGAGAGTGAAGCTTCTTCCTATTTAGATTTGCAAAATCAATTTATCGCACAAAATGTGAAGAAGAAAAATTTTTGGCTTGGCACCGATGCACAGGGCAGAGATTTGTTAAGCAGGTATTTGGTCTATACAAGACATCTTATGCTACTATGGCTTGTTATGATTTTTATTTTTAAAAGTTGTAATGCAAGTAGTAAGACTTTTTTACAAAAAATTCAATTGTTATTTAGACCATCATTTTTTGGAATTTGTTTTTTTTCTCTAGGACTTCCAAGTTCCTTAGCAGTTACACTGATAGGCTTTTTAATTTGTATACTTTTTGCAAACAATAGGCTAGTTTTATTGAAAATGAAATTTAACATGCTTACCTATCTTTTAATATTTTTTGTGCAACTATATTTATTCGGCTATCAT
>JBDKJS010000152.1:0-12543 GCA_039806065.1 Bacteroidota bacterium | reverse complement strand
ATTGGTGAAATAATCGAAAAAGAAGGCGTCAAATCAAATCCATCTGGTTTTTCCAGTGAAAAACTACATTGTATGGGGTTAAACAGAGATGGGTTATTAATGGTAAGCTTCAAAAATAAATTTAATTCTTGTCCAGGAAATACCGTATCAACTGAGAAAATTTGAACTAGATTTCCTGCAACTGTAAAAGTTGCGTTTCCAATCAGTCCTTCAAAATTACTGTTTATATCTTTATTTATCTTTAAAACTGCCTTCCATGGGTTACTTCCTAGATTCTTAATTTTCACATTATAGCCAAAGGGGTCTATGCATGTTACAACAGTTGGCGTAATTGTATTTATTGCAATATCTTCTTCATAATACATTAGTCCAAAATTCATTCCAGCATTACCAGCTTGTGATCCTATATATTGATAACTTGAAGTTGCTGTGGTTAGGTAGCAAAAGGTATTGGGGACATTTAAAACTTCAATGAGCTCAAGACTATCAGCATACATTTCATAATGTCCATTATGATCAGTAAAAATAAAATTAGAGTCTGGTAATGTTAAAAGCTTATAACCTGGAATTCCGTATTCACTAGAATCAAATACTCCATCAGAATCTGCATCATAAAAAACAGTTCCCTCAGCTTTAAATGACTTAGTCGAATAACAGACCAACTTTCTTGCTTGGAAAGTGTCCACAACTGCCAGATATCTTACTGAGCTACCTTCAAATAAGGCTGAATTAAAATTCGATTGCCCATTACTGTCATACTGACCAAGAAAGACAACATTTTTATTCATGTCTATCTTGTAATTTTTCATGTAAGAAGGCCCATATCCAATAGCGCCATGAACGAAGCTAAAATAATATTCATTATTAAACTCTTGTATATTACTAAACCCTTGATACCTAATTGTTGGATCTATCCAGACCGTATCTATCATTGTCTGAAAATTACTATCGGTCATAAATACAAATGCTCGTCCATCTGGGTTATATGAAGTGGAGACATATAAAAATTCTTTTTCAGAAGTAATGAATTGATCTCCATAATACGGACTATGATCACCATACTTAGTTAATCTAACAGTTAAAGTACTATCGTAAATTTGTAAATAGCCACCGTTATTTGTTAGAAAATAATCATCAAAAAAATCTAATAAAAAAAGATAGTTTCCTGTAGTAATTTGATTGACCCCAAGCAGTGAGTCATAATATTCAAGAGCCTGATCGGAAACACGATCATGCCCATAAATAACTTTGCCCTTAAATGCTTGAACCATACTTAATGAGCCGTTTAGAGTATCAGGATTAATTGGGGAAATTTCAAGATCATTCTGCCCGTTTTGGTCTAATATCCGAAATTTAAACTGCTGGGGCGTCATATAAAATCCTCCTAAAAATATTTTTCCATCTTTACCTTCCCTAACACATTGATACTGTTTATTTACAAACTGCCTTTGCCAAATGACTCTTCCATTACGATCCATTTTTGTGACTATAGAATTATTTGCCACTTCATGATCGAGTAACAAAAAATTTTCATCAGAAAGCAAAGTGCAACTCATAGGTGTTCCGTTGATGACAGAGCCATTGTATGGCGATCTTAGTCCAAATATTAAATTCCCGAATTTGTCAAGCTTGGAAAAACTAATTTGATTAAGTGGCCCCGACAAAAGCGATCCTTGTGTATGGCAATATACATTACCATCTATATCTGTTAAAATAGATGATCTATTATAGGCTGTATTTGCAATTAATCTTTCCCACTCAAATTTGTACCTTGATTGCGAATTGGAAAAAAAAACCGTAAACAAGAAAAGAAATAATGGTAAGATAAATTTACTTTTCATGGGACTATTTGTTTGTGTAAATGTGAGTAATATATTGAAAACCTATGAATTAAAAAAATAAAAATAATGCATTTTATTGCCCATACACCACTTCTCCATTAATGATGGTATAGCATACCTTAGCTTTGAGTACTTCTTGTTCTGTGGCTTTAAGCAAATCTGTATCTAATATCGTGAAATCGGCTGCCTTGCCCACCTCTATACTACCCTGCGAATGTTCTTTAAAACTTGCGTAAGCAGGCCAATAGGTCATGGCCCTTATTGCTTCTTTCCTACTCACCGCTTCGTTGCTATAAAATCCATCGGCTGGAAAGCCTTTTTTATCTTTCCTAAATACAGCTGCATAAAAAGTGTGCAAGGGATCTATTCCCTCAACTGGAAAATCAGTACCAAAAATTATAATATTGTTTATCTTTTCTAAACTATTATAAGCATAGGCATGCTTCATTCTGGTGGCTCCTATACGCGACTCGGCCCAATACATATCACTGGTGGCATGCGTAGGCTGTACGCTAGGTAATATGCTGTACCGTTTAAAATAAATTCTGTCTGCTGGTTCCAATACTTGTGCATGTTCTATTCTCCATCTTTTATTGTTAACACTCAGCAGGTGATCGCCATAGATTTGAAGCATTACCTTATTGGCGCTGTCACCAATGGCATGCGTACAAAGTTGGAACCCGTGTTCCATGCATTCATCAGCCATTTCAATGAGATGATCCATATGGTGAAGCAAAAAACCGAAATGATTAGCCTTGTCAGCATAGGCGTGTTTCATACAAGCCCCTCTACTACCCATGGCTCCATCTCCATATACTTTCATTGAGCGCATGGTGAATGAAGGGTCCTCAATTATTCCAGTTTTGAAGAAGTGCGCCCTAGTAACAGGATCATCACTCATCATAGCGTTCATTTTAATTTTTAATTTCTTATCCTTGTACAATTGCCTAAGCAATAGCAGGGTGTCCTTACCTAAGCCAGCATCATGCACTCCTGTTAACCCTAGTTTAAAGCACTCTTTTTCTAATGCTATTAAAAGTTGCGTATTCACGCTATCAGCCGTAGGTGGAATCTTTGCCTTTACTAGCTCTATTGCATTGTCTATAAGCAGGCCCGTAAGTTTTCCATCATTTAATTTTATTTCCCCTCCATTCACCTTGGTGGCAGGTGTCACTCCTGCTAATTCGAGCGCCTTACTGTTGACCAATGCTGCATGACCATCAATGCGTAGTAAAAAAACAGGTCTTTCACCAAATAGTAAATCCAATGTTTCATTAGTAGGGAATTCTTTTTCAGCCCAATCGTTTTGATCCCAACCTCTTCCCAACAACCAACCTCCAGAATGCTTGTTGGCAAATATTTTAAGACTGTCTAATATGGCATTAAATGAATTGGTGCCCGTTAAGTCGCACTTTATATTGTCACTAGCATATCCAAAAAAATGACAGTGTCCATCCGTAAACCCAGGATATACTATGGATCCCTCTAAATCAATGATCTGCTTTGCATCATATTTGGCACTTAATGCGGCTGAAGTTCCTATGGCAATAATCTTTCCACCTTCAACAGCTACTGCCTGATGGATGGTAAAACTTTTATCGATGCTGTAAACAACCCCATTTATGAGAAGTAGGTCTATTTTGGGGGTGGAATTGCACGCACCTAGAGCAACTAAAATTAAAAAGATATAAAAACTTGTGAAGTACCTCATGTTTTTTTGTTTATTTGTAAATAGGTAAAAATAATAAAATAGCTAAAGATGGCAAGTTTAAATTTAGAACAACTTCAGTATCCGATAGGTAAATTTAAAACCCCTGATGAATATACTCCTGAGTTTATCAATCAATGCAAAAAAGACATTGCAGGGTTACCCATGTTACTGAGCCGCGCAGTAAATGGACTTACAATAGAACAACTGAACACCCCCTACCGACCAGAGGGATGGAAAATAAAACAAGTAGTGCACCATATAGCCGATAGTCATATGAATGCCTATATTAGAACCAAACTCACCTGCACTGAAGAGGAACCCACCGTAAAACCTTATATCGAACAACTATGGGCGCTCACTCCTGATGCCAACGATGACAACATAAAGGTTTCATTACAGCTAATCACTGCATTACATAACAGGTGGAGTAGTTTTTTAACCACACTTACTTTTAATGATCTGGATCGTTGTTTTATCCATCCTGAACATGGAAAAAAATTCAATTTAAAATGGCTATGTGCACTTTATGCATGGCATGGCAAACACCACACTGCTCACATAACTCATGCTCGTGAACTTTACCATTTTTAATTCATCAGATTATATTATTAGTAATGAGTAATGCAGAAAAAATAATTGCCTCCAACTTTGATGAAGCAATTAAACACCTTCAAAGTTTTAACAATAGTGAAAACACAGCCCTCATAGCCAAGGCCTCAACCATAATGGCTGATGCTATTCGTAGTGGCGGTAAAATAATTAGCTGTGGCAATGGTGGTAGCATGTGTGATGCCATGCACTTTGCAGAAGAACTAAGCGGCCGATTTAGAAACAATAGAAAAGCACTTCCAGCAATCAGTATCAGCGACCCATCTCACATTACTTGTGTGGGCAATGACTTTGGTTTTGATTCAATATTCAGCAGATTTATAGAAGCAATGGGCAAACCTAACGATGTATTACTGGCCATAAGCACCAGCGGAAACAGTGTAAACGTAATAAATGCCATTGATGCTGCCTTGAAACTAAATATGACTGTAATAGGTCTTACTGGTAAAGATGGAGGTAGCATGGCAGCTAGGTGCCATGTAGAAATAAGAGCCCCCTTCAGCACCTTTGCAGATAGAGCACAAGAAATTCATATAAAGGTTATTCACAGCCTCATTCAATGTATAGAAAATATCTTAATTAGCTAAACACCTTATTGTTATGTTGGTAAAAACCTTTGGAAGTGCTGTATATGGTGTAAATGCTACTACCATTACTGTAGAAACTAATTTTAATAAAGGAGTTAACTTTTACCTTGTTGGATTGCCTGATAATGCGGTAAAAGAAAGTCACAAAAGGATAGTAGCAGCACTCAAAAATTGCGGTTACGAATATCCTATAAAAGAAATAACCATCAACATGGCACCGGCTGATATTAGAAAGGAAGGGAGTGCCTATGACCTTACCATAGCCTGTGGATTGCTAGCTGGTAGCGGACAGATGCAGCAAGATGAACTTGAAAAATACATCATCATGGGTGAGCTAAGCCTTGATGGTGGGCTGCAGCCCATAAAAGGAGTGCTACCAATTGCCATTCAAGCACGTAAAGAAGGATTCAAAGGCTTTATTTTACCACAACAAAATGCTGCTGAGGCAGGAATTGTTGCCGATCTGGATGTATATGGCATTACCAATATTAAAGAAGTAATAGATTTTTTTAATGGCGAAACCACGCTCACCCCTACAGTGGTGGATACCAGAGCGCAATTTGAAAATTCTCAAACCAAATTTGAATTCGATTTTAGCGATGTAAAAGGACAAGAAAATATTAAGCGCAGTATGGAAGTAGCAGCTGCAGGTGGCCATAATTTAATTCTGATAGGCCCCCCAGGAGCCGGAAAAACCATGCTCGCTAAAAGACTTCCAACCATTCTCCCTCCCCTTACATTGCATGAAGCATTGGAAACAACTAAGATCCATTCTGTTGCTGGCCGCCTTGGCAACACCACTGGACTCATAAGCACTAGACCATTCAGGGCACCTCATCATACTATTAGTGATGTGGCTCTAGTAGGTGGTGGTGGCTTTCCTCAGCCAGGTGAAATTTCATTGGCACATAATGGTGTGCTTTTTCTAGACGAACTGCCGGAATTTAAGCGTACCGTATTAGAAGTAATGCGACAACCGCTTGAAGATCGATCGGTGACCATTTCCAGAGCGAAGTTTAGCATTGATTATCCAGCTAGCTTCATGCTTATTGCTAGCATGAATCCTTGTCCTTGTGGTTACTATAATCATCCGGAAAAAGACTGCGTATGTGCTCCCGGAGTAGTACAAAAATATTTAAATAAAATCAGTGGCCCTTTGCTCGATCGAATTGACATACACCTTGAAGTTACCCCTGTGCCTTTTAAAGAACTCAGTAACCAACGAGAAAGTGAAGCAAGCGCTACTATAAGAGATCGAGTGGTAAAAGCTAGAATAATTCAAGCTCAAAGATTTGTGAATAATCCAGGTATTTACGCCAATGCACAAATGAATGCCAAGCAGCTGGCTGAATATTGCCTCCTCGATGAAGCTAGTAACGCATTGTTAAAAACTGCTATGGAAAGACTAGGCCTTTCGGCCAGAGCGTATGACAGGATTTTAAAAGTAGCCCGTACCATAGCTGATTTGGCAGGCAGCAAAAATATTGCCACCGATCATATTGCGGAAGCTATTCAGTACAGAAGCCTTGATCGTGAAGGCTGGGCCGGTTAATTACAAATAATGGCAATTAACTAAATATATAAAAGTTTGACTTCCCTATAAAATATAAATTTACCCTGAATTTAAATTTCCTCCTTGGTTGATGGCCTTTGTCTGTTCAATAATGACATACTGTAGCAGTGTAATAGTTCATTTCCATTCATCAGATTTCTCTCAAATTGCATCCCTAACTTTACAAGAAGACGAATGGATGAATGATTATTGGGGAGGGTGATACCTGTAACTTTAATGCCAGGAACAGCCATGCCAAGAGCAGCTAAATAACTTGCAGCTGCCTCATAAGCATAACCCTTTCCCATAAAAAAAGGTAGCAGGGCAAAACCCAAATCAGGATCATCATGCTTTTGACGGTATAAAAATGTAATTACACCTATGGGCTGCTGATCTTGCTTGGCATAGATAACACTGTAAAAAAAAGATTTGTTGCTTAAAATCTTATCTAAATAATTTTCAGCATCGGAAAGGGTATGAACCTTTCTATCGCCAATGAACTGAATCCAACCCGGGCTATTTAATAGCTCGAAAATAAATGCAGTATCATCCTTGGATAAAGGTCTTAACTGTGTTCTTGCTGTTTCTAAATTAAAATGCAAATTTTGTACTTTAAAAATGATAATTAAAAAATTGGCCTTCTGAAATGCATGGTGAATTCAAAAAATCTCCCGCATAAAAAAATTGATCCTGGCATAAAAGCAGCTTCAAGTGTTACACTTGCCGTTCTTGCTAATTAATAACTCTCTTTCCCTGTTGGAAATTTTTGCCCCTTTACATCTGCTATGTAATTGGCTGTGGCTTTAATAATTTCATCATATAAAGTGGCATATCTTCTTAAAAATCTAGGATTAAATTCATGCGTAATTCCTAACATATCATGCAAGACCAATACTTGCCCATCCACATCAGGCCCAGCTCCAATACCAATTATAGGAACATCCACCATTTTACTTACGCGAGCCGCTAATGCAGCAGGAATTTTTTCGAGCACTATTCCAAAACAACCAATATCGTCAAGCATTTTAGCATCTTCTATTAATCTCTTTGCCTCTTCTTCTTCCTTAGCCCTCACCACATAAGTTCCGAATTTATAAATAGATTGAGGTGTTAATCCCAGATGACCCATAACCGGTACACCGGCACTTAAAATACGCTCTATTGATTCCCTTACCTCTCTACCACCTTCGAGTTTCACAGCATGGGCACCTGACTCTTTCATGATCCTGATGGCACTATTCAATGCCTCCTTACTATTACCTTGATAACTACCAAATGGAAGGTCAACTACCACAAGTGCTCGCTGAACTGCTCGTACCACTGCTGATGCATGATAGATCATTTGATCTAACGTGATCGGCAGGGTGGTTTCATGGCCGGCCATCACATTGCTAGCACTATCGCCCACTAATAGAACGTCTATCCCAGCAGCATCAAGGATTCGGGCAAACGAAAAATCATAAGCAGTGAGCATACTGATTTTCTCCCCTCGCTTTTTCATTTCTTGGAGCGTATTAGTAGTAATTTTTTTTTCTTCGGATTTAGCTATGGACATGGTACAATTTATTTTGATTTATTTTGATTTATTTGACTTGTATTTTAGTTCTACGTTGGTTTTTTTTCGCATCCAATAATGCCTGTAAATATAGTGTATTGAATCTATCAACTGTTGCTCGCCTTGTTTGAGTTCTTGGATTACCTTGGTTAAACTATCTGCCTTTTCACGTAACAATTTATGTTCTTGCTCCCATTCATTTTGTTGTTCTTCAATAGGGTCATAGGCCGCCACTTCCTTTAGGGTTCCTGTAATCCCAAATTCACTTACCTGCACTGCACTTTGTGCTCCAATAATCAATCCTGTTTTTCCATCCTTTAATTCGAATAAGGTAAAAGTGCCTATCAACTGTTGATCTATATAAACCTCATAGTTTCCTTTATTACTCTTCACTCGCATTTCATGCCATGAGTTTCGCTTCCTTACTGCTTTAAAATTGACCCAACCTGATGCAGAGCCACGCCCCGTTATTAATCGATAGCCTTTGCCATCGGCATAGCGCACCCGATAGGCTGGATAATTGTTTACTTCAATTAAGATACCCGTTCCATTGGCCACATTCACCATGACTGCCAGCCCAAATGATGCTGTTCGCAGATCGCTTGCCCAACTAAACCTAGCCCGAACATCTACATCTGTCAGTAATGGATGAACCTTAGCTAGTACCAATCCTGATTCCTTAGCATCCACTCTGGATAAATAAAGCTGACTATCTTGTACTACAAAAAGATTGTACTGATCGCTTTTTATTGGCCAACCAGCATCATTATTGGTAAAATTGTCTTTACAATGCCATATTGAATCTACGGCTGCTGTGGCCTGCACTTGGTTTAACAGTAATACAATTTGCAAAAGGTGTTTCAGCATACTGGCAAAGCTATAAAATACTTGAATGAAAGAGATAATATTGTAACTTTGCTTTGATGCTAAAAAAACTTTTATCTTGGATCATTATTGGTTTTTTGTTCGCTGGTTGCGAAACTGATTTCACCACCATAGCCCCTTACAAAGAAACCATGGTGGTTTATGGATTTGTGAGCTGCACAGACTCCATCAATTATATTAAAGTGAATAGGGCTTTTCTTGGCGAAGGAAATACCTTAGTAATGGCACAACAGAAAGACTCTACCACCTATCCAATATCAGATTTGGAAATTTGGGTAGAACGCACACGAAATAATTTTAGAGAAGATTCTACTCCGGTAGCTATTCCTAGTCTAGGTTACTTTGATACCACTACCGTATTGGTAAAAGAACCAGGAATATTTTATAACCAACAAAATTTACTTTACATCTTTAGAGGCAATCTACCATTAGATGGTGAAAGTAAACTTACCATCCATATCAAAAATTTAAAATCAGGAAATTTGGTTACCGCCACTACCTTGATGCAAAGCAGGCCCAACATTCTTACCCCTAGCAGCGCTTTAGATTTTAATATGGCTACTCAACAATCAGTTAGAATTAGAAACGCACCATCTGTCAATACCAAGGTTTACGACTTCACGCTCAGATTTCATTATCGAGAAATAAGTCTAAGCACGGGTGCACAAGAATACAAAACCATTGATTGGGATTTTCCTGAAGTAGTGAGCAATGATTTTTCACTAACTTCTATTGATTTCAATTTGTTTAGACCAAAATTTTATGAAATAGTGGGAAATACAGTTCGCAATGACCCTGACAAAATTCGCAGAATTGACTCACTACCCATCGGTTTCAGACCTTTGGAATTTATCTTTTATGGAGGTACTGAAGATTGGTATTTATATAATTTCCTAAATGAAACTTCCACCACATTAGTTCAAGAAAAACCGCTTTTTACAAACGTAAATAATGGTATAGGCATTTTTACAAGCCTATACTCCTATTCAGTATTCAAAAATTTAAATGCCCAATCAATTGATACACTCACTGATGGATATTTTACTGGAAATTTAAACTTCGTTAACTGATTGTTTGTTGAACCTATGTATTCATGTTTAGTAAGTTTCAGAACATAGCTATTATTACCTTACTATTGCTAACCGCGTGTAGCAAAGACCAAAATAGTGCCCCTGAAAATTATAATCTTTATGACTATTTCCCGCTTGAAAATAATAGGTTTTGGATCTATCAATGCGATAGTATAGTTCATACTGATGCTGATGACAACAATGTGCCGGCTACAGACAGTACTATTTTATATTCTTATGAACTAAAAGAGCAAATTGACAGCTCATTTATTGATGGAGAAGGAACCTTAAGCTACCGAATAAGCAGGTATAAAAGGCTGTCCGATAGCCTCCCTTGGCAGTTTATTAATATTTGGGTAGCGAAACTAAATCTTCAAAATGCGGAACGAGTAGAAGATAATTATAGATTTATAAAGCTATCTTTCCCTATAAAATTAAATAGTATATGGAACGGAAACGCCAAGAATATTTTACAACCAGAAGAGTATCGGTATGAAAGTATCCACCTACCCATAGAAATTAACAATCTCTCCTTTGATTCATCTGTAGCAGTGATCCAAAATGATTTTTCGAGTATTATCAATCGTATTTATAAAAAAGAGATCTACGCATTTAAAACGGGAATGATATTTAAACAAGCTGATAGCTTAACACTGCGATCATTTACCGGACAGGTTACCATTTTAAATGGATTTGAATACCGGCAATCTCTTTTGAGCTTTGGCTTTTAGATATAGCTTCGACAAAAAGCATTAGCAGTATTTATGTGCCTTCGTCTAGGCTTCTCTATCCTTTTTATTGGAGCCTTAGCCTCCACTCATCAGGAAAATAATTGTTATACCTAGTTCCAATTACATTTATAAAACCTAGGTGAGCTTGCTCATGTAAAACCAATTTATAACCATTTTCACTTTCAACACTTCCAATTGGTTGCTTCCTTAAAAATGCCAAAGCCTGCAAATGATCTAAGAAGATACAATCAAACACATCACCCTTCAACTGATGCGAAAAGGCTGCATGAGGATGAGGTACTATTCTATTCCCTTTCTGTGATGCTATTGCTATGCCTGCATTTATAAAATAAAATTGATCTTTAAATAATCTTAGTTGTTGAAGTACGGCTTCGTTTACCAAATTAAAATTTTCAAAGTGCGACATTACTCCAGTCACATCATTAAAGTGAGATTTTACATATTCCCTAACATGACTAGCCATGGAGGATTGGGGCTTCTCCTTTCGTTTGGTTCTTGGTACGCCTCCTTGATTTTGTAATACAGCAAAATAAAATCCTTCGCCAGCAAACTTATGTGGATAGCAATGATAGCCATAAGATCCTGCTTCCAACCCAGGCAGGTGCTGTGTGTTTATTTTAACTTCGCCCAAATTATAATTACTTAAAAGCCATTTTACTGTGCCTTCATTTTCAACCTCATTAAATGTACAAGTTGAATAAATCAAAATTCCATCTGGTGCGAGTGCGGGCATTAAATCGCTTAGTATGTCTTGCTGCCTTTGGGAACAATGCGCCACTGAAGCACCACTCCATTCTAGCCTAGATTGCCTGTCTTTCCTAAACATTCCCTCACCACTACAAGGTGCATCCACTAAAATAAGATTAAAATTTTGCTCTAATTTTTTAAATCTCGAAACAGGATTGTTTGTAATTATTTGATTCGCAAATCCCCACTTAACCATATTCTCCTGCAAAATTAGCGATCGTGATTTGCTAACTTCATTACACCATAAAACTGATTCGTGATGAAGCAAACTGATTAGGTGAGTGCTTTTACCACCTGGTGCTGCACAAGCATCTAAAGCCACAATGGGATTTTTATTCAATGATAACTGATTGATGACTTGCTCTAAAACCATACTTGAAGGCTCTTGAACATAGTAGTGACCCGCATGCCAAAAAGGATCTAATGCAAAATTTTGCTTTTGCAACAGATAAGCTCCTTGAGCACACCATGGTATTGGAGTTGTATGTACGAACGGTAGTTTTTTGAAGGGATGCTTGCGAATTCCTATAGGATATTCTTTATCTAGCGACTCGGCTAATTTTATTTTCTCCTGTTGGGGAAGGCTGCAGTGTTCTTGTAAAAATCCTGAAGGGAGAGGTATGGGTTCCATCAGGCTTGATTGTGCGATAGATATAACTCTTCTATGGCGGCCGCCATTTGGCGGTCTTTATCAGTAATTTTATTGCCTGCGCTGTGTGTAGTCAATTTGATTTCAACCCTATTGTAGCAATTGCTCCATTGTGGATGGTGGTCCATTTCTTCGGCAATCACTGCTATGGCATTTATGAATGATATAGCTTGCTTGAAATCTTTAAATACTATTTCAGCATACAGCGAATCATTCACTGTTCTCCAAAATATTTCACTGCTATTAATGGGCATGCAATGCGCTTAAATATCTTTCAGCATCAATGGCTGCCATACAACCGCTACCTGCTGCGGTTACCGCTTGGCGATATATTTTATCTGCCACATCACCACAAGCAAAAACCCCTGGTATATTTGTGCGTGTACTGCCTGATTGTGTTATGAGATAACCAGTTTCATCTTTATCTAACCAATTTCCAAAAATGGTTGTATTTGGGGTGTGGCCAATAGCCACAAAAAATCCAGTCACTGCCAAATCATTCAATTCTTGGGTCGTGGTATTTCTTATCCTTATTCCCGTAACGGTTTTCTCACCTAAAACTTCAACAGGCTCGCTATTCCAAAT
>JBDKJS010000151.1:0-29518 GCA_039806065.1 Bacteroidota bacterium | reverse complement strand
AATTTCACTTATGGTAGCAATGCTGTAACCAATACATTTGCTAAGAACTTCTACTTAGGAAACTTCCTATCAGACGAGGAGAAAGAAAGTGTGATTGATCAGCTTACATCCATTAACAGAGTGGGGATCATTCTTCAAAATAAATTAAACTTCACTATCAGTGATTTTAATAAAAATAGAAAGCACCTAATTTCAATACAACAATATACAGGCATAAACAGCAAATTTAATGCTACGCTATTTAAATTGTTTTTTAAAGGCAATAAGCAGTTTGCTGGTCTCAATGCTACTATTAGCCCATTTAGCTATAATCAGATTCAATATCAAAGTTTAGGATATACCATTTCAACACAATATGGTTCTTTGGTTAATTCAAAAGAAAGCGCACTTGGAGTGAATATTATTAAAGGTCAGAGCTTCCAGCAAATAGCTACCAATAATGCTAGCCTATATACTGCAATCGATGGAAGCCAATTGAATTTAGAACTAAGTGCACTAATTAGAAGTAGCGATAGCAGTAAACAAAATTTTAATTCTTGGAATGGAACAGGTTTAAGCTTCGACTTTTTCCATGCAATAAAAGACAAACAAAACTATATACAATTTGCTATTTCACAATTAGGATTTATCAGATGGAATAGCGATGCTAATTTTTTAAGAACAAATAAAAATTTCATTTATGAAGGCATTTATATAAATGATTTATTCTCATTATCAGATAGCATCTTACAACAGATTAACGATTCCCTAACGCTGAAACCTTACCTTGATACCAACACAAAAAAAGGTTATACGGCTTTAATGCCTGCAACCATTTCAGTGGGCTATCAATACACCTCTGATGAAGGAAATAAAATACAAGCCAATGTACTACATAGATTGGCCAGTAATTTTTTTCCGGAAATTGTGGTACATTATTTATTTAATTTCAACCACATCATGGCAGGACCAAATTTGATCATGGGCGGTTACACTACTGCGAATGCCGGTGCATTGGTAGGATATCATTCTAAATATCTCAACTTTCAGCTTAGTGCCAATTACTTACTCTCCACCTTTAGCAGCCGAGGAAATGGAATTCATGCTGGTTTAACCCTTTCAACAAATTTCTAATTATGATCAATCAGGTGCCTTTAATTCAACATACTAACACAAACAATTTTTTCCTCTTAGCAGGACCGTGTGTAGTAGAAGGGGAAGAAATTACACTTAGTATTGCTGAAACACTTAAAAAAATTACGAGCGAATTAAAAATACCTTTTATTTTCAAAGCAAGTTATAGAAAGGCTAATAGAAGTAGACTTGACTCCTTTACCGGCATTGGTGATCAAGAGGCGCTGAGTATATTAGAAAAAGTTCGAAAAGAAATTGGTGTACCTATAGTTACTGATATTCATGAGAGCAGTGAAGCAATTGAAGCTGCCCAAGTGGTAGATGTACTTCAGATACCAGCCTTTCTATGCAGACAAACAGATTTATTGATAGCAAGCGGCAAAACAGGTAAACATGTGAATATTAAAAAAGGACAATTTTTAAGTGCCGATGCTATGCAATTTGCTGTAGATAAAATAAAATCAACTAGCAATAATAACGTCTGGCTTACTGAAAGAGGTAGCATGTTTGGCTACCATGACTTAATAGTTGATTATAGAAACATCATCGCCTTTAAAAATATGAATGTGCCTGCAATAATGGATGTAACACACGCATTGCAACAACCCAATCAAAGTTCAGGAGTTACAGGTGGGCAACCACAATTAATAGCAACTATTGCAAAAGCTGCAATTGCTGTTGGCGCTGATGGTCTGTTTATAGAAACGCACCCTAACCCCTCCAAAGCATTGAGTGATGGTGCCAATATGTTGCCTCTTGAAAATATTAAATCATTAATGATTCAACTCTTAAAAATAAAGGAAGCCATCTCCTAAAAAATGTTACAAATCTGCAAACTAAACTTCTCTACAAAACTACTCATTACCTCCGTTGCGCTGGTAATGATTATGGTTTCTTCCGATGCACAAGTCACCTTCAGAAAAACATTTGGCCTTGGCCAAAGGAATGATGCTTTTGCAATAACTGAATTGCTTGATAGTGGGTTTGTATTCACTGGAGCCACTGATGCAGGCTATGGTCAAAATGATGTTTATGTTAATAGAATTGATAAAAATGGCAACTTCATTAAACACTTTACGCTAGGCTCCTCATCAATCGAATCAGCAAATGGCATTACTGCTCTTCCCGATAGTGGTTTTGCACTTTGTGGTGTTTCCAATTTCAACTTCCTTAATGGTTATGATGGATACATGGTACGATGTAATGCAAATGGTGATACTATTTTTACCAAAGCTATTGGTGGCACCGGTTGGGATTTTTTACAAGCAGTAGTCTATCACCAGAATTTTCTCTATTTAACCGGATATTCTTATAGTCCCAATAACACTAACAGCGATGCTTGGATTTTAAAAACTGATCTTCTAGGCAATATTATTTGGCAATATTATTTTGACTTTGCCAATGCTGATGACGCATTCAAGGCAATTAATATTAGTAATGCAAATGAGTTAGTAGTAGGTGGATATACCACTATTAATGAATTAAAATATGCATGGATTAAGCGGTTTAATTTAAATGGACAGGATTTAAACAAAAACTTAATTATTAATTATAATAATAATAACAATTTTGAATTAACCAGTATTGCCTCTGATGACGATACCGCTATTTGGTTCACTACGATCATAACTGATACTAGCTCGTCAGAATTTTATAGTGCCATTAGTAAATTTAGTTATAGCAATGACAGTTTAAACTATTTCGAGTTTGGCAATACCACACCTAACCTTAGCCTTAATAGTATAAGTGCTCACAACAACCGAATATATGCTGCTGGAATGACTAACCAATTTGGATCAGGTAGAGAAGATTTTTACCTATTCACTACATTAAATGACGGTACACAAGCAGCTAGTAATACCTATGGTGGAACCGAAAAAGAAACTGCTTATGCCATCCATGCAACACGCGATGGCGGTGCCATAGTAGCTGGCAATGCTACCAGTTATAGACCAGGAATAAAAAGTTGTTTTATAGTCAAATGTGATGCACAGCTAAACTCTGGATCCCTCTCAATAGGTTTTGAAGAGTATAATAAAACCTCATGTATAATATACTATGGAAACAACTCGATAAATTTTACAAAGCCATTCAATGAACCTACTGTCATCCAAATTTATTCTTATGATGGGAAATTAATCTTTTCACAACCTATTTCAGGATTTGAACAATCTATCTCCTTGCCTTATCAAATGGCTTCGGGTATTTATACCTTCAAATATTCTAATAGTGCTACTACCCAGTCTAGCCTTTTTATAGTCAATTGAAATAGAAAAAAAGGGTTGACAAAACAAATTAACAGAATTGTGGCTGTACCTGTATAATTGGATAAAAATGTTATTTGCTTGAAAAAAAATTAATTTATAATTTGCATTAAAAAAATGGAAAAGCTCAACAATAAATCTGACACTGGTGAAAAACTTCTTAGAAAATCTGCTGGATTGATATTCGTAGGCGTATTTTTCTTAGGAATGGCTGGTGGTTTTATATTTGATAATATACAAGCAGGCGTATTTGCAGGCCTTGGATTTGGTTTCTTATCTATGGCCATTACTTATTTATTAGGCAGGCGCAGCTAACCATGCTTTTTCAGTTTGGTTTTTACTCATCCATCCTACTCATTTTTGTTGTACATATCCTGGTGTACAGCATTCTATTCTGGAGAAGATATTGGATTCAAGCATCACGTGCTGATATGTGGATGGGTAGCTTCTTATTGATTGCTGCATTAAGCGTAGTGCCTTGGATGGTGGGATTTGCCGGTTGGTATGACAACCATCCCTACAGAGATATTTTATTCTACACCCCCTTTGTGCATAGTCTCTGGTATGGGCCATTACTTTATTTTTATATCAAATCAATCACTAATTTTAATTATAAGATTTCTCGAAAGGAAGTTTGGCACTTGGCACCTGGTATCGTTTACTTATTTTACAATATTGTAATCATTGTAGTAGATGTAGTAATTTTAGATAGGTATTTCTTAATGGATGAAAATGCAGATCCTGATTTTGACTATTGGTATCAACTACTGAGTATGTTAAGTTTAATTTATTACTTGGTCATATCATTTAATTATCTCAAGAATTATAAATCATATACTTATAATGAATTATCCTTTGCTGAAATTGCAAGTATGAGATGGCTTCGCAATTTTAGTGTTGCTTTTGCTGTTATCACATTTCTTCCTATTATAAATGATGCACTTTCAAACCTATCTGCTTTTAAAAAGTTAAGATATGTAGGACCGTGGTATTATTTCTTCAGCTTTGGATTGGTGGTTTACTACATAGCCATCAATGCCTATAACAGTGTAGTGATCCCACTCCGAAAACTCAACTACCATCCAGAATTATTGCAATCTAAGAACCAGGCCCCAACTATTGACTTAGAAGTAGCAGTTGATATTCAAGAAAAAAACCACTTGATCGATTCCAAATTAGAACCGTTCATCCAAGAGCTTGAACTGCAAATGGCTGAAAAAAAATATTTCACCAACCAAGAATTAACATTAAATGAATTGGCCAAAATTTTAAATACTAACAGTGTTTACCTCAGTAAAGCCATTAACCAAGGCAAAGGGCAAAACTTTAATGATTTTATCAATCAGTATAGGGTGAAGGCTGTACTTTCTATGATGAAAGATCCTGCTTTCAAACATTTTTCATTACTTGGCATGGCCTATGAAGCTGGTTTCAATTCAAAATCTACCTTTAATAGGGCTTTTAAAAAAGTGACCGGATCGGTTCCAAAAGATTTTAATGGTTTCTCCTAATCACTAGTACTAGTTCTAACTAACTGATTATTATTACGTTTTATTTTTTGATACACCCTTAAGCCACCCCCAAACAATTTGCTACTACTTAATCAAGTGTCAATTTATAATTTGAAACGAAGCTAGACTCACCAAATACGACTTTTGAGGCTCATTCTAAAAACTAGCTTATGTTCTCAAAAGTAAAATTTAAAAGTGCTGGCATTCTTTGTATTGCCATAGCGGGGTGTATCACCTCATCTTGCATTTTACCTTCACTAACCTCTACCACTCTCATCCAGCCTCAAAAAAGCTTTATGTTGGGCCAAGGAAACCATGGCCCTTACAAAGCCTATGTACAAAATGGTAAAAAAGATACCATAACAATCTATCAGCGGCTAATCAATGGTGACACGATTGGCGTTGTAAAATTACAACCCAATGGAAACATAGTTTTAAAGGTAGCTCGTGATACTCAAGCCATCTTTGAAAATGCCTCTTCTAAAACCATTAGCATTAAAATTAAATTATATGGCGATACCAACCTTTCAATGAATTATGAAAACATAAAAAATCCATGAAAAATCTTTTACTCTACTGCGCCATAATTTTTACACCTGTTAAGGCTGTTGCCCAATCTCTTGACACCACTACTCACCTATTGGATAGTACCAAAACAATTTTACTCCAAGAAGCTACTATATCATTTAAGCAAGAATTAATAAAAAATGAAATAGATAAAACAGTGCTCAACCTAGCTGACAATAATGCTGTGGCGGGAAAAAACATACTTGAAGTTTTACGACAAGCTCCTGGTGTAACAGTAGATGGTAACGAACAAATTATGATGAGTGGTAAAACTGGAACCAAAATTTTAATTAATGGTCGCAGTACCTACTTAGAAGGAAGAGATCTATCCAATTATTTAAAAACCTTTGATGCTGGCGCCATCCAAACAATAGAAATTATCGGAAATCCATCTGGAAAATATGACGCTGCAGGCAATGCTGGAATTATTAATATAATCCTTAAAAAAAACACCAACAACGGATTAAATGGTTCAATCAATGGTGGTTATACACAATCCACTCATCAAAGAAACAATCAAGGAACAATTTTAAATATCAAGCGAAACAAAATAAACCTCTATGCAAATGCTAATTTCAACCAAGGTATTCAACACACGATCAATCTAACTGATAGAATTATTGAAAACACCCAATACAAGCAAAGCGGTTATGAGGTTGATCAATGGAAAAGTCAACTCTATAAATTTGGTATCGATTATCAATTGAACCCTAAAGCATCTATAGGATTACTCACCTCGTGGAATAAAAAACAAGATAATTATCCTAATTTTTACTTAATCAATATTACAAAAAACAACACCAATGAATTCTTGAATACGCAATCAAGCTATGCTGGAAATACCGATAGAAAAAACATAAATGCCAACTACACTTTTAAAGATTCGCTTGCCAGGGAACTAACAGCTGATGTAGATTTTGCAGCATTTAATACAACTTTTATAAATGTAATAAATAATTTAACCACTACTGCAAACAGCCAAGCCTCTCAAAGCGGAACTCAAAATGTATTAAGTAATGAAATTTCAATAGGAAGTATAAGATTAGATTATAAATCGCCATTAACAATTCTGGAAAGCAATGCAACCGTTTTTGAAACAGGAATTAAAACAAGCTACACCTTAAACAACAATCTATTAGCTATAAAACAGTTAAGCAATGAAATTTGGGTCAATGATACAGTCAGAACTAACACTTTCTACTACACTGAACAAATCAATGCTGGATACATAAATATAAAAAAAGAAATAAAAAAAATAACTCTTCAGCTAGGGTTAAGAGGTGAGGAAACAGTTGTAAAAGGTAAAAGTGTTTTTGCTAATAATCAAACTACCAATGGACCTAATTATAAGCAACTGCAATTGTTTCCTACCGCCTTTGCCAACTATCAAATTACAGAAAATCATCAAATAGGAATTACCTATGGGAGAAGAATAGATAGGCCCAACTACCAAGATCAAAACCCATATATATACCAATACGACCCTTACAATTTTGAATACGGCAACGCCAATTTAAAACCTTCATTTACCAATCAAATTGCAGCTACTTTTAACTATAGGTATGCCATTCAAATAAAATTCTCTGCTAGTAGAAGTTCCAATTTAATTGAATACATTACGTATGTGCAAGGTATCAATACCATCAAGCAACCGCTAAATGCTGGAACACGAACCATGTATAACCTAAGTTTGAGTACACCATTTACAATGAGCAAAAAATGGGATGGATACATTTACGCTGAACCCTATTGGTCAGCATATAATATTAAGGTAGGAGAACGAAATACCATTTCTACCATCAATACGTACGGACCTGGTCTAAATTTATTTTTAAACAATAATATTGATTTGGGTAAAAACACTTCAGCAACAATAAGTGGATGGTTTAATTACAGTACTGTTACAACAATTTATAAAAACCAACCGCTTGGCAGCTTAGATATAAGTGTTACAAAAAAACTCATGAGTAATCAGCTTGCTATCACCATCCAAGTTCAGGATGTATTTAACACCCAATCATGGACTCAAAAAGCAGTATTTGGAAATTTAAATTGGAAAAATTATCGCAAATGGGAAAGTAGAAATGTTTCGGTGCAATGTAAGTTTCGATTCGGAAAATCAAATATAAAGAACGAGCGAAACAGAACAGTGGGCAATGAGGATGAGATCAATCGGATTAGGACTAAATAATTAGAATTAGCAATAAATTTAAATACAAAAAGTATCTGTTCACCCTAAGTTCACGACAGCTAACCAATTATGTTATTTTTCTCTTTGAAGCTATTTTGCTAATTAGTTATTTCGAGTAACCAAAACACTTATCCCATGAAAAATAACATTTCTCGTCAAAACTATTACCACGAAAGAAGAACCAACAGCAAAGTATTGATCGAAACAATACTTGTAGTGTTCGCCCTCTTGCTCACTTTAGTTTCAGTTGCGGTAATTAGTTAGTTAGTTAGTTTGTTCCATACTATCTGCAAGGTAAACCATGTCTTACAGGTAGTATGGTTTATTTTAATGGACTTCCAGGCTCCTTTTTCATGTGGCTATACACCATCTTGTCCATCATCCAAGGAAAAAATTTATTGAGCCATAGCGTTAGTTTTCCGCTGAAAGTAAGGATGAGGTCGCGCTTTCTTTTTATTGTTGCCCAATAAATAGCACTTGCTACCGATTCGGCACTCATCATATCTTCTTCATTCCTTGGGGATTCGCCTTGCTTAGTTCCATCTGCCGATAGGGCTACATTTCTAATATTGCTCTTTGTAAATCCCGGGCACGCCACCAGTACGTGGATTCCATTATTCAAATTTTCTGTTCTTAAAGTTTCTAAAAATCCCTCCATAGCAAATTTGCTAGCACTATAACCAGTACGGGCTGGCAATCCTTTTTTTCCTGCTATGCTACTAATTCCTATAATGCTACCACCACTAAGCAACAAATGAGGCAGAGCGGCCTTACAAAGGTTTACCGTTCCCCAAAAATTGATATTCATGCATTGGTGCAAAACCTGCAAATCTGTTTCTTCAAATAATCCTCGCATGCTAATACCAGCATTGCATATAACTACATCGATCTTTCCAAACAGAGCGGCTGTTTCTGAAACTATTCTTTCACAATCTTTAATATTGCTTACATCACCTGGTATGGCTTTAACTGTAGCACTTATATCGTTCAGTTTAATAGCTGCTTGTTGAAGCTTTCGCTCATCACGACCGTTAATAACTACTACACTTCCTTCAGCCAAAAATTTTTCAGCCAAAGCCAGTCCAATACCACTACTTGCTCCACTTATTATTACAACTTTTTGCTTCATTTTTTAATTTGATTAAATGCAGTGCGAGTAATCCCATACAACAATGCCATTACTCCATTGTGATGAATGTTCCTTTGAAAAGTCATGCCCAAACGGAGCGCTACCTTTTGTGAATTTTTATTCTCAGGATGTATCATACAATATAATGCATCCACCCTATTATCATTGAATCCATAATTGCGAAAGTACTTTGCAGCTTCTGATGCGTAACCATTTTGCCAATATTTTTTTAATAACCTGTATCCTATTTCAATAATTTTTTCTCCATCAACTTCCTGATATAATAATCCACAATGACCCACAATGGCTCCATCTAATTTTCGCTCCAATACCATCAATCCATTGTGCATACGATATCTATCTAACTGTTTATCTAAATAATATTGAGCCATTGATTCGTTACTCATAGAGGCTTCAAATTTCAAAAACCTGCTTGCCTCTTCATCATTGTAGAATGCTACTATATCATCCAAATCATCAGTAGTTATTGGACGTGCAATCATTCGATCCAAATGATGTTGGGATACATACTCACTTGTTAAAATATTATGCATCGGGAAATATTTTACCTGGATTTAAAATTTGATTTGGGTCAAATACACTTTTTATCCCCTTCATAAGCGCCATTTGTACAGGGTTGAAAGCTAAAGGCAAGTATTTTTTTTGAACCCACCCTATTCCATGCTCCCCACTAATGGTTCCACCTAATGATATGCAAAGTTTAAAGATTTCTTCTATCCCCTTAGGAACTTCGGTATTCCAATGATGGTCGCTCAGCTGCTCCTTAATGATATTAACATGGAGGTTGCCATCACCAGCATGACCATAACACACACTGTTAAATCCATACTTGTTTCCTATTGCTTTAACACCCTTCAATAAACTTGGCAATGCAGCTCTTGGCACCACTGTATCCTCCTCCTTATATATTGAATGTGACTTTACAGCTTCGCCAGCACTCCTCCGTGCTCGCCAAAGATCATTTTTTTGCTGCTCTGATTCTGCAAAATAAATTTCATCAATTTTAAATTTACTCACCACTTCACTTATTCGTTCACATTCTTGCATCAGTATTTCCTTATGGTTACCATCAACTTCGATAAACAAATGGGCAGCTATTTCTTCCTTAAGGGGTATTTTAACCTCAACATATTTCATCACAAATGATATACAATCTCGTTCCATAAATTCCAATGCAGAAGGGGTAATACCTGCCTTAAAAATTTCTGACACCGCTAAGCAGGCCTCCTCGCTACTATAAAATGGAACCAACATTAATAAATTTTGAGTGGGTAGTGGAATGAGTCGCAATACTATTTTAGTTACAAAACCCAAAGTTCCTTCACTTCCTACGATCAGCTGTGTAAGATTATATCCGGTAGCATTCTTTAGTACGTTAGCGCCTGTCCAAATAATCGTTCCATTGGCCAACACTATTTCACAATTGAGAATGTAATCCTTGGTCACTCCGTATTTTACTGCTTTAGGCCCGCCTGCACATTCTGCCAAATTCCCTCCTAACTGACAACTTCCTCTACTAGCCGGATCAGGGGGATAGTAAAGTCCCATGGCCTCAACCGCATTCCGCAGTTCTTGATTGATTACACCGGGCTCTACCGTAGCTTGAAGGTTGTTCTGGTCTATACTCAAGATTTTATTCAACTTTTCACTACTTAGTAATACGCCTCCATAAACTGGCAAGGCACCTCCACTTAAACCAGTACCGGCTCCACGTGGCGTAACTGGAATCAATTGATCGTTACAATATTTTAATATCTTAGAAACTTCTTCAGTAGTGCTAGGCTTAAGTACAATGGCTGGTTTAAAACTCAAATCTTCTGTATAATCATGAGCGTAATTCAATAACGATTCTTCATCCAATGCAATACCGGCTTCTGGAAGAATGCTGGTAAAATATGCTACATCTTTTTGACTTATTTCTTTATAATTCATTAATTTTTTTTGCTAAGATAAAAAATAGCTCATACATGATCCATAAAAAAAGCCCTCTCTAATAAGAAAGGGCTACGAAATTTTTATCAAAAAAGGTTTATAATTTACTTATCTCAGTTTTTAACTCTGCGTATGCCTCTTCACAAGCATGTTGTACTTTATCTAACATTTCCGGAATTTCGGTTAAATTGGTTCTAGTTTCGCTGTTATTTTCTATTGCTGCCAATAATCGATGGATCTCAGAAATTCCAATATAACTAAATGATGGTTTTATACGATGTGCCACATTACGCAACTCGTGCCAATTTTTAGTATTTAAATATTCCTGCATTTGGAGTAATGCCTCTGGAGTTTTCTGAAGAAACATTTCAATCATTTCAACCATAAACTCTTTATTGTTATCGGCTATTTGTTTCAAATAGGTAAGATCGATGTGGTATTGCTCATAGGCTTGCGATTTAGCTGTAACCTGTATTTCTTGAAATTGATCAATGCTAGCTGTGGTAGGATCTAATCCTGGTTGGCTAGTCTCTAACTGAATTTTGTTGTCATTCGTTTGCTCTTTTTCATGAGCTACTGAATCTTTTATAGGTTGTGTTGTAGTCAAGGCGTTAACATGGGTACCCTTTTGTACATGCGCTGTTAAGGTCAACATTTTTCTCCGAAGATCTTTCGGGTCAAAAGGTTTACAAATATAATCGTTCATTCCAGCGCTGAAGGACTTCTCTCGCTCAGTAGCAGTAGCATGTGCGGTAATAGCCATTACTGGTATATTGCACAATGGCTCCGGTAGTGTGGTTCTAATTTGATGCACTGCCGTGAGTCCATCCATTTCTGGCATATTAATGTCCATTAATATCATATCATAAGCATTTTGTTGCAAGAGTTCTAAAGCAATTTTTCCATTCTCTGCGCAATCTAGCTTAGTATTCCAATCTTTAAATAATTTTTTAACAATCATTTGATTAATGGTATTATCTTCTGCCATTAATACACTCAAGTGTGAAATATCTAAATCTTCCGTGGCATCATCTTGAAAATTAGCATCAAGATCTTGTTCCGTTGCCATTTCAAAATCTAAATAGAAATAGAATGTGCTACCCTCACCTACCTTACTCCTTACTCCTATTTCGCCTCCTTGCAATTCCACCAGTCTTTTTACAATGGTGAGCCCTAGCCCTGTTCCACCAAACTTACGTGCTGTGCTGGCTTCGGCTTGCGAAAAACTTTCAAAAATTCCTCCTATACTGCTTTCTGGGATGCCAATGCCAGTATCTGTTACTTCAATTAATAATTTTATGGTATCAGCAGTTTGAGCTGTTTGGGACACGTTTATGGTAACTCCTCCTTGCTGAGTAAATTTAATCGCATTACCTACTAAATTATTCAATATTTGCGATAGCCGGGTGGTGTCACCTTTTATTATTTTCGGAATTTGATCTCCAACCTTCGCTTGAACTTTCAGTCCTTTCTCATCAGCCTTTCCAGCAAATAATTCAATGGTATGTTGTAAGGCATCTCTCAATTTGAATGCTGTTTTTTCAAAAGTCATTTTCCCTGCTTCAATTTTCGAAAAATCCAGTATATCATTAATAATGACCAATAAATTATCTGAACTCACTTTGATTGATCGCATAAAACGCATCTGCTCTTCGTCTAGTTTAGTATTCAGCAAAATCCTTGTCAAGCCAATGATGCCATTCATTGGTGTTCTAATTTCATGACTCATATTCGCTAGAAATTCCTCCTTTACTTTTGCCGTTTCTTCAGCTAGCTTCTTTGCCATCTCTAATTCTTGATGGGCTCTTTTTAACCCTGTAATATCTGATGCTACTCCTATTACACCACATATTTCATCTTGAAAATTTCGCATTGGAACATAGTATGTTTCATAAAACTTTCCAGTAATTTCTGTTTGTGTAGTATGTTCATAACCCCCTATTGCCTTTTCAAAACTCTCCTTCGTAATAGGTAATGCTACTTGCTGTTGTGCGATGAGCTTGCCCTCCAAGTCCTTTTTAGTTAACCCAAATTCGTGGATTGCCTTGCCTTCAAACAAAATGAATTTACCTTCATTGTCTAACGAAAACAATATGATTGGAGCATTGATAACAATGGTCTCCAAAGTTTTTTGTGTAGTTGCGAGTTCTTGCGAAATTCTTATTCGCTCTAACTCTGCTTCCTTCATTGCCACTACGTGACGCAAACTTTGCGTTATGCCTTCTGGGCTAAGAAGTGACTTGGGTATGTAATCACTAGCTCCACTTTTCATTACATCTACTGCTATCTGTGTGTCGCTCTGCGATGTAACTACTATTATTGGAGAATTATTCCCTTTCTGACGGATGTGCTTTAACAATTCAAGGCCACTGCCTCCAGGCAAATTATAGTCTAGGAAAATACAGTCATATTCTATTCCATCTGTCAGATCTTTTCCACTATCCAAATCTTCTGCAAATCGAAGATCAATATTTAATCCTGATGATTTAACTGCCCGTTGAAGTATCTTACGATCCAATTCATCGTCCTCAACATATAAAATAACCAATTGCTTATCCATATTGTAAATGCATTTTAAGAGCACACTTTTGGTGCTCTACATTTTTACCAATCGAATATGAGATGGTTAAGCAATAAATATTGGTTTTATTACACTTCCGCTGTAAGACCCTATTGCTGGAAGTAAAAATCTATTAGCTCATAAAATTTGCGGGTGCTTAAATTAAGCTTTCCATCTAAAAACGTATCAATGGCCTCAGTTATTTCTTTTGGAGCAATCACGCCATTGGCATCTTTGTCAAATTGTATAAAATCTAATGGGATACCCACTGGTTTTGACTTATTGCCCGTGGGTGATTTTAATTTATCCACTACTTTTAAATATTCTTTAAGCACCACATTGCCCTCGGCCATTGAATCACGCTTAGCTTTCTCGGCAAGCATCTCATCAGTAAATGTTTTCCCATCCAGAGTAACCAAGCTTCCAGGGAGTGTAGCAGGCTCTGCATCCTTATAATCCGGCACCCCATCTCCATCACTATCGATGGCTACTCCTTTTGCATCTACACTTGCCTTGATCGAGTCTTCATTACTGTGGTCAATGAAATCTGATACGCCATCTGCATCGGCATCCTCACGGGCCAAAGCTTCAAAATCTATGTCCTTATAATCGATCGACTTATACTTCTTTGGCTTGGGCGTGTCTCTCGGAGCACCTATTCTAAATCTACAAGTGGCGGTGGTTAGAAACAATCTATCATTGGCATCATTTACCGGCACCCATGATTTATTTTCTTTGGCACTCAATGCATCAAAAAAATCGGATTGAACTAAGTGCATGGTTCCATTAAATAAAATATCTATCCTACTGCTTAGCTTCATTTTTACACCTATTGAAATAGGAATGGTCAAACTCGATTTGTTAAACTTACCTATTGAGTCAAGTGTGGTCACATCGGTTTCGTAACGGTAATCTCGATAAATTACGGTAGCTGTACTGGCAGCAGGATCTTGTTGTGCCATTGATCTTATGGTTCCATCAGTCCAATAATTATATTGGCGGCCTTCAGCATCTTTCATATCCACTTTTGTTGAATGCACAATGAAACCCACACCAGCACCTATGAATGGAACTATTGTATTTGTTTGATGTTGACTATCGAAATCGTATCTTAATGAAAGGCCTTCAGTTACAAATTTAGATTTATAATTAATTTTGTAACCGCTGTAATCATCTGTACCATTTGACGTACCATTAATTAAAAACAGATTCAAGGATAATTTTCCCATCTTATAGGCTTCTAACTCTAATTGCCAAGCGCCATGTGTATTTATTGGACTATCATAGCGTTTATGTCCGATATCCCCAATAAAATATACTAACCCACGGCCCAATCCTATAGCTGGGGTATACCTTCTTTTAGGCAACGAGTCATCTTGAGCTGTTAGGCTACTTGCTGCCAACAATAAAAAAAGAATACAAATATTAAATTTTATCAATGCTTTTAATTTATCTTACCATTAACGTTATTGATAAAGCTCAAGTTACTATTATTAACTTTTAAAGCTTGCTGTATTGGTATTCGCTGCCCATTCATGTAAGCTACAATAAAGGCGTCCTTTACCTTTCCAATGGTTTGATTTTTAAGCAATTTCGCATCACCATAATTTTGAAATGATCCTATAAGGTATTTTTTCCACCCCTCATGATCTGTAAGAAAAACTTCATTATTTAATCCGTACTTCTTCAAGAAATAGACCCCATCCTTGATGCTACTTTTATTCGTTGCTGAAATTTGGATCTTATATTCAACTACTCCACTCGTGGAAGATGGAGAAAAAGTGGCGGTATTAGGCGTAGGTGCAATGCCCTTATCTTGACTGGGCGAAACCACCATTGGTGCAGGATTTTCATCGGAAACGGATCCTATTCTACTTACTTCGTTCGATAAAATTTTACTCACTGACTCAGCCTCAGGTATGGTTTTAATGGCTCCGTTGTTAATGACCATCATTGGGTTATTAGTTAGAGGCTCGCCATAAACCATCATCCCTGTAATAGAAGGTTTATGCAGGATCTTTTTCTTACAAGAGGCAAAGTAGCTTATGTGGATAATACTGTCTGCGGGCAATTGCTCCCAATAAAATTTAACAACTCCATTTTCAAATGCAAATTTACTGCTGGCTATATTAATGGCCTCGGCTGTATAACCATTGGGAAGTTGATCATAGAAAGTGGCTGCAGTTTCTCCTGGATTTCTTTGAATGGTTAATATTACCTTGTATTCATTTTGCTCTGGAATAATCTGAACGATCTCTCTTTGAATGGCAAGGTTTATCTCATCTTTGGTTGAGTGTTCAGCAATACTGGGTTTAGCATCCAATTCTGAAATTTGCAAATTAATTTTTTCTATGCTGTATTGTTCAGTTTTTTCATCACGAATAAATGAAAATATTCCATCGATACTTTTTATTCCATCTATCCCTCCTTCTGCTATTACCATGTATGAAATTTTGAAAGTGCGTTCTACTGGCAAGGCTGTCCAAATAAATTTAGCAACATGATTATCAAATGTAAATTGAGCACCTGCAGTGGCCGCAGGCGAAACATTAAATCCGTCTGGGATGTATTGTTGTAAACGAGCAAAGCCATCTAGGTTGCCCTTATCAATAGTTAGTTCTATGATAAATTCTTGTCCTGGTTTGATAACCGATGGATGCGTTACATCTACGGTAACTTGGTCCGTTCCGAATACAAAAAAAGTGGTGATAAACAGCGTAATGCTGCTGCTAAAGAATGTAAGTATTTTAAACATTGCCAATATTTTGAATGACCTAAGCTAATGTGATTTTGCCACCCACATGAGGCCTCCTAGCCTTAATTATAAATAGGCTTTTGTTAATACTACCTAATTGGCTTGATTGCATTGTAAACCACCTGGTGCAGCTCAGTCCTAATGTTTAACTTACTGAGCAAGGTGTTCGATTCATTGGGATGAACCCTGTTTGAAAGAAATACAAACACCAATCTATTTTCCGGATCGGCCCATGCGCAGGTGCCAGTAAACCCCTGATGCCCAAAAGTGCTATTAGAACAACCAGCAGCTACTGGACTAAGTTGTGGGTCTTCAGGATTGGGTTTGTCGAAAAGTAATCCACGTCTATTTTTACTGTCAATTTGTTTACTTGTAAAATAGGTTACCGTATTGGGTAAAAAGTATTGTCTGCCTCCATAATGACCTCCTTGCATTAACATTTGCATAATTATAGCAACATCATTTGCATTGCTAAACAATCCCGCATTGCCTGCTTCACCGCCCATAAGTGCCGCTGCTGGATCATGAGTGTAGCCATGAATCAATTGTTTTCTAAAAATGCTATCATATGATGTTGGTGCAATTTGACGCTTGCTAAATTGCCTTAAAGGTGCATAACCTAACTTGGACAAACCTAAAGGCCCATAAAAATTGGACTGCACATAATTTGACAATGTTGTATTGGTAACTTGTTCAACCAATCGACCGAGCAGGATAGGTCCAAAATCACTATAAATATACTGATGATCACTTCCTATTTTTTGTTCACAAATCCATTGGAAAACCGAATCCTTTAATGAATTGATCCCATACAAATTTTGTGCTATTGCTAAAGTATGACTACTTGTGATGGTATCACTAAAAAACTCAAGTGCTTTATTGGGTTCTATAATTTTATCTTTATAAAAAGGCACCCAGGCTTTGAACCCTGCTTGATGATACAGCATATCAGAAATTTTTACATTGGCTATTGGTTTATATCTACTTCCTGCCAAATACTTACCAAGCTGATGTTCTAAGTTTACTTGCCTCCGTTCATAGAGGTGCATAATGGATGGTGCTGTGGCAAGAATTTTAGTGAGCGAAGCCAGATCATAAACCGTATGGTTGTTGACCAATAAACTATCTTCATAAGTAGTATAGCCAAATGATTGATTATAGATTACTATTCCGTCTTTAGCTACCAGTAGTTGGCATCCTGGCATTGCCTTTTGCGCTATTGCACCAGCAATTATGATTGAAAGGGAATCTAGCTCGGAGGATTTTATGCCCAATTTTTCTGGCAAACTATAAGCAAACCGTATTACGCTATCCTGCCTGATTTGCTGGCCTCGCTTAAAAAAATCATTTACCGCTACTGGCAACTTACCTGATATAGTGCGCCCACCCATGATAGCTTGTGCAGCTAAGTCTTGCGTAACCGCAAAATCTTCATAGGCAATTAATATTCCACGGGCATTAGGAAGGCCCGGTACGGTGCCAAGTACATAACTGTTGCCAAAAACTACAACCATAGTTTGGTGCCTTTTAATTACACTATCTATGAAGGCGATTTGATTTTCGTTGATCCCATAATTTTTATCAGCTTTAGTACTAGTGTTGTGAATACTTAAAATTACCCGATCATAATTGTCACAGAAATTTAATAACGACTCATACAGCATCTGTTCATCATCTTTGGCTAATGCAAAACAATCAATATTTGCATAATCATTTAATCTACTTTGAAACACATTGTTTTTAATATCGGCCAATGCTATTGAAATGGTTCGTTTGGTGTTGATTTCATTCATTGGAACCATGCCATCATTCTTTAACAGAGTAATCGATTGATGATATGCATCTTCCTGAAGCAATTTAATTTCAGTAGCATTTAAATCTGATAGCAAATGGAGCGTATCTATTGGAGTATAATTATGTAATCCTGCCCAATATTTCCAACATAAAATTTTTCTCACACTGTTATTGATAGCTGTTTCAGTGATCAAGGAATCTGCCATGGCTTGTTTTAAGGCCTTTATGGTTTGAAAGGGGCTTTCACTGTACAGGAAAATATCATTGCCTGCAAGAAAGGCCAATTTTTCAATTTCGCCTGAAGTGAAGAAATTGCTTACGCCCTTCATGTTCAAAGCATCAGTAAATATAATGCCACTAAAGTTTAGTCTATTTCTAAGCAGCTCTGTAACTATTTCTTTACTGAGGGTGGATGGGTGATTGGCCAAACTATCGTATGCCGTTACGCTTAAATGCCCCACCATTAGACTTCCAAGTCCACTGTCTATTAATTGCCTAAAGGGATATAGTTCTACGCTATCAAGTGCTTCTTTACTTGCACTTATTAATGGAAGTGTGTGATGAGAATCTTGATTCGTATTTCCATGCCCGGGGAAATGCTTAGCACATGAGAGAATTTTTTGTTCATGCAATGCATTCATGTAGGCAATTCCGTTAGCAGAAACTGTTTGAGGGTTATCTCCAAATGAGCGCGTGCTTATAATGGGATTGGCCGCATTGGTATTGATGTCAACCACTGGTGCAAAATTGATGTGAATGCCCATCCGGTTACATTGTTGGCCAATGTTTTTTCCCACCTTATACACCATTTCACCTGCGCTTTCATTGGCCGCAAGTGTCATCTGCCTTGGAAAACGGATGGTGCTATCAAGGCGCATGCTTAAACCCCACTCACCATCTATTCCTATAAGTAATGGAACTTTAGATATTTTTTGATAGTCATTAGTGAGTAGCGCCTGCCTCATGGGCCCGCCTTGAAAAAAAATAAGTCCGCCTATATGGTATTCAGTAATGATTTGCCTTAGGTAATTAATGTGCGAGGAATCTTTGTTGCTCCATGCTGCCATCATGATCATTTGACCTATCTTTTCCTCTATTGTCATGGTTTGTATTACAGAATCAGCCCAAATGGTTGATTCTGTTGTATAAAAAGGAGGCTTTATCCTTTCTTGGGCATTGGTTGGCAATAGTTCAAAAACCGCCAGCAACACACCTATTATTCCAATCCATGGTTTCATTGTTGCAAACTTGAGCTACAAAAGTAAGTGCCTTAATTGTCCACATTGATTTAGTCTCATGCTGATTATTAACATGAACCTACCAACAATTTAACTTTTGAAAAAAAAATAATTTCATTTAATAGTTGTTGAATATAAATTTGCAATCCCTATTTATTAAAGTTATATTTGCTAAGAGCTGAACTAACCACCACTGAACTGATTACTTATGAGAACTGCGTTATTAAGATACCCTACTACAGAAGTATTACCCCCCTTGGAACGCATCTGTTTGAAAAAGGGGTTTAAGGTTAAACTTATTGATACAACCTCAGGTAAAGTTATAGCCAGAAAAGGATTTCCATTTTTATCTCCAAGAATTGATGTTGAACTGGAAGTACAAAAGGTGGATGAATTTGTAACTAAAGTGCTGGTTCATGTTAATAATAATGGTGTTGAAGATGTGGTAATGGAAGAGGCTTTTGTGGGTACCATTTACAAACATTTCTAATTATTGAATTGAGCATCAAATAATTTTTTGTAAGGACCATCATTAGCCACCAACTGCTCATGTTTTCCTTGTTCAACTATTTTCCCCTTATCTAGTACCAAAATTGCATCAGCAGCTTGAATGGTGGATAATCTATGCGCTACTATGACTGAAGTGCGGCCTTGGGTCAGGGCAAAAGTAGCTTCCTGAATTAATCGCTCAGCAGTGGTATCAATGCTGCTTGAAGCTTCATCTAAGATTAGTATAGAGGGATTAGCAACATAAGCTCGTAAGAATGCTATAAGTTGACGCTGCCCAACGCTAAGCAACGCGCCCCTTTCTGATACATTAAAATTATATCCGCCAGGCAACGAATTAATGTAATCATGCACCCCAATGGCCTTGGCTGCAAGCACCACTTGATCTAAAGTAATGCTTTCATCGCGTAAACTCACATTATGGTAGATGCTATCGCTAAACAAAAAAACATCCTGTGAAACCAATGCTATTTTACTACGCAAACTATTTAGTTCATATGACCTAATATCATTTCCATCGATTAAAATAGTTCCCGATTGAAACTCATACATTCTATTGATAAGTTGAATAATGGACGATTTACCTGCACCCGTTGCACCCACTAATGCCAATTTTTTCCCTGATGTATGCTTGAAACTAATCCCTTTCAAAATGGCCTCGCCAGGGACATACTCAAAATGCACATTGCTAAATTCAATATCGCCATTGAGCACTGTTGGCGTAGAGGTGCCTGAATTGATTATTTGTTGGTCGGTTTCCAAAAGCTTCACAATTCTTTCACTGCTTACCATGCCCATTTGTAGGGTGTTAAATTTATCAGCCAATTCACGAATAGGCCTGAACATCATACTGATGTACATAATAAATGCAGTGATAACCCCTACACTTATTGTTTCATTCAATACCCCACGGGCTCCCCACCAAACCACTAAACCTATAGAAACGGCTGATAAAATTTCAACAATGGGAAAGAAAATACTATAGTACCAAACCGATTTAACATGTGCTTTTCGATGCCTTAAATTAATAGCATCAAATTCTTCCATTGATTTTTGCTGCCTGTTAAACAACTGAACCAAACTCATGCCTGTTATATGCTCCTGAACATAAGTATTTAATGCAGCTACTTGGATGCGTACATCCTTGAATGATTCACGAATTCCCTTCTGAAAAAATCTTGTGGCCAAGAGTAGTATCGGTAAAGTTGCCAATGCTACAAGAGTTAATTGCCAATTATAGTAAAACATAAAGCTTATTATAACCATCAATTGCAACAAATCTCCTGCTATCACTATCAACCCTTCTGAGAAAACATCAGCTATGGTCTCAATATCAGATACGGTCCGTGTTATCAATGTGCCGATGGGCGTATGATCAAAAAATTTATTGTTCAATCTTATTATATGTTTGTACAATGCCACTCTTATGTCTCGAATGACTGATTGACCAAGCCAATTAGTAGCATAAGTATATAAATATTGCATTACGGTTTGAAAACAGAGCAGCACCACCAGCCAAATTGAGATATACCTTAACCCTGATGCATCCTTACTAGCCACATAGTGATCTAATGCAAATTGTACCAACCAAGGCCTTACCGGCCCCAACACTGACAAGAGTAGTGTCATAAAAATACAAAGCCACAATGTGGATTTATAGGGTTTTGTGTATAAAAATATTTTTTTAAACAACTTTAAATCAAAAGCACTACCAGCTACACTCATAAAAACATCAATTAACTATGCAAATTAAATAAACTTGAATCAGGCTTTGCTCTTGGAATATAAGGATACCTAACTTCATACAAATAAAGTCCATGAGCTGGTACAGATTTGCCAGCATCACTTCTAATACCATTCTTTAACAATGCTTCAAAGTCAGCTATAGTATGGGCACCTCTACCCACTGCCATAAGCGAGCCAACCATAGCTCTAACCATGTTCCTTAAAAATCTATTTGCACTTACTTCAAAATAAAAAATATTAGGATTATTATAAATCCACATGGCATTAGATACTGTACAGAGGTGACTTAATTCCGGATTTGCCTGCTTATAAAAACAAGTAAAATGATGAGTACCCATGGCAATATTAGCAGCCTCATTCATAACTTCAAAATCCAAAGGATGAGGATAGTACCACGCAAAATCTTGAACAAACGCATGCTTTTTCCTTAAACAAAAATAACGGTACGTGCGCATGTTTGCATCAAAGCGAGCATCAGCATCATGGTGAACTTTAATCAAATCAGCAATCACTATGTCTTTGGGAAGGATGGCATTCAATTGATAAATAAACTTTTCATTATTTTCAATACATACTGATGCATCAAACTGTACATAAAATTGCATGGCATGAACCCCAGCATCAGTCCTGCCACAACCATGACTCAAAGTAGGCACGCGAAGCAATGTTGATAAAGCCTCATCGATACAATGCTGCACAGTAAGTGCATTCGGTTGCCTTTGCCACCCATGATATGCTGTTCCCCTGTATGAGATGAGTAAATAGTAACGAATCATAAAGTGACAAAAGTACCTATAATTTCAGCTCTTACTCTTTCTTTGAGCAGCTTATTTGAAAGCTGAAAAGGAAAACTAGGCATTGGCAATGACTACGCCTATGTTCATAACCATTAACATATTTTAACCCATTTGTTCAGAGATGATTCACTCATTTTGCATAAAATTGCATTCACCTAAAAATAATTAAAATCTCTAATGGACATTCAACAATTAAACGAGCGGATCGCTCGCGAAAGTAGTTTTATTGATTTACTCCAAATGGAATTGAGTAAAACTGTAGTTGGTCAAAAATACATGACTGAAAGATTAATGATAGCATTGCTTGCCAATGGACATATTTTATTAGAAGGTGTTCCTGGGCTTGCGAAAACATTGGCAATTAAAAGTCTAGCCACTGCTATAGATGCTAAATACAGTCGCATACAATTTACACCTGACTTACTCCCAGCTGATTTACTTGGCACCATGATTTATAACCAAAAGCAAGAATCATTTGTGGTGCGCAAGGGACCTGTTTTTGCAAACTTCATTCTTGCTGATGAAATTAATAGGGCACCAGCCAAAGTGCAAAGTGCATTGCTTGAAGCCATGCAAGAAAGGCAAGTAACCATAGGTGAACAATCCTTTAAGCTGGATGAACCATTTTTAGTCCTAGCCACTCAAAATCCAATTGAACAAGAAGGAACCTATCCGCTGCCTGAAGCCCAGGTTGATCGCTTTATGTTGAAAGTGAAAATTAACCATCCTAACAAAGAAGATGAAAAATTAATCATTAGACAAAATATGGCTTTGATAGGCCCAACTTTGAATAAAGTAGTGGGGGTACCTCAAATACTATCAGCAAGAGCAGTGGTAAGAGATGTATATATGGATGAAAAAATCGAAAAATATATCATTGACTTGGTTTTTGCTACCCGACAACCTGAAGAATACAAACTAGGAAAGCTTAAACAATTTATCAGCTTTGGAGGGTCACCAAGGGCAAGTATTAATCTTGCATTAGCTGCTAAAGCTCATGCTTTTATTAAAAGAAGAGGGTATGTAATTCCAGAGGACGTAAGAAGTATGTGCCATGATGTACTGCGCCATAGAATAGGCTTGACCTATGAAGCAGAAGCTGAAAATATTACCACCGAAGATTTAATTAATGAAATAGTAAACACTGTAGAAGTTCCCTAGTAATTAACTGTCATCAATTTATATATCATTAATTATTTAAGCTTTGGACACTACTGAATTATTAAAAAAAGTTAGAACTATTGAAATAAAATCGCGCGGACTCAGCAATAGAATTTTTGCCGGGGAATATCACAGCGCTTTTAAAGGAAGAGGTATGGCCTTTAGCGAAGTTAGGGAATACCAACCAGGCGATGACATCAGAGCAATTGATTGGAATGTAACAGCTCGATTCAATCATCCATTCGTAAAAGTTTTTGAAGAAGAACGTGAAATGTCTGTCATTCTGCTGGTAGATGTGAGCGCATCAGAAAATTTTGGAAGCACTAAACAATTGAAGCGTGAATTGATAACAGAATTATGTGCTGTTCTTGCTTTTTCGGCTATAAAAAACAATGATAAAATTGGTGTAATATTTTTCAGTGATGTAATTGAATTATTTATCCCTGCCAAAAAAGGTAAATCTCATATATTGAGAATAATAAGAGAATTAATTAACTTCAATCCAAAGAATAAAGGAACAAACATCACATTTGCATTGCGCTATTTAAATAATGTAATTAAAAAACGAAGTACTACTTTTATCATATCTGATTTTTTTGACGATAATTTTTCAGATGCATTAAAGCTTTCTGGTAAAAAACACGATCTGGTTGCCTTACATCTTTCCGATCAGCGAGAACAATCACTGCCCAATGTTGGTATCATTAAACTATTTGACGCTGAGAAAAATGCATCCATGTGGATTGACTCGTCTGACGCTAATATCAGAGCAGCATATGAAAAAAATGCTAAATTAAGAAATGAATCATTGGTCCTATTATTCAGAAATGCAGGTGTAGACTTTACTACCATTGATACTTCCGAAGATTTTGTAAAACCACTTACGGCTTTATTTAAAAGAAGGGAGCGTAAAAAATGAAAAACTTTACCTCCCTTCTAATACTGTTGTTGGCAAATAGACTGAGTGCTGCGCCAATTATCGAAGCAAAGCTTAGAATAGATTCTACCACATTTAAAATAGGAGAACAAGTTACTGTTCACCTTTCAGCCACAAGCGATGGGGCGGTAAAAATATTCTGGCCTAAAATAGCTGATAGTCTCAATAGTTTAACAGTAATAAACCCCTCTCCTATTGATACAATAATTACCAACGGCAATAGCAAGACTTACCATCAGCAATTTTCCATAACTAGTTTCGATAGCGGATTTTACGTTATCACGCCTATTAGTTTTTTTGCAAGCAATGATGGTGTAACCATAGTTGACAGCGCTGCCACAGCTGCTACACTAATAACTGTAAATACCATTCCTGTAGATACTGCTGCTGCTATCAAACCAATAAAGCCCTTGATGGATGCACAACTTAATTGGCGCGATTACTTACTGTTCATCTCATTGGCAATAGGAATATTAATATTACTCGTCATTATCTATTTACTTATTAAACGAAAACCAATTGCTCCCCAAAGCTTACCAATAATTACGCCTAGCATTCCATTAAACGAATTTATCCTGGGTGAATTAAAAAAAATAGAAGATGAAAAGTTATGGCAAAATGGCAAGGTGAAAGAATACTATAGTACCACTACGGATATCATCAGACTTTATTTAGAAAAGCAGTTTAAAATCCCAGCTCTTGAGTTTACCACTGAAGAAATTACTCAAACACTCATTATTAAAGATTTACCGGTCAACGAATTTACCCAGCTTAAGCAAATGTTACAGCAAGCCGACCTGGTGAAATTTGCAAAGTACATTCCATTACCCGCTGATAATTCACTATTGATGGAGCATGCCAAAACATTTGTAATGAAAACCTTTATCACTGTCGAAAAAAAATCAGGAGGTGAAGTATGATTCAGCAATGGTGGAACGAAATTACCTTCTATTACCCTTATGTGTTGTGGGCATTGATCGGACTGCCATTGGCACTGATTGTTTTTTTTATAGCAAATGCCAAATTTAAAACAGAGATTACCTTCTCCTCAATCCATCTCTTTAGCAATTACCGCCCTACCATCAAGCAAAGATTACTATTGCTCCCATTTATATTCAAACTATTAGCAATTGGTGCCATTATTATTGCCTTGGCAAGACCTCAATCAAGTTATAAAGGAAGAGATGTAACAACTGAGGGCATTGATCTAATATTGGCGATAGACGTATCTGCTTCAATGCTTGCCGAAGATCTAAAACCCAATAGAATTGAAGCGGCAAAAAAAGTTGCAATAGAGTTTATTGATGCAAGGCCCAATGATCGCATAGGCCTAGTGATATTCTCTGGAGAAAGCTTTACTCAATGTCCAATAACCAGTGATCATGCTGTACTAAAAAACCTTTTCGCTGCTATCGAATCAGGTTCACTTGCTGATGGCACTGCCATTGGTGAAGGATTGGCTACGGCAGTTAATAGGCTAAGAACTAGTAAAGCTAAAAGCAAAGTAGTGGTGCTCTTAACTGATGGCGTAAACAACATTGGCGATATTACACCCATCACCGCTGGGGAAATAGCTAAAGCGTATAATGTAAGGGTTTATACCGTGGGTGCAGGTTCTAAAGGAACCGCTCCCTACCCATTTAAAACGCCCTTCGGTATTCAATATCAACAAGTGCCTGTAGACATTGATGAAGGGGTCTTAAAACAAATTGCTGCCGACACAGGCGGAAAGTACTTTAGAGCAACCAACGCTACAAAATTGAAGGAAGTTTATGCTGAAATAGATAAACTTGAAAAAACTAAAGTAAACATAAAAGAATATAGCAATAAAAATGAGGAATTTTTGCCCTTTGCATTACTAGCAATAGCCTTGGTTGTATTAGCCTTCATCTTACAATTCACCCTATTCAAATCATTGCCCTAATCATGCTAAGAATTGAACATCCTAATTTACTTTATCTGCTTGGCCTGATCCCAATTTGTTGGATAGTGTTTATGATTTATAAGAGGTGGTGGCTTCGATCAAGAGACCTGTTTGCATCTGCGGCATTGTTTAAAACACTTGCTCCTACCTACTCCTCTTCTAAACCATGGCTTAAATTAATACTCTTTAGCCTTGCCCTCGCATTACTTATTATAGGTGCTGCCAACCCCCAAATTGGAACAAAGTTTGAAGAAGTGGACCGCGAAGGCACTGAACTAATCATTGCATTGGATTTAAGCAACAGCATGAATGCAGAGGATATTAAACCTAGTAGACTAGAACGCGCTCGCCAAAGTATTTCACGTTTGATTGACAAATTAGAAAATGACCGAATAGGTCTCATCATTTTTGCTGGAAAAGCTTATGTGCAATTACCCATCACCACTGATTATGGTGCAGCCAAATTATTTCTTAATACGGTTAACACCAATATTATTCCCACTCAAGGAACAGCTATTGGCGAAGCCATTAATAGCGCCATGACTTCATTTGCAGGATCTGATAATAAGTATAAAAATATTATTGTGATTACTGATGGCGAAAATCATGAAGATGATGCAGTAGAGGCAGCAAAAAAAGCGCAAGCTGAAGGAGCGAAAGTTCATGCAATAGGAATGGGCAGCACAGAAGGTGCACCTATACCAATTACAGAAAATGGAGTTAGGGTTGATTATTTAAAAGACAACAACGGCAATACCGTTATATCCAGACTCAATGATAACGCTCTAAAGGATATTGCTTCTGCTGGAGGAGGCTTGTACATCAAAGCTTCCAATTCGGATGATGGTATTAATCATTTGATGAATGAAATTTCAAAAAGTACCAAAAAAAGCTTTAAGAGTAAACGATTCGCTAATTATCAAACACAATATTATTGGTTTTTAGCGGGCGCATTGCTTCTTATCATCATAGAAGCATGTATAAGTGGAAAGCAAAGCAAGTGGATTCAAAATTTAAATTTGTTTGGAAAAAATGAAAATAAATAAGCTATACACCATTTATATTTTAATGACTTTATTCCTTTTATCTAGGCAAGTAAATGCACAATCTGATAGGAAACTGATTAATGATGGAAATAAACTTTTTAAGGAAAACAAATTGAATGAAGCAGAAGCTACTTATTTGAAAGCACTTGAAAAAAACAGAAGTGCCGTTGCACCCAAGTACAATCTTGGGAATACTTATTATAGCAAAAATAATTTTCAAGAAGCTGAGAAATGGTATAAAAACGCTACAGAAAATAAAAACATTACCAAAACCGATGCAAGCAAAATTTACCATAACCTAGGCAATACCTATCTGCAAAACAAGCAATACCAAGAAAGTATTGAAGCCTATAAAAATGCCTTGCTTCAAAACCCCAAAGACAATGATACTCGCTATAATCTGGCCTATGCCCAATCAATGCTAAAACAACAGCAAAATCAGAAAAACAAGCAGAACCAAAATAAAGACAATAAGCAAGAAAAGGATCAACAGCAGAATAAAAATAAGGAAGAGCAAAAAAAGAACGATCAAGAAAACCAACAAAAACAATCGCAAAAAAACAAACCTCAGATTTCAAAAGAAGATGCTAAGAAGATGCTCGATGCATTGAACAATGATGAAAAAGACACCCAAAAAAGAAAGGCTCAGAAAGCGGCATCAAAAATAAGTATTGAAAAACAATGGTAAAATATTTCCACACGATTGCTAAAGGATTTCAAATTCCTATGCTGATGGTTCTCTTATTCAGCATCAAAATTTGTTACGCTCAGGAAACAAAGCTTTCCCTATCCATATCATCCACTACGGTAGCTGTAGGCGATCAGTTTAGAGTTGAATATCGACTAGAAGGAAATGCTAAGAATTTTAATGGGCCCAATTTTAATGACTTCACCGTAGTGAGTGGCCCAAATCAGAGTCAACAGACTCAAATCGTGAATGGAAATTTTTATCAGTTTAGCGCATTTAGTTACGTTCTGCAAGCAAATAAAGAAGGAACATTTACCATCCCTGCTGCTAATGTAGATGTAGGCAATAAAAAGGTTTATTCTAATACTGCCGCTATCAAAGTTGCAAAAGGAAACCCCAACAATCCGGTTGCCAACGCAAGTAAAAACGTGTTCCTTAAAGCCAGTGTCGATAAATCTTCTGTTTACCAAGGTGAAGGAATAGTTGTAACATTTAAATTATACTACAATGTTAATATTGTAAATTATAATTTTGACAAAGCACCCGACTTTCCAGGATTCTATAGTCAAGAAATTAAATTACCTAATAACACGCCATCTTATAAAGAAAATTATGATGGTGCTACTTTCAATGTGGCAGAAATTAAAAAAATGGTGTTATTCCCTCAAAAAAGTGGAGTACTAAACATTGAGCCAATGGGTGGAGAAATAGTGGCCAGAATACCAGTAAAAAAACAGCGCGGCAATGACCCTTTCGATCAATTTTTCAATGATCCATTCTTTGGTAATCCCTTTGGAAACAGTGCTCAAGATGTAAAGGTCAACATTGCCAGCAAGATCATTCCTATTACTGTAAAACCACTTCCACAACCTGCTCCTGTAGCATTCAATGGTGCAATAGGGAAATACAATGCACAACTTAATCTAAGCAGTGATAAGGTCAAACAGAATGATGCCATCGATCTTCAATTTAAAATAACTGGAAAAGGCAATCTAAAATTATTAGACCCCCTCACACTCACCTTCCCATCAGACTTTGAAGCATTCGATCCGAAAATTGACCAACAAATAAATATAAGTGTAAACGGTGTAAATGGCTCTAAATCTTTTAACTATTTAATCATCCCTAGAACTGCTGGCAACTTTAAAATTCCTGCTTCTGAATTCGTTTACTTTGATATTGAAAAAGGAAGGTATGAAACAATTAATTTTCCCGAACAAAACATCACCGTTTTAAAAGGTGATGGATCTCCTGCTACTATTTCTAATACCCCTGCCGGACAGACACAAGTAAAGGCATTAAATGACGATATTAGGTTTATAAAACTTAGTAAAAGTGCTACAACACTATTCAATCGATTAAAATTCAACGATCCATTGTTTTTGCTATTACTTGTAATGCCATTCGCTTTGCTGTTAGGAATACAACTTTTCTTATTTTTCTCTAAAAAGAATGAATCTACTGCATTGCTTACCGCTAGAGCAGAATCTATTGCCAAGAAAAAACTATCATTGGCTAAAAAACATCTTGATGCAGGCAAGCATGTAGATTTTTTAAATGAAACACATTTAGCCTTATGGCAATTCACTGCACTCAAACTTAATATGACTACTAGTGAAATTACCATAGATAATATT
>JBDKJS010000150.1:0-8341 GCA_039806065.1 Bacteroidota bacterium | reverse complement strand
ATCAGATGGCACTATGCCATTGTCTAAGTGGTAGGGGGATGCGTGCATGGAATTATTTTTGTAAGCTGCTATGAAAGGGCAATTTACAAAATTATTTTATCATTTAACCAAGCCATGCCCTACCCTGCGGCCCGTGGGTGAGCGGATTAGCTGCCGCCAAAAAAAAACTTTTTTTGGTGGCACTATGAGCGAACACCGGCACTGCTGCTGATGAGAGATGACCTGCTAATGCCGCCTTACCTTTATAAATTTATATGGTTTGCTAATAGTATGAGGGTAATAAAGAAGTAATGTGTAGTAGCCGGGGTTGAGGGTGCTTATGTCGAGCTGGGGCTGGTAAGGTTGATGGAGTACTTGCCGGCCGCTAATGTCGAAAACGGCAAGGGTGTGAGGTATTTGGGTGGTGGATAGATTTATTACATGACTGGCTGGATTAGGATATAGTTGCAAGGGTTCGGGCGCTAAGTTGTTTATGCCTATGGCTACCGGACTCTCTGAAAGGATGGGTCGAAGCATCCATGCTCCATTGATACTGCTTTGGGTCCAAGCTCCATTGAAATAGGCATACATATGAGAAGTGGCGCGGGTGTTTTTGTCGAGGCCAAGGCTGATCAGTGAGTCTTGATTTTGGATCCAACCGATGTATAGGGTGCCGGGATTGACATAGAGTGCAGAATCGAAGAGGTAATTTACATAGCCATTGATGAGGGGGAGATTGCGTGGGCGCTGGCCTGATTGGGTATAGCGCAGCTGATCTACACCTCCGCCAATGCCGATGCTGTTCCACACGGCAAGTGTAAAGAGGCGATTGTGCTCATTGGGGCCCACCCAGTTGAAATAGAGCTGGATGCCTCGAAGGCTATCGGCCTTTTTAATATCAAATTGATAGGCTATGCGTGCTCCATTTTCAGGAATGCCGTATGCTAACTCGGCACTGCCATCGTCATAAGCATAGTAATTTTGAAAGCGTTGGGTTAGGTAGTTGGTATCATTGGTTTCTACTCCGGCATTGGCTGCACTTATATAGTGTTTGATTTCAAAATCCATATAGGTGTCGGGCAAGGAAGGAAACAGGGCTGCTGGTGGTTGATAGTTGAATGCTGTATCAGTATTGGCTACTGCAGTGAGTGCTATGGGTGCATAGAAGCCATTGTAAATATTGTTTCCATTTTGATCGCGAATTTGTTCGCTAAGGGTGATGGAGGTGGCGCTGGTGAGTTGAAGCACCCGCACGGTGTCGCGCAGGGTATCTACCGTGGGATTGAGACCATTGATAAGCATTTGCTTATAATGGGGATAGGGCATGGCTGTGTAGTCTTTCAAATAACTAATGGGTGGATTGATGAAGCTGATTTCAAAAGTGGGATCGCCAGGGGTTCGGTTTCTATCAAGGCGCACTAGGTCTATATGCCAATGGTCGCGATTGCCATTGAGGGTGGCGAAGTTTAAAAAGCGGAATTGAAAATTATTATAGAGGTAAGCTGCGGTGCGCACCGGTAGATAGACTTGCTGGAAAGGCTGATTGGGTGCTCCATCGCTGCTCCACTGGGTGATCCACTGGCCTGCGGTGTCGCGAAACTGGAGTAAAAGAGAATCGCCAGCTTCTGGCTTATCGGCAAAGCCTTGGGGTTGGAAAAAAAAACTTAGCCAAATGGTAGTATCATTAGGATAATTGAGGTCGATGGATTGTGAGGTAAGAAAATCGGCCGTATCGGTAATGCCTGAAAGACTATCGTAAGGGTAGCCATTGGCTGCTAAGCCATCTAAGGTGGCCACTCCTATGGTAGGTGGATTGACTGCCATGCTGGTATTTATAAAGGCGTGTGCATCTACCCAAAGTGATGCTGTGGGAATGGGCTGCCTGTATGAAAAATCATCGATGAAAGGGAGGGCGATGGCTTGCTGGCTTCCTCGCAATGTATTAGCTGCACTTATACCATGCTGCAAGTGGTATTGAAGGATGATAGGATTGACCTTGAGGGGGTGTTCTAACTCTTGTGCTTTGATGCCTTGAGCTATTAAAAGACTTAGAAAAAAATATAATGATTTCATTTATTCTATTTAAGGTAGATGGTTATAACTTGTCCTTGGTGCACTGATACGCTATCGGCCGGAGATGGTTGTTGACGATAAATGGTGGCGGTGGCTTTGGGGGCTCCCGTATCAAATATTTCTTGCGCCACCAAACCTGATGCTTTAACGATAAAAATGGCTTCATCGTGTGTGAGGCCTATTAAATCTGGGAGTTCTACTTCGGTATTGCCCAAGCCATCTCCTAGCACTAGGTCTATGGCCGAGGCTTTGGGTATTTCAACTCCCCTGGCAATGGGCTGCCCTTGAAGGCGCTGCTCTAAAACAGCATCCTTAGCCAAATCAGGACGGTAGGTAATGGTTCCGGTTTTTAATCCATAGCTGGTAAGAATGGCTTGGGCCTGCCGCAGGGATACATCGTGTAGATCGGGCATTTTTACATTGGGTGGTATCAACGAATTGATGGTAACATAAATGGTGCGGCCTTCCTTCACCTGTGAACCTGCTAGGGGATCTTGATCTAGGATGCTGCCAGGTACTTTGCCAAGCATAAATATACTATCGGCAATGCTTACTTTGAGTTTTCGTTCGGCTAGCAAGGCTTCAGTGGCAGCATGGGTTTTGCCTTTAAGGTCGGGAACGGTAATGTACTGGCCATGGTTGGTATAAGTAGAAAGACTTAAATATACAATGAACAGGAGCACCATGGCCAAACCTAATGCCAGCATGGAATGGATGAAGAGCTTATTCATGGCTTGATGCTGGAGGTTGGTAAAGGGTTGGCGGCTGGTAAATGAAGTGAGCGCTGCTGTCCATAAGTGAGTATGAGATCAATAAAATCTAATGGCTTATATCCATTGATAGCTGTTTGATGGAAGATGCAGGTGGCGGGAGTCATGCCGGGTAAAGAATTGACTTCAATAAATACAACTTCAATATGTTGCTCATTGTATATTCTTACAAATGCATCAATTCTACAGTAGCCTTCCACTTGAAGCACTTGAGCAGCTTTCATCAACTGATCACGTACATAATTGGAAATGTGTTGCCTGGTTTGTGGATTTGTGTGGTATCGAGCTGGAGTAATATTTTGCCCCTGCCCTGCCAAAAATTTTTCTTCAAGGCTCAAGACATCACCCTCACTTAGTGCTTCACTGGATTCAAATACTTCATACACTATTTGCCCTTGACTATCATAGCGGGTGAGCATGCCACCTGTAATTTCTAAAAAATGATTGGCTCCATTGCCAGTGATGAGCGACTCTACCAGTATTCGTGTTTTGGCCGGAAACTCTTCCTTAGCTTTTAATTGAAGGGTGGCTACATGCTGCGGATCCAGAACATCGCCAGTGCGAAATACCAACTCGCAATAAGCTTGAAGTTGGTCTATATTTTTTATTTTTTTTACTGCCGAACTACATCCATCATCAACCGGTTTGATGATAAAGGGGTAGCTGAACTTACTTATTACTTGCTGATAAAAGGCGGTTTTATTGGCGGCCCAATCTTGATGAGTATAAACTGCATGATCTGCAACTAAAAAACCATTTGCCTTGAGCAACTCATTGGTCTTATATTTATCAATGGTGATGGCACTGCTTGATTGCCTACTGCCATTGTAGCTGATGCCTACCAATTCTAATTGGTTTTGTACTTGACCATCTTCACCCGGCCTGCCATGCAGGGCGATAAATGCTTGCTGTACCTGCTCTGCCAGTTGTTCATAGCTGATAGCAGCTGGGGCTGCTATGGCAGCAGTGCCTGCATACTTTTGGGTGATGGATTGGCATTGATCACGGATGGTGGCGATGATGGGGTGCACAGCGTAATGCAATATTTTTTCTTTAATGTCATCGGCATTGTCTTTTAGAAGCAGGTGTATGGGTATGGTATGCAAGGCATGCCCACTCTGTGTACCAGATACGAACACGGGTACGGGAGCGTATTTTTCAGATGAGCTAAGTTTTTCAAATATATTACGCCCACTTTCTACTGAAATATGCCTTTCTGAACTATAACCACCTAGTAATACGGCTACCTTGGTTTTATTGGATTGATTGGTTTGAAGAAGGTGAATGGCGGCATCCAATTGTGCCAATAAAACTGGAAGGGTGTGATAGTTTTTAAACTCTACCATGCGCGCGGCCACTGAACTGCGGATGATAAAGGTTAGAAATTGAGATGGGTTAAGTCCTATTTCTGCAGCTTGGTGAAAAAAGAAAGAACTGGGCATCATGCCGCTAGTGGTATTGGGATCATTGAGCAATACGGCACCGGAAGGGGTAATGAATCCATCTATTCGGGCATAAACATCAAAGTGTAAGTTGCTGAAAAGTTTTTCGCAGGCGGTGCGAATGGATTGCAACTGTGGGTCTGGAAGATCGATCGGAGTGATTTTACGGCTTAGACCGGGCAAATACTTGGATCGGTAATCAAATAATTCTTTTCCCTTTCTTATTTCTGTTGGTGGCAATGCTATGGGGATGCCTTGTTCAGTGGCTATTACAATGCATGAGAATTCTTTTCCTTCGATAAATGATTCAACCAATACTTGGCTTTCGGCATCGATGGCAGAGAGGGTAACTATTCCGCTGGCAGCCAATAGATGCGCATGCAACTGAGCCATGGAGTAAAGTACACCATTGGAAGGGCCAGCTACTACAGGTAGTCCAATGCCTTCGCGTATATCGCAAATGCGTTTTAAATATTGCAACTGTGCATTGTGGTCTAATATTTTAAACTTCTGAATATCGATTCTATGTATGAAGAGCGCCTTATCAATGGCATCAGTAAAATTTTGAATGGTGGCATCAGCCAGTATACTTATGCCGATTGATGAGCCCTGATTGGCTGCCTTTACCACACAGGGGAATCCAACTTCATGGTTGATGTGCTCAAACGCATATTGCTGGTTGCCTGGTTCAAGCCATTCCTGCCGAGAGATGGTGGTGTATGGCACGCTCTCAAAGCCATGTGATTTCATCAATTGCTTCTGAATGATTTTATTCATACCAATGGCTGATGAAAGGATGCCGCTACCGGAATAGGGTATGCCGTGGTAAGCTAGCAGGCCTTGGATGCGACCATCTTCGCCATGGGTGCCGTGCAAACATAGAAAGGCAAAATCAATGTGCTGGTGCAGCTCATGTGGTGCCACTATGGTGCCTAATGACTGCAGCAATTCTTGCTGCTGCGATACTGATTGCAATGCCTTGCTTTCGGCATATTCGCCATGGGGCATAGCTGGCGTGGGATAAAAATCGCGGATGGACCCCTTGTATATATACTCCCAACGGAGCAGGCAGAAATGGCCAAAGCTATCAACAAAAATGGGGACTGGTTCAAAGACGGTTTTATTCAGATTGTCATAAACGGTGCGGCCACCGGCAAAGCTTACTTCGCGTTCGCGACTGTGGCCACCGAAGAATATGCCAATTTTTATTTTTTGCTTCATAAATTTACTCACAAATTTAAGTTTAAATGCGGCCATTTGACGGCTGCTTTTAGGGTGCTAGAAGGATTTTATCCACATGGCGGTATTGGCGAAAATGGATGGGTGTTGGGTTAGGTTGAGCAAGCTTTTTTTAGTTGGATGCTTGCTGTTTTTTTTGAAAAATGTGTGAGGGATTGAAGCGGAAATCCTTTTTTATTTTAATAAAAAAGATTGTAGCGCAAAGCCCGACCCTGTTTTTAGGGGCACACCCTTGGCCACCATTGCAGTGGTGCAGAAAAAAATCCCATACGGTGTTGTATGGGATTTTATCTTCAAAGAAATTTATATTATTTTATTAGTTTTTGAACTTGATCTGCTGCTTCTTTAAGCAATATGGCTGAATAAACTTTAAGGCCGCTTTCGTCAATAATCTTTTTTGCTTCAGTGGCATTGGTTCCTTGAAGGCGCACTATGATGGGCACTGGAATGGTTCCTATGTTTTTGTAGGCATCTACAATGCCTTGTGCCACTCTATCGCAACGTACGATGCCTCCAAAGATGTTTACCAAGATTGCTTTTACATTAGGGTCTTTGAGTATGATGCGAAAGGCTGCTTCTACTCTAGCGGCATTGGCTGTGCCTCCTACATCTAAAAAGTTGGCGGGTTCACCCCCAGCCAGCTTGATCATGTCCATGGTGGCCATGGCAAGGCCGGCTCCATTTACCATGCAGCCCACGTTGCCATCAAGTTTTACGTAATTTAAGTTGTGTTCACCGGCTTCTACTTCTGTAGGATCTTCTTCAGTAATATCGCGCATGGCTTCTATGTCTTTATGACGCATGAGGGCATTTTCATCAATATTTACTTTGGCATCTACTGCTATAATTTTGTCGTCACTGGTTTTTAAAACTGGATTTATCTCAAACAATGATGCATCGATGCTTACGTATGCTTTATAAAGTGCGTCAACAAAACGGAGCATGCTTTTGAATGCATCGCCACTGAGGCCTAGATTGAATGCTATTTTACGAGCTTGGAATCCTTGTAATCCTACCTTAGGATCTACTTCTTCCTTAAATATGAGGTGTGGTGTTTTTTCAGCAACGGCTTCTATATCCATTCCCCCTTCAGTGCTGTACATGATAATGTTACGGCCGGTACTTCTGTTGAGTAGTACACTCATGTAAAACTCTTTGGTGGCCGATGCGCCAGGGTAATACACATCTTGAGCAACCAATACTTTGTTTACAAGCTTGCCTTGTGGTCCGGTTTGGGGTGTTATCAATTGCATGCCAATGATGTTTGATGAAATGGTTTTAACTTCATCAATAGATTTTGCCAGCTTTACACCTCCGCCTTTACCTCTGCCGCCAGCATGTATTTGTGCTTTGATCACCCACCAACCGGTGCCGGTTTGGGCTTGAAGTTCTTTGGCGGCTGCTACGGCCTGATCGGGCGTATCGGCAACGATGCCTTCTTGAATGGCTACGCCAAATGATTTGAGTATAGATTTACCTTGGTATTCGTGAATGTTCATAGGGTATAAAAAAATTTTGGCTAAAGTAATTCAATTATCAACGCCTGCGTAGGGCATAACTTTTTTTTCTAACAGAATATTCACGCAATATACAGATGGAAATTTTTATTTTTGATGCGTAGCATTTAATCATTATAAAAAAATATGAATGTACTAATAGTAGAAGATGAACGCCAACTATCGCACGAGATAGAGATTTACCTGAGTAAGCAGGGGTTTAACTGCGATGTGGCTTTTACAGGGAAAGCAGCTAGCGAAAAAATATTTATCAATAATTATGATTTTGTGCTGCTTGATATTGGCCTGCCTGATTACAATGGCTTTAACCTTCTTAAGGAAGCCAAAGATGCTCAAGTGGAAAGTGCCTTTATAGTACTTACGGCTCGTGGCACTGTGGATGATAAGGTGACCGGTCTTGAATTGGGTGCTGATGATTACCTGGCCAAACCATTTTCGCTACTTGAATTGCAAGCACGAATGCAGGCCATAGTGAGACGCAAGCATGGTCTCAAAAATAATGTAGTTCCTATTCATGAATTTATGCTGGATATACAGAATAGAACTGTAACCGCGCAAGACAAGGTGGTGAACCTTACTAAGAAAGAATTTGATATTCTATACTATTTAATGCTGAATAAAAACAGGGTGATTACAAGGGTACAGCTCACTGAACATATTTGGGGCGATGTGATGGAAGAGGATCTTGAAAGCAATTACATTGATGTGCACATTAAAAACCTTAGAAAAAAACTTTCGGCTCATGGGAACGTAGATTTTCTAGAAACTGCTCGTGGTATTGGATATCGCTTAAGAATATAATCGTACACTTACCCCACTCCATCCTTGAAACTGCGCATAAAGCTAGCTTTATTTAATGCCATAATTAAGGCAATCATCATTTTGGCCATTGGTTTACTCTTACCACGGTTGATCAACGATGTGGTGTATGACCATGTGGACCAACGATTGCAAGCCCGATCAGAAAAACTTATGAGCATGGTCAAAAAAGGTGGAATTAGAGAAATTCTGCTGGATGAAGACTGTAGCTTTGATAGCCATAGCATTTTTAAAGAAGAGTATGTGAGCATAAGTCCCCTGCCTACTATTCCAAAAGACTTTGGGAAATTTAAAATAGAAAATGCTAGCAGAAATATTGATGGCGAAATATTGAGGCATAGGGTAATGAGCCATTCTTTTTTATACGACAATCAACTCTATCAGCTTGAAATTGGCGAAGGAATTAGTAGTGTGACCGAGCTCAATGAAACTATCTGGAGGTTTACACTGGGTATTCTTATTATAGTGATTGTATTGTCGGTGATTATTGATCTGGCTTATG
>JBDKJS010000149.1:0-12507 GCA_039806065.1 Bacteroidota bacterium | reverse complement strand
AAATATGGAAAGGATGCAATCCAAAAAATAAATGGATTTTTTTCTTTTGCCTTTTACGACAATGTAGCTGGCACGGTACTCATAGCACGTGATCGCTATGGTGTAAAGCCACTGTATTACTACAAGGGTGATGGTTACTTTTGTTTCGGTTCAGAACTTAAGGCCTTGATGCTCTTTCAGATTCCGAGAAAAATAAACACTGCAGCCATATCCATGTACATGCAGCTAAGTTACATCCCTGCTCCATTCAGTTTTTTTAACAATGTATACAAACTGCGCCCTGGGCATTTTTTAACTTGCCATACCATCAATAGTTCTGTAGAAGAAATCAGCTATTATTCCATCCCTTACCCGCAAAGGGAATCGATGCCGAATGAATATTTAGAGGCACAAAAAAAATTGTACGATTTAGTAGATAAAGCCGTTTGCCGAAGGCTCATAAGTGATGTACCGTTGGGATGCTTTTTAAGTGGTGGTGTAGATTCATCTATTATAAGTGCGTTAGCTGCACAACAGGTAAAGTCGCTCAACACCTATTCAATAGGATTTAAGGATGATAAACACTTTGATGAAACACATTATGCCATTCAAGTTGCCAATAAAATCAAGAGCCATCATACTACTTTTTTGTTAGGGGTGGATGATGCGCTTGATCACCTTGACAGCTTGCTTCATTATTTGGATGAACCATTTGGCGATAGTAGTGCATTAAATATGTACATGCTTAGTAAGGAAACTAGGAAACATGTGACAGTGGCGCTAAGTGGCGATGGAGCTGATGAATTATTTGGTGGTTATAATAAACACCGTGCTGAGTTTATACTTCGAGAAAATCCGTTGATTAAATTGGGGTTGCAATTTTTGGCTCCCGTATTAGAAGCCAATATTGGTAGCCGCGATTCAAAATGGGGTAATAAACTGAGGCAGTTGGGGAGGCTGGCTGCGGCTGCTAAATTAAACCACAGGGATAGGTATTGGATGATGGCCTGTATGGCTGATGCTAGATTTAATGGGTTAAAAACTGATAGGACAAAGGTTGATGATGATATTAAATTTCAATGGTTAAAGAACCTTACACCTGGTGGCAGTTTGAATGAAGTATTAAGAACAGATTTGGAGTTGGTGTTACAGGGCGACATGCTGCCTAAAGTAGATCTGATGAGTATGGCCAACTCGCTGGAAGTGAGGACACCATTTTTAGATTTTACGGTTGTAGACTATGTAAGCGGTTTAGATTCGAAATGGAAAATTAACAACCGTGAGCGAAAAAAAATATTGAAGGAAACTTTTTCTCACCTAGTGCCTGAAGATTTATTTAACAGACCCAAGCAAGGATTTGAGGTGCCTTTGCAAAGGTGGCTAAGCACTGCACTTAAAGGCAGGCTGAACAGCTTGCTTGATATAGATTTGATAGAGTCGCAAGGGATCTTTAAATCGGGCTATGTTCAATCGCTTCGATCTCAATTTGAAAGTGCGCAACCTGGCAATAGTGCCAGTACCATTTGGTGTTTAATGGTTTTACAAAGTGTGGTCAAAAGGCATTTATGATACCTCAAGGTTTTGCTTTTACTACCCTTGCGTGAGCGATTGAAGCGTAAATCCTTTTTTTATTTTATAAAAAAAGATTGCAGCTGAAAGCGCGACCCAAGAAAGCATCGCTTTAATGGGGCACGCCCAAATTTTCTGTTATTTAGATAAATTGGTTAATAAGCTGTTAATGAAGATTTAATATCGACAAAAAAAATTTGACAGTGAAAGTCGGATGGCCTACATTTGCCGTTCAATTAGGGATAAACTGCCCTAAAATAAGCTATGGCAATATTATTATCACATTACGCCTGTGGTCAATGGATTAAAGGCAGCGGGGCATTATCGCCCATTTTTCATGCTGTGACGGGTGAGCACATTTACGATACTGCTAGCGGGGGGTTAGATTATAAAGCCATACTAAATTATGGCCGTGAAATTGGTAATGGACCATTGCGCAGGATGAGTTTCCATGAAAGGGCTCGCATGCTCAAATCATTAGCCACCTACCTTAATGAAAGAAAAGCATTATACTATGGCATAAGTGCTGCCACTGGTGCTACCAAGGCCGATAGTTGGATAGATATAGATGGGGGAATCAGTACCATGTTTGTATTTGCCAGCAAAGGCAGACGTGAGCTGCCTGACGAACCATTTTTAATTGATGGGAACATGGAAGCCCTCAGTAAGGGGGGCACTTTTGTGGGACACCATATTTGTGTTCCACTTGATGGGGTGGCCATTCATATAAATGCATTTAACTTTCCAGTGTGGGGAATGCTTGAAAAAATAGCAGTCAATTTATTGGCTGGAATGCCCTGCGTTGTTAAGCCGGCAAGTGCTACTTGTTATTTAACAGAGGCTGTGGTAAAAGATATTATAGCAAGTGAAATATTGCCAGAAGGTGCTCTACAGTTGATATGTGGTAGTTTAGGAGATATGCTAGATCACGTTGATTGTCAAGATGTAATTACATTTACTGGAAGCGCTACTACAGGTCAATTTATCAAACAAAACAAGCATATTGTCTCGAACTCAGTCCGGTTTAACATGGAAGCTGATTCTTTGAATTGCTGTGTGCTGGGCATGGATGCTGCGCCTGGGACTGATGAATTTAACTTATATATTAAAGAGGTAAGCAGAGAAATAACAGTAAAGGCGGGTCAAAAGTGTACTGCTATTAGACGGGCCATAGTGCCTGAAAATTATGCTGAAGCTGTGATAAAGGCCATTGGTGAGCGATTGAAAACGACTACCATTGGAGATCCGGCTGTTGAAGGCGTACGAATGGGGCCGCTTGCAAGTAAGGCACAGGTTAAGGATGTGAAAGAGAAAGTTAGCGTGCTGATGAAAGATTGTGAATTGGTATATGGCCAATTAGATCAAGTGACGGTGAGTGGTGCTGATAGTAATAAAGGAGCTTTTATGAGTAGCATGTTATTGTATTGCGATGAGCCATTTAAGAAAAGAACCGTGCATTCTGTAGAAGCCTTTGGCCCAGTGAGCACAGTTATGCCTTACCGTAATTTAGAAGAAGCCGCTCAACTTGCCAAGATGGGAAGCGGAAGTTTGGTAGCTAGTTTAGTTACCGCAGATAAGCAACAGGCAAAGCATTTTGTGATGAATGCAGCAAGTATGCACGGTAGAATTTTGATATTGGACAAAACGAGTGCAGGTGAAAGCACCGGGCACGGATCACCCCTAGCCCACTTAGTTCATGGTGGCCCAGGGCGAGCTGGTGGAGGTGAAGAGATGGGTGGAATACGCGGTGTACAGCACTACATGCAACGAACAGCCTTACAAGGATCGCCTACGATACTTAGTGAAGTATTGCAAACCTATTTACCTGGTGCCGAAAAAAAAGAAGATGTAATACATCCGTTTAAAAAATACTTTGAAGAAATTAAAGTTGGAGATTCATTAAGTACCCATAAACGTACCATTACCGAAGCCGATATTGTAAACTTTGCCGGCATTAGTGGCGATTACTTTTATGCACACACTGATGAGACAAGCCTGGAGGGTTCCGTGTTTGAAAAAAGAGTTGCGCATGGCTATTTTATTATCAGTGCTGCTGCGGGACTATTTGTTGATCCTAAAAAGGGGCCGGTATTGGCTAACTATGGATTAGACAATTTAAGGTTTACACAACCGGTTTATGTTGGCGATACGATTCAAGTAAGTTTGACTTGTAAAACCAAGACTAAAAAAGACAAAAGAGAGGGGCAAATTCCGCAAGGAGTGGTTGAATGGTATGTGGAAGTAATTAATCAAAAAAAAGAAATAGTAGCTATAGAAACAGTACTTACGCTAGTAGCTTGTAAGGAGAACTAAAAAATATTTATCACAATAAAACACACTATCATGCTTTATGAAACATTAGACCGTTTTGAAAAAAAATTTGGTCATCTTAAGAAAAAAGGCCTTCGCATCAATGGTCTTAAAATGATTGACCCTAAGCGAAAGAAACATGTTATAGACATTAGTCGTCCTTTAATTTTTGACATGCGTTTACTTCCCAAACAATTTGAAGGTTTGGAGGTGAAAGGGGTTATCAATGGAGAGCTTCCTTCGGAATTTCAAGTAGACAGATCGCAACCGGATTGGCAGAAGCGCCAGTATATTTGGGCACCTGAACGCTTTGAAAACTTTGTGGACCGATGTGGACAAGAAATTAAAAAACAACTTGGAAACGTGGAAATGAGTAGGGCTGATATGTTAAATGCACTTGCATTCGGTAATTACGAAGAACATCAAAACAAGGTAACTGAAATGATTAAGGAAGGAAAAATTTTACCCTTCTCAAAGAGTTAATAATCAAATTATAGTTTTCGTTAAGGCTATCCAATCAAATGGGTAGCTTTTTTTTTGCAAAAATTTTTGTAAGAATAGGTATCATATTGTCAACACCACCGAATCAAATGAGCTTATCATTGCTGTGTAATTAGTTTCATCCTAAACAAAAGCGAATGGTTTAAGCGGCAGCCCCGTAAGGCTGTTTACAAAAGCTACCTAGCCCCGTAAGGCTTAGTAGCTTTTGATTTTTACATCCATACTATCCTTGACTTTTTAAAATAATAATGACTATTGCATAAACAAAAGTAGCTGCCAAAACCCCTCTGGCAGCCTTTTCGCCAATACTCCATAGCAATAGAAAAAACACTGCGAGGTTAGAAAATACAGATAAGCTTAATATTTTGGAAGTGAGGTTTAATTGCTGGAGTAGGGCTACGATTTCACGCATGCTTGCCTGAGCAACAAAAATTTTGGACCACCACAAAAAGCAAAGAAAAGGGATGAGCAAGCCAGGAATGAAGCCAGCAAGAAAGTGATTGAATTTATTTTTAGGAGCATTCATAAGAAACTTAATAAAGATAGAAGTAAATACATGTTAAGATAAAAGTTAGAAAAAGCACACCATGCCCAATTGCCTCTTTTCGATTTGAAACTACAAAAAACCGCATCAGTAAAATATTTCCCACTAAGGATATAAAAAAAATTACGTTCCAATTTTTTGAAAACACCTGAGATTCATTGAAGCATGACCTACAAATGATAACAGCCAATGGCATTGGTAATGATATTAAGCAACCTGCAATAAATTGATTCTTAGTCTTAGAAATTGAGATCATTGAGTGAAGCAATGGCATGGTGAGCAGTAAAATCAAATTGCACGGGGACTATAGAAACAAAACCATTAGCTAAGGCATGTTCATCTGTATCTTCCCCTTTATCGTAATTTACAAATTTACCAGTGAGCCAATAGTATTTTCTGTGATAAGGATCCTGCCTTTCTTGAAAGTCCTCAACCCATTTTGCAATAGCCTGTCGGCACACTTTTGTGCCTTTAATTTGATCTAAGGGTAAATTGGGAATATTCACATTCAACAAAACTCCCTTTGGCAATCCATGATCTAAGACCTTTTTTGCAATGGCTTTAGCATGAGCTGCTGCAGCAGTGAAATCAGCATCCAGGGCATAATTCAACAATGAAAAACCAATACTAGGCAATCCTTCAATAGCACCTTCCATTGCTGCGCTCATGGTTCCTGAATAGATTACATTGATGCTGGAATTGCTTCCATGATTGATACCACTTACACATAAATCAGGCTTGCGCGGCAATATTTTATCCATTGCTATTTTAACACAATCTACAGGAGTACCAGTGCATTGAAAGCCCATGTTCTTTCCAGCAATGGTTAATGAATCGATCCTTAAGGGCTTATTGATGGTGATGGCATGCCCCATTCCGCTTTGAGGGCTATCTGGAGCCACTATCCAAACATCTCCCAACTCTTCCATTGCATTAGCAAGTGCTCGAATACCGGGAGCAGTAATGCCATCATCGTTGGTAACTAAAATTAGAGGTTTATTATTTTGCATTAATAAAATAGTTTTAAAATTATTAAATAATTATTGGGATAGTTTTAACCAGTTTCTTTGGAGAAATCATCAAAGAAAACCTATTTATGAATGATAAGTTTTACTTCAGAGGCCACAAATTTAGCATTATTAGAAATAGAATTGTTGGATGCTTAAGGTTGGCCGAAATAATGTTGGTGAGCTTATTTGACTGCAATAATTCCTCTTGGGGTATGCATTGGGGGGCTCTTTTCTAGGGGTATGTCATCATTAATTCATTTCAAAAAATGCCGATTTTCATGGGGAATTACCGTTTGAAATGTGACTGGCTCATTCACCCTGGTGAAATGAATTGATCATTTTTTATTGAATTGTAAGCATCAAGCTATGGAGATTCAATACACTTCACTTCTACCACAAAGAAAATCAGACACTTAGGCTTTCAAGAAAAAATCACTATTGTTTTATTTGTTAAAAGAAAAATGTTACTTTTGCGCCTCATTTAAGTAAAAAACTGCCATGGCCAGAATTTGTGATTTAACCGGAAAACGTGCAATTGTAGGTAACAATGTGTCGCACTCTAATGCTAAAACCAAGCGTAAATTTAACCCAAATCTTCAGGTAAAAAAGTTTTATGTACCTGAATTAGGAGATTGGATTACACTTAAGGTAAGCACATCAGCTATTAGAACCATTAATAAATATGGCATTTCAGCGGTAATCGATAAAGTAATGAAAAAAGGAACTATATAAGCTTCTTTAATAATTTATAAGGAAACCGGAGCAATGTCTTCGGTTTTTTTTTGCTAAACACACAACAGTGTTAGTATTCAAAAATTTTTAGAGAAAGTAGCAATCTATAATATTTTATTTTCGCACCTCGAATATGGAAATTAAAATCACCTTCCCTGACCAAAAAGTGAGAACTTATGCAAAGGGGACCACAGCACTAGAAATTGCTAAATCAATTAGCGAAGGTTTAGCGCGCAATGTACTAGCAGCAAAATTGAACGGACAAGTAGTAGATGCAACTCGAGCGATTGATCAAGATGCAAGTTTGCAGCTATTAACTTGGGAAGATAATGAAGGTAAAGGCACCCTCTGGCACAGTTCTGCGCATATTATGGCAGAAGCATTGGAACAACATTTCCCGGGGATTAAATTTGGAATTGGTCCAGCCATTGAGACTGGGTTTTACTATGATGTGGATGCTGGAGACCAAACTATAACCCAAGAAGATTTTAAAAAAATAGAAGATACGATTCTCGTTTTGGCAAAGCAAGGCAATCCATTTCAGAGAAAAGAAATAAGTAAAGCTGATGCGATTAAATATTTTGAAGAAAAGAATGATCCATATAAACTCGACTTACTCGAAACTTTAACCGATGGCCAAATAACTTTTTATAGCCAGGGTAACTTTACGGACCTCTGTAGAGGTCCTCACCTACCCGATACTAGTTTTATAAAAGCTGTAAAGTTAATGTCAGTAGCAGGAGCCTATTGGCGAGGAGATGAAAAAAGCAAGCAGCTCACCAGAATTTATGCGGTAACTTTTCCGAAGAAAGGACTATTAGATGAGTATCTAACTCTTTTAGAAGAAGCAAAAAAAAGAGACCATAGAAAGCTTGGCAAAGAGATGGAGTTGTTTACGTTCAGTGAAAAAGTAGGTATGGGATTACCGCTTTGGTTACCGAAAGGGGCAGCTTTAAGGGAGCGATTGGTAAATTTTTTATCAAAGGCTCAGCAAAAAGCCGGATACACACCTGTAATTACGCCTCACATAGGCAACAAACAGCTCTACATCACCTCAGGCCATTATGAAAAATATGGAAAGGATAGTTTTCAACCAATTCAAACACCAGCAGAAGGAGAAGAGTTCTTTTTGAAACCCATGAATTGCCCACATCATTGTGAGATTTATAAAAGTAAGCCTAGAAGTTATAAAGACCTACCGGTAAGGTTGAGTGAGTTTGGAACCGTTTATAGATATGAACAAAGCGGAGAATTACACGGCCTTACGCGGGTAAGAGGTTTTACACAGGACGATGCTCATCTTTTTTGTCGCCCGGACCAAGTAAAAGATGAATTCATTAAGGTGATAGATTTGGTTTTATATGTATTTAAGGCATTAGGCTTTGAACACTATACTGCACAAGTATCTTTACGAGATCCTGAAAACAAAACGAAATATATTGGATCGGATGAAAATTGGAACAAAGCCGAGCAAGCCATTATAGAGGCAGCCAACGAAAGAGGACTAAAAACCATAGTAGAAACGGGAGAGGCGGCTTTTTATGGCCCAAAATTAGATTTCATGGTTCGAGATGCAATTGGAAGAAAATGGCAATTGGGTACCATTCAGGTAGATTACAATTTACCCGAACGATTTGAATTAGAATATACAGGCACTGATAATAAGAAACATCGCCCAGTGATGATCCACAGAGCACCTTTCGGCTCACTAGAGCGCTTTGTGGCAGTACTCATAGAACATTGTGGTGGTAATTTTCCATTATGGCTTAGTCCTGAGCAATGCATGATCCTACCCATATCAGAGAATTATAATGAATATGCAGAAAGAGTTGGTGCATTACTTGAAAATTACGATATTCGCGCCCTCATTGACTATAGAAACGAGAAAATTGGCAAAAAAATTAGAGATGCCGAAGTAAAAAAGATTCCGTTTATGATAATTGTAGGAGAAAAGGAGCAAACTGAGCAACTTTTATCAGTAAGAAAACACGGAGTTGGTGACTTAGGATCAAAAAACATAGAAGAATTTGCCAAAATAATTGAAGCAGAAATAGCAGTGAGCTTTAATAAACACTAAAAAACGGAGGCAACTATCGCAACACCATTTCAAAAGCCTATGGGGCAAAGACCTAAACCACCATATCAAGGTAGAGGTAAATTTGTTAAAAAAGAAAGAGAGCACAAAATCAATGAAGAGATTACTGCTCCCCGCGTTCGTCTAACTGGTGAAGGAATAGTGTCTGATATTTATCCTATTGCGGAAGCTTTAAGACTTGCAAAGGCTGCAGAGATAGATTTGGTAGAAATAGTACCCAATGCTGATCCTCCGGTTTGTAGAATCATAGACTACCAAAAATTTTTATACGAAAAGAAGAAAAAGGAAAAAGAATTAAAATCGAAACAGGCAAAACAAAGTGTAAAAGAAGTAAGATTTGGTCCTAATACCGATGAGCATGATTTTAATTTCAAAGTGAAACACGCAATGAAATTTCTGGAAGAAGGCAATAAGGTAAAGGCCTATGTTCACTTCAGGGGTCGCGCAATAGCCTACAAAGAGAAAGGTGAAATAATCTTATTGAAATTTGCTCAGGAGTTAGCTGATTATGGAAAAGTTGAATTAATGCCCAAGTTAGAAGGAAATAGGATGTTTTTAAATCTAGCACCCTTACCGAAAAAAATTAAATAAATTAAATAAGTATCTAATAATTAAAACAGGTAAACAGTCATGCCAAAAATGAAAACAAACTCTAGTGCAAAGAAAAGATTTAAGATCACAGGCACTGGAAAAATTAAGAGAAAGCATGCATTTAAAAGCCACATTTTAACTAAAAAGGAAACAAAACGTAAGCGCGCGCTTACCAATGCAGCCCTTGTTCATCCAAGCGATATGGATAGAGTTAAAATGATGCTTGTGATGTAAGCAAACAAAAAAAACAATGTTTAACCCGTCAAAAAGCTCAAGATTTTCGTTAAAGAAAACGCTTCAGACAAAAAAGAAAAAAAATGCCACGTTCAGTAAACAATGTAGCCAGCAGGGCTAGAAGAAAAAAAATTTTAAAACTTGCCAAGGGAAACTATGGTGCAAGAGGTAATGTATGGACAGTAGCCAAAAATACTGTTGAAAAAGGATTAGGCTATGCCTATCGCGATCGAAAAAATAAGAAAAGAAATTTCCGTGCATTATGGATACAGCGTATCAATGCTGCCGCACGTGAACACGGAATGTCTTATAGTCAATTCATTGGTAAGATTAATGAAAAACACGTAGGTCTGAATCGCAAAACATTAGCAGATTTAGCTATGAACCATCCAACTGCTTTCAAAGCAGTTTTAGATTCAGTGAAATAAAACGCCATAGTTTTTAGTGAATCGAAATAGCCACCTTTACTGGTGGCTTTTTTTATATACCTACACGAGTATTTAAATCTTGAATCATTTAAACTAACTATTAAGTTCTGAAAATTACAAACAAAAACAGTGAACTATCTCTAAAGGTAGTTCACTGTTGGTAGTTTAATTCACTATTTAGGCAATCACAATTTCTTTTGCTTGCGGCTGTTTGGTTGCTGTTAAAACTGGAATGTTAAGTTGCAACAAACCATTCAAGTAATTTGCTGAGATATGATCCATCTCCACAGATTCAGGCAATTCAAATGATCTTTTGAAGCTGTTTAGTTTGAACTCCCTTCTCGAAAAATGGGGTTCTTCCGATTTTTCTTCTTCCGCTTTTACTTCGGCCGAAATGCTGAGCACCTTCTCCTCTACTTTAATTTTAAAGTCTTCTTTGTTGAAGCCTGGTGCCAATAGACTCAATTGAAAACCATCGTCAGTTTTGATAATGTTAACAGGTGGCACATTGCCATTACCCCCCTTCATAAGGGTGGAATCAAGTAATAAATCACTAAAGAAATTAGTGAAAAGATTGGAACCTACTGTAGGTTGAAATCCATTTTTAAATTTAATGTAAGTCATAATTTTAGACATTTAAAGGTTATGCTTTGATGATTACAAAGAAAATACCAAGAATTGAAAAATGCCAATATGGCTCGATTGGTACTTCTAAAGCGACAAAATGGCTAACTGTCAAATAAAACATCCATTCAACTTATACCATTTAGCAATCAGCAAACCATTGTTTGCCCTCTAAAGAACTAGCATTTGCCAAAGAAAATTGATAAAAGGTCATGCTTAACGGTATTTTTGATAAAAACACAAAATTCTCTATGAAAAAACATTACACCGAAAACATCATGAAACTTTTTAAAAAGCAATTAGCGACAAGCTTATTGGGTTTAACAGCCCTCTTGGCTAATCAAGAAGCTCAGGCAACCCATGCTGCAGGAGCAGATCTTACTTATTCTTGGATAAGCGGCAATAGTTACGAGGTAACTGCCACCTTTTATAGGGATTGTGCTGGTGTGGATGCACCATCACAAGTTCAAATAGATATTAATTCACCATCCTGCCAATATTCAAATGCTGTATTCATCAACAGAATAACCCCCACTGGACAAGAAATCACTTTTCCATGTTTGAGTGCAACCACCACCTGTAATGGTGGCAGCTCACCTGGAATTCAGCAATATGTTTACCGTGGCACTGTGCAATTACCCGCGGCATGTTCTGATTATGTATTAAGCTATGCTGTGTTAGCACGTAATTGCGCCATTAACACCATTGTTCAACCTGTACCATGCAATTCTGGAACAAGCAATGCTGCCATTTATGTAGAAGCCCGTTTAAATAACATAGCCGTTAGCAACAATAGCTCACCCCTATTTTCAAATGTGCCCTTAGCCTTTGTATGCTTGCAGCAGGGTTTCACTTACAATCATGGTGTAGTTGATCCCGATGGTGATTCGCTGGCTTATGAATTAGTTGCTCCTAAAACATCTGCAACTACTGATGTCAATTTTTTAGCCGGCTATAATGCCACCAATCCAATTAGCACAGCTGGTGGATTTAACATTAATAGTAATAATGGAGATTTAAATTTTACTCCGGTAGCTTTGGAGGTTGGTATAGTAGCAGTACGAGTAAATGAATATAGAAATGGTGTACTAATTGGGTCGGTAATTAGAGATATGCAAATTTATACAAGAGGCTGCAATAACACTTTACCAACAGCTTCAGGCATAGATAATACAAATAATTTCACAGCCAATGTTTGCCCAGGCTCACCTTTATGCTTTGATATATTTACTGCAGATGCTGATCAAAATCAGTCGGTAACCATTACATGGAATAATGCGATAGCCAATGCCACCTTTTCAAGCGATAATGCGAATAGACCAAGGGGAACATTTTGCTGGACCCCAACAATCAATGATGTGAGACCTCAGCCCTATACTTTTACAGTAACTGTTCGCGACAATGCATGTCCACTAAATGGTGTGCAAACCTACAGCTATAGCATCAATGTGAACGAACTAGATATAGCCCTTACAGCTAGCAATCCCACTTGCGGTGCGGCAAATGGAACGGTAAGTGCACTACCTTTAAGTGGAACTGGGCCTTACAGCTATTCATGGTTGCCAAACGGTGAAACGGCTAGTGGTTTGAGTGGATTAACAGCTGGGTTTTATCAGGTATCCGTGAGCGATGCAAATGGTTGTTCAGGCTTCGAAAGTGTAATGCTTACTTCACAGGGGAGTTTACAACTTAGCACTAGTAGTACCAATGCAACATGCGCAGCAAATAATGGATCGGCAACTGTTGTAGCTGCTGGGGGGTCAGGAAGTTATGCCTATATATGGTCTAATGGTGGCAGTACTTCAACAATTTCGAACTTAACATCAGGCACTTATACAGTGACGGTGAGTGATGGGCCCTGTTCTAGTATGGCCACAGTAATGGTCAATG
>JBDKJS010000148.1:0-9920 GCA_039806065.1 Bacteroidota bacterium | reverse complement strand
GAAACACTTTTGGTGCCTACATCAAACCCTGGTTTGCAACCGATGGCAAAGTTCACATTCAAGGCAAGTGGGTTGATGGTGTCTAACACTACAGTTGAATCCACTATGCACGCTGCAGCATAGGGTTGGTTGGCTGTATCTAATACAACTGTATAAGCTCCTGTATCTACATTCCAATTGTAAACACCATTGTTCAAGCTGTAAAATGTACTGAGTAAATAATTGTTACCATCATACAGTTGAAGAGGAATATTTTTAATACCTGCATCGCTGCTATCAAAAATACAATTAGTGTTATCATCTTGATACACGTAACCTTGAATTGCTTTTGACCCTTGACATGCATTGGGATTATTAATCAAATCATTGTCTATGCAAAGTGGATAATTTAAATAGGAGGTTCCATTCATGGCCGGCACATAATTGGGCAAGCAGGTAAAGGGGTTATTCGAGATATCAAAATAGCCTGGACTTGTAAGTGAAACCGGCAAATTTGGGAAACAGGTAATTTGATTGTTATTGCAATAAAGATATCGAAGATTTGCCGGCAATGCAGGCAGGGAGGTCAGTTGATTGGAAGAGCAAGATAGATATTGAAGACTTGCAGGTAATGCAGGCAGCGAGGTCAGTTGATTGAGTTCGCAATAAAGAGATTGAAGACTTGCCGGCAATGCAGGCAGGGAGGTCAGTTGATTGGAAGAGCAAGATAGATATTGAAGACTTGCAGGCAATGCAGGCAGGGAGGTCAGGGGATTGTAACCGAAAGAAAGAAATTGAAGACTTGCCGGCAATGCAGGCAGGGAGGTCAGTTGATTGTAATAGCAATAAAGAGTTTGAAGACTTGCCGGCAATGCAGGCAGGGAGGTCAGTTGATTATAAATGCAATCAAGAAATTGAAGATTTGCCGGCAATGCAGGCAGGGAGGTCAGTTGATTGGAATAGCAATAAAGTGAGAGCAAAGCATCAAAATATTGGATACCATCTAAGTTTTGAATAGCTCTATTCCAGCAATTAACATTCGTAGCCCCCACAATCCCTGCACAAGTGGTATCCATTAAATTACCATTCATGCAGGTGGGGTAATTTTGTTGCAAAAACGCAACAAAGTTGGGGTCGGGTATGGTTACCCATTGTGCCTTGCTTTCTGTGGAAGAAAAAAGAGAAAGAAAAAATAAAAGCAGAAGGGGTAGTTTTTTCATGATTGGGGTTAATGGGCTATTGGATTAAGGATAGTCATTCTGCTGCTGTAAAAATAGGAGAAGTAGGAATTGAAATTGGCCAAAATTAGTGAAGGCTAGTTTTTATAGGGTGAATGGTTTAAATTTTGAAGTCTGACAAAAGTCCTTGGCAGCTGCCAACGAAGTTAGTATAAATCATGAAAGTTTAAAATTTTAGAAGAATAAAAATTTCGGGAGTGTTGTTGTAGTGGCTTTTAAAGTCCAAGTACCGAATTTTTCTATCCTTTGCAAGGCCGGTACGCACCTATAATAGACCAGCATTTACATTGCAAAATATTGTACATGTGTATAATTGTTGTATATTGCGCTTCTTAAATAAAGCTATCAGAAATTCAATCATTATTTACTGCAATTGATGTTAGGCAGGAGGCTGGGTAGTTTGGTAGTTTATAGATGAGTAGCTTGCGTTTGATCACGTAGTTTGAGCTTAATTGAATATTAATTTTACTATTTCCAAATTACATTTGTATATTTACCCAAAGCAATTAGATAAGCAACAATGAACTTCACATCAGTTAAATCAGTACCCTTAGGTGTGGTGATAGACCAAGTGGGCATAGAAGAGCGCGTAGCAAGACTCACCAAAAGAAGTATAAAAAAAGAAAGTAAACAGTCAGGCCTTCATTTAGCCATGAGCATGATTGATCTCACCACGTTAGAAGCGCGCGATACTCCCGGAAAAGTAAAGCAACTTTGCATCAAAGCCCTCCATCCCCATGATGCGTTACCCGGTGTGCCAAGGGTGGCTGCTGTGTGTGTTTATCCGAATATGGTTCGAGTAGCCAAACAAATGTTGTCAGGTTCAGGAGTTCAGGTAGCAGCTGTGGCCACAGCCTTTCCCAGTGGAATGAGCAACAGAAAATTTAAGTTGGAAGAAACAAAATGGGCGGTAGGCGAAGGAGCTGATGAGATAGATATGGTTATCAGTCGAGGTCATTTTTTAAAAGGTGAATATGCCTATGTCTATGATGAAATAGCTGCAGTGAAGGAAGCTTGTGGGCAAGCGCATTTAAAAGTAATATTAGAAACTGGCGAGTTAAGCACCCTTGACAATGTGCGCAAAGCGAGCGATATAGCCATGTATGCCGGTGCCGATTTTATTAAAACAAGCACAGGTAAAGTTCAACCTGCAGCAACTTTACCTGTTACCCTAGTAATGCTTGAAGCCATTCGCGACTACTACTATGAAACAGGTGTTAAAATAGGCATGAAGCCAGCCGGAGGCATAGCCACTGCAAAGTTGGCCTTGAACTACCTAGTGGTACTGCGGGAAACATTGGGACAAGATTGGATGAATCCTCAAATGTTCCGATTTGGAGCTAGTGCCTTGGCCAACGATATTTTAATGCAATTGGTAAAAGAAGCAACAGGGGTTTATCAAAGCATCGATTATTTTTCAAAAGATTAGCAGTTGATTTGAAAAAAAGTAGTTCAAAAAATTTGCCATTGTTGATGAAAAAAAACAATCAAAAACTTTGTAAAACCCACAATAATGATAAATTTGCAGCGCGAATGGAAAATTGACATTCTCGTGACTTGTGTAGAAGCTTGAAATTGAGAGTAGTAGTTAACATTCGTTAATTTTAAATGGTTTTTATCACAGCAACTATGACGTATTGCTACCCTAAAAATTTAACATTTCGCTCCGTTTTTTTATTAACAGCGATATCACTATTAACCTTTTTCAGCAGCCGAGCCCAAGACTTAGCAAATGGAGAAAAACTGTTCAAGGCCAACTGTACCCAATGCCATGCCGTTCATGACAAAGTCATAGGCCCTGCCTTGGCCGGAGTAGAAAATCGGCATTCTGAAGAGTGGCTCATCAAGTGGATAAAGAATTCGCAAGCCTTGGTAAAAGCAGGTGACCCAGAGGCGGTAAAAATTTTTAATGAATACAACAAGAGTGTAATGACTTCTTTCCCTTCTCTCAAAGATGAAGATGTGAAAGACATTTTGGCTTATATCAAATCAGTACCCGTTCCTTCAGTAGCAGGAGCTGCTCCCGCTAGTACTGATCCTGACGCTGAGCCAGTAGCCGATAACTCGTGGGTGGTATGGCTCATCATCATTGGAGCCACACTTTACCTGTTGTCAGGCGTTCTCCGCAGAATTCAAGAAACACTCGCCAGAACCTTGCGCCAACGAAATGGCGAACCTGAGCCAGCCGCACAAACTAGAATGCGCAAAGCCTACAATTGGGCACGTCTCAACAAAAAAGTTTTGGCTGTGGGCATCATATTATTGGTCTTGATCGGATCAGTAAAAGGATGGTATGCACTTCAATCAATCGGCATCCAACAGGGTTACAAACCTGAACAACCGATCAAGTTTTCGCACATCCTTCACGCTGGTAAAAATAAAGTAGCTTGTGTGTACTGTCACGTAGGTGCCAACAAAGGAAAGGTTGCAGGAATTCCCTCTCTAAATGTATGTATGAATTGCCATAAATATGTGAAGAAGGGGCCTCAATACGGGACAGAAGAAATTGCAAAAATTTATAAGGCTCTTGACTATGATCCTGATAAAGGAACGTATGGCAATAATCCTAAACCCATTCAATGGGTTCGTGTACACAACCTGCCCGATTTGGCCTATTTCAACCATGCGCAGCATTACGTAGTAGGTAAAATAGCCTGTGAAACTTGCCATGGTCCAGTTAAAGACAGCATGACGGTGGTAGCCCAATACTCACCGCTCACCATGGGGTGGTGCATCGATTGTCATAGAAAAACACCTGTGAAAATGGCTGGTAATGGTTATTACAATGATTTACACAAAGATCTATTACAAAAATATGGTAAAGACAGCCTCATCACAGTAGAGAAAATAGGAGGTACAGAGTGTTCACGTTGTCATTACTAGAATTAAATATAATAAGCTAAATAATAAAGCATATTCATAACCTTATTGAATATTCAAATAAAATGGAAAAAAAATATTGGAAAGGCGTAGATGAACTTCGAAACGATGCGGAGTTCGTTAGATTAAAAAACAATGAATTTTATGAGCCAATTCCTATCGATGAAGCACTAAGCAAAAAAGCAGCTGACACCAACACTACACACCGAAGAGATTTTTTGAAGTTTCTTGGATTTAGTGTGGCTGCAGCTTCATTAGCCGCTTGCGAAGCACCTGTTAAAAAAACAATTCCTTATCTTATAAAACCGGAAAACATCACTCCAGGTATTGCCGATTATTATGCATCTACCTACTTTGATGGATATGATTACAGTAGTCTTTTGGTAAAAACAAGAGAAGGAAGACCAATTAAAGTTGATGGAAACAATTTCTCTTCTTTAAATCATGGTAAATCATCAGCAAGGGTGCAAGCCTCTGTGCTTTCGCTCTATGATGGGGAGCGCCTTCAACACCCATTAGCCAATGGTGCAAAAGCATCATGGGTAGATGTGGATAAAAGCATCGTAAACCAACTCACTGCAATAACAGCAGAAGGTAAAACTATTAGAATTTTAACCTCCACTATAATTAGCCCAAGTACAAAGCGTGTTATTGCCGATTTTATTGCAAAATACCCAGGCAGTAAACACATCATGTATGATGCGGTGTCAGTATCGGCAATGCGCCAAGCACATCAGGATGCATTCGGATTAAATGTAATTCCAGCAATTAATTTTCATAAGGCCGAAACCATTGTTGGAATTGGCTGCGACTTTTTGACCAATTGGATAGCTCCAATAGAATATGCTGGTCAATATGCCATTACGAGAAAATTAGATGATGGTAAAAAGAACATGTCAAAACACTATCAGTTTGAAGCAGCCTTATCAGTAACAGGCAGCAATGCTGATGTTAGAATTATGGTGAAGCCATCACAATATGCTGGAGTAGCCATCGCATTATACAACGCAGTAGCAACGGCCAAAGGGGTGGCCACCATTAATGGAGGCAATGCCGGTGAACATGCTAAAGACATAGAAAAGGCAGCTGCCGACCTCCTTAAAAATGCAGGAAAATCTGTGGTGGTTAGTGGAGCCAATGATTTGGCTACGCAACAAGTAGTGGCAGCGCTCAATCATTTGCTCGGAAACTACGGTACTACTTTAGACTTAGATAACTACAGTATGCTTCGCCAAGGAAATGATGCTGACTTAATAAGTTTATTAGACGAATTAAAAACCGGTACGGTGGGAGCATTATTGATCCATCAAAGTAACCCTGCATACACCTTGCCTGCTAGTTCTAGTTTCGCTGAATTGCTTAAAAAGGTAAACCTTACCGTAAGCTTTGCAAGCAAGGAAGATGAAACAGCCGCATTGTGCAAGTTTGTTTGTCCTGATCACCATTCTTTAGAGTCTTGGGGTGATGCACAAGCTCGCAAAGGACATTATTCCTTACAGCAACCTACGATTAACCCAATTTTCGATACGCGACAATTTGAACAATCGTTGCTAAATTGGAGTGGTAGCACAGTAAATTATTATGATTATGTAAGAGCTAATTGGTCTGAAACACTCATGAGCACTCAAAACGCTACCAGTGTATTCGATGCATTTTGGAATGATTGCATCCAAAAGGGAGTCTACGAAGTACCATCAGCTTCACAAAATGTGAATTTCATAGGCAACTTAAATACTGTTCAAAATCAGTTAAGTAAATCCAACGGTGGAATAGAAGTTGTAATTTATGAAAAAGTTAGCCTAGGATCAGGCGTACAGTCTAATAACCCTTGGCTGCAAGAACTACCAGATCCAATCAGTAAAATCACCTGGGATAATTACCTTACCATTTCGCCAAAAGATGCTCGCGATAAAAATTTAAAGCAAGGAAACATTCTAAGCGTTAAAATCAACAATGTAAACATTGAGCTCCCCGTTGCCATTCAGCCGGGTCAGTGTCCGGGTACAGTGGGTGTAGCCTTGGGTTATGGAAGAACCAAAGCCGGCAAAACAGCCAATAACAGAGGTGCCAATGCTTATTCATTGATACAGTTTGCCAATGGCACATTGCAATACAACCTTTCAGGGGGAAGTTTAGATAAAACGACCAAGGATGATTATGTACTAGCTGCCACCCAATCACATCATACCATGATGGGGCGTGCCATCGTTAAAGAAGCATCATTGGCAGACTACATTAAAAATCCGAATTCAAGTAATGAGAAAGAGTTGTTCGGTGTAAAGGTAGGTCCAAAGGAAACATACAAGGAAGCCAAAGACGTAAACCTTTGGGATAACTTTGAATACCCCGACCATCATTGGGGAATGGGAATTGATTTAAATTCTTGTATTGGATGTGGCGCATGTGTAATTGCATGTACCTCGGAAAACAATGTGGCCGTTGTAGGTCGCGATGAAGTGATTAGAAGCCGTGAAATGCATTGGATGCGAATAGACAGGTACTACTCATCAACAGCCGAACCTCAAGCCTATGGCGATTTAGAAAATATTGAAGGCATGGAAGTACCGGAAGATAATCCTTCAGTGGTATTCCAACCAGTAATGTGTCAACATTGTAACCATGCCCCTTGCGAAACAGTTTGTCCGGTAATAGCCACCAGCCACAGTAGTGATGGACTAAACCAAATGACTTATAACCGTTGTGTGGGAACCAGGTATTGTGCCAATAACTGCCCTTATAAAGTAAGAAGATTTAATTGGTTCAAATACTTTGACAATCCACAATTTGACTTTAACCAAAATGACAACCTTGGAAAAATGGTTATCAACCCTGATGTAACTGTAAGATCTCGTGGGGTGATGGAAAAATGTTCTATGTGTGTTCAAAGAATCCAAGAAGGTAAATTGAACGCCAAGAAGGAAAGCAGAAAAATAAAAGATGGAGAAATAGTAACTGCATGTGCTCAATCATGTCCTACCAATGCAATCGTATTTGGTGATTTCAAAGACGAGAACAGTAGATTGGTGGCACTTTGGAAACCAACCGAAAGAAGTTACCATTTGTTGGAAGAGTTAAATGTACAACCCAACATTTATTATCAAACTAAAGTAAGAAATGTGGAAGTAAGCCGTCTGGCTAAAGGTCATGGAGCTGTGCACGAAGCTGCACACGAAAACCATGGAAATAATCATGGCAGCGAACACGAATCACATCATTAAATAAGTAACAAAGCATTTTTTAAACAATTAGAAATAAAACTAAATAATGAGCGGTAATCACGAATCAGTAATAAGAGACCCATTAATACTTGGTGATAAAACGTATCACCAGATGACCGAAGATATCTGCCGACCGATAGAAGGGAAGGCTAATAAAGCATGGTGGATTTGCTTCTTTGTTTCAGTCATTACCATGATATGGGGCTTTTTATGTTTAAGCTACACCATTGGTACTGGAATAGGAGCATGGGGTGCTAACAAAACTGTAGGCTGGGCATGGGATATCACCAATTTCGTATGGTGGATTGGTATTGGCCACGCTGGAACCTTGATTTCAGCTATTTTACTCTTGTTCCGTCAGCGATGGAGAATGAGTATCAATAGAAGTGCCGAAGCCATGACCATTTTTGCAGTAGTATGTGCAGGTTTATTTCCGTTATTCCACACTGGCCGTCCTTGGTTAGATTATTGGATGTTACCACTTCCCAATCAGTTTGGATCTTTGTGGGTTAATTTTAATTCGCCACTCCTATGGGATGTATTTGCTATCTCAACTTATTTTTCAGTTTCTCTGGTGTTTTGGTACATAGGATTGATTCCTGACCTAGCCACTGTTAGAGATCGTGCTAAAGATAAAACAACCAAATTTATTTACAAGATTCTTGCCTTTGGTTGGAAAGGTACCACACGCGATTGGACACGATTTGAAGAAGTATCTCTGGTGCTAGCAGGTCTTTCCACCCCACTCGTACTCTCGGTACACACCATCGTATCGTTTGACTTTGCTACCTCCATCCTACCAGGATGGCATACCACCATCTTTCCTCCTTACTTTGTGGCGGGAGCAATCTTTAGCGGGTTCGCTATGGTACTTACCTTAATGATCATAGCACGCAAGGTATTAAGCTTAGAAGCTTATATAACTATTCAGCATATTGAATTGATGAATAAAATTATCATTCTCACCGGGTCTATAGTAGGTATAGCATACATCACAGAATTTTTTATCGCCTGGTACAGTGGTGTAACTTATGAGCGATATGCATTTATCAATAGAATGTTTGGTCCATATTGGTGGGCTTATTGGAGCATGATGACTTGCAATGTGATCACACCTCAATTATTTTGGTCAAAGAAAATTAGAACGAGTGTAATGGCCACCTTTATCATCTCTATATTTGTAAACATCGGAATGTGGTTTGAACGTTTTGTAATCATCGTAACATCGCTTCACCGCGATTTCTTGCCAAGCAGCTGGACCATGTACTCGCCTACCTTCATAGAAGTAGGCATCTATGTAGGAACTATGGGATTGTTCTTCACCCTATTTTTAATTTTCTCAAGAACATTTCCAGTAATAGCATTAGCAGAATTAAAATCAATACTTAAGAATACAGGTAATCAATATTTGAAGAAATCAGGTCACCATGGCTAAAAGAATATATGGCATTTTCGATGATGAAGAAATACTCATCGAAGCAATTAAAAAATTAAAGGCTGCAGGCGTTTCCTGCGTGGAAGCACAAACCCCTTTTCCAGTTCACGGACTTGAAAAGCTATTAGGTATACCCAGAACAAGGATTTCCATCACTTCGTTTATGTATGGGGCCACGGGCACATCATTAGCATTGTTGATGACATGGTACATGATGATTCATGACTGGCCAATCAATATTGGTGGTAAACCCAATTTCGCATTGTATCTTAATTTACCAGCGTTCATCCCAGTAACTTTTGAAATGACGGTATTTTGTGCAGCACATGGAATGGCGATAACTTATTTTTTAAGAAGTAAGTTACTACCAGGAGTGACCGCCCCTATGCCAGCAAAAAGAATTACTGACGATAAATTTGTGTTGCATATGGATGTTGCCCCTGCTAAAATTGCTGAAGCAGCAGCAGTGGCAAAGTCAAATGGAGCAAGTGAAGTGATCATTTAAAAAAAACATTAAACATTAAAATGAACGGCATTAGAAATATAATAATCAGTTGCAGTGCAGCAGTGCTAGTGATGGTTTCTACTGGTTGCGAAAAAAGTGCTAAACATCCAGGCTACGAATACATGCCAGATATGTACAGAGGAGTAGGTTATGAGACCTATATGACAAATCCTAATTTTAAGGATAGCTCAAACGCACTAACGCCTCCCAAAGGCGCAATAAAAAGAGGCGATGACAATTGGCCCTATCCCTATGCCGAGACCAATGAAGGTTATGAGGCAGCAGGATTAGAGTTAAAAAATCCTTTAGCCATCACAGCAGCATATAAAGAGGAAGGCAAAGTGCTATATAATAACTATTGTGTGCATTGCCATGGCGAAAAAGGCATGGGGGATGGAGCAGTTACTCAAAATAATGGCCCTAAGCCACCAGCCTACAATTCTGATCAGCTAAAAGATTTATCAGAAGGCAAAATGTTCCATAGCATACACTATGGTAAAAATGCCATGGGCGGTCATGCGTCTCAGCTAACCAAGACAGAACGTTGGAAAATCATCATGTATATTCAGGATTTTCAAAAAGGTGGCGTAGTAAGTGCACCAGCCGATACCACAGCAAATAAAAAAGTATAAATAATTATATAAGGAATAAATTGATCCTATGAT
>JBDKJS010000147.1:0-21280 GCA_039806065.1 Bacteroidota bacterium | reverse complement strand
AGTCATTGAGCACATGCGTATTGTGCACAATACTTCCACTACCTGGAGTAACTTGTGTGCGAGCCACTTCTTGTATATTAGACGGATTGCTAATATTATAAACTGCTAAAAAGCTCCCACTATTTTCGTCTGTGGTGAGTATGTGTTGCTTATCATTAGTGAGCCAGCTATTGTGAGTAAATTCAGTAGGGGTATATTGAGTAGCTATGCTAATAGGGTTTGCCTTATCAGAGCAATCTACAATTTCAAGTATTCCTTCATAAATATGGCAAGCATAGAGTGTATCATTATCAGCATAGCCATCGTGAATATAAGGAGCAATGGGACTTTGGTAGTAGCCTACAAAATGTGGGGCTGCCGGGTTGTTTATGTCCAATATTACGGCTCCCCCATCAAACAAATTAGTGCCATACAAATAACAGAAACCTTTTGAAGTATCAATGTGCAGGGCATGAATAGTCTCTAATTGAGCAGCTATTAAAGAATCACCTAGGTAATCAAACTCAGCGATGGAAGCCGGCAGAGATGTTAAATCTACTACCTTTAATCCCCCTCCACCTTCTGTGGTAATGAAAGCATGATTATTAAATGTTTTTATTTCTCTCCAAATACTCTGGTTTCCATTCACAAAAAAAAGTGAAACTGGATTTGCCGGATCAGTAATATCTACAATATCCACTCCTAATTCAGCACCAACCAGAGCATATTCATTTCCTTGCGCATCTGTGTAACCGCAGATATTGCTCAATACTTGAGTTGGATAAGGTAATGTGCCTGCCAAGGAAATATTTTGAGCTTGGCCAGTTTTTAAAAAACAACAAAAAACTACCAATAGGTAGATAAAATTTCTCATAATTACTTAATGGTTTTAATAAATATAACGCAAGATGAATAAAATTATCTAGACCTGCGCCAGCGAATGGTCATATTAACTAAATTTACCTCAATTTATTTCGTTAGTACAATTTAAATCCCAACTCCCTATGCGTTTGACTATCCTGGCCTTCATCATTTTCTGTAGCTATGCATGCAAGAAAGAAGAATCCACAACCCCTGAAGTGGTTGGTGGCCCGCAGTTAATTTTTAAATTTAAATTCGATAGTACTCAAGCTCGGTTAAATAATTTGGGTGCTCCATCCGTAATACCAAGTAACCATGGCGCACAAAGCCCCATGATGCAGGGTATGAGTGCGCACTATATAGAGTTTGCCGCTGATTCACTTACTTGGCTGGGCGCTGGTAAAATACTCTATAGAGCACAAGAAACAACTGCTGGAGGTTCTAATGCAATTGATTTTAGTCAAGCAAAAGTAGCAGCTAATGGAGAAGTTTTTTTCACCACACCCATTGCATCATTGGGCACAGGCACTTTTAAATGGATAAGGGTATCGCTAGCCTACCAAAATTATGACATAAAATATTTAGCTTCTGGCTTAAATTTAACAGGCCGTGTAGCATCATTTATTGGCTACAATACTTATATTACATCACATAAGGTGAAAGACTCTACACTTATTGTAAATGGAAATAGAGCTCAAGGGTATTGGGCTTTTGAAACGAATGCTTTAGGATTTGGATTTGTAAACAGTGGGCAAGCACCTGCAGGTGCTACCACAGTACCCAATCCGCTTGCTGCTACATCACCAGTACCGGCAGGCTCTTGTGTGGTAACTGGTAAATTAGACAATCCACTTATCATAACAGGTGCTGAAACGAATGACATCGTTGTGACCATATCCCTAAGTACTAATAAAAGCTTTGAGTGGAAGGATGCCGCTATGAATAACACTTTTGAACCCCTCAATGGCGATACAGTTATTGATATGGGAATACGAGGCCTGAAGGCTAGTTATCAATAATCAATGGTGATGGTGAAGAGTTGATTACCTTCTTGCACTGTGATTTGAACTTTGTTTGACAACTGTTTAAATTGAATATTATCTATTTTAGCAAAGGTCTCCAACATTATTAGTTCATTGTCCAGTGCATTAAAACAATTTAGGAAATACGAGTTGTTGTCAAAAATTATCAACCAAAATCTCTCATCAGTGATTAAATAAGCATCAGCAATAGTTAAACCATCGAGTTTATTAAAATGTGGGCTCTTTATCTTCACCAATGAATGTTCTAGGTCATAGCCTTCATCAATAAATAGTTCATGTCCAAAGAATAGCAAAGAAAAAGTGTCAGCTTCATGGTGATCATGAGCAGTTTTATCATAGATTAATTTGAAAAGCCCAAACGGCAACTTGTAGATAAGTAGGTAACAAGCAAAAACAGGCAAAGCACCTAAAACCAAAAATAAGGTGAAGAGAACCTCCAAAAGCAATTTCAATCGCTTTAAAAAAAGTTGAAAAGCCGACAAAGGTCTATGTTTTTTTACAACTTTCAATTTACTACCTATCGTAAAAATCTCTCCTTTTATTTAGCTTCAAATCTTGTAATAAGGAACTCTTTGCATTAATTTGAAAAACAAAACTTTGTTGAAACCCGAATGGAATCCAATTGAGTGTCATTTGCCAGCAATGAAGGTCACGACTGATGGCCACGTTAGCATAATTAAATGATTTGTTTTTAAAATCGTAAAAAGTGGTACCACTAATCCTCCAATTTTGAGTGAGGTTTAATTCTCCATTAAAGTTGATAGTTTGCAATACGGTGCTCTTGGCTAATGTAGGCTTAGCAACATTGAGTTGATATCCCACTCTAAAGTTATAAGGAATGTTAAAATCAATATAGTCTTCAGGGTGAAGACGGATCAGACTCAATTCTTCATTGCTATATTTTGTCCGCTGGGATTGTTGATTAGTTTTATTAATACTAAAATCTACATTAGCTGTACCATTTACAAATCGAAGCGGGCCTTGTTGATTTGACCAAGCAAAAGTATTAAGGCGAATACCATCTTGTGTAATTGTATAAGGATCAAAAATGCAACTTCCTACTACACCCACTCTATCGAACAAAGTTGTTCTGGCAGAGAGACTAATGTTGGATAAATTAAGAGAATCGGCTATTAAATTATAGTTAGCATTGATATTGAGCCCTTCTATGAGCTTAACTTTTTTAATTGTTTGGCCTGTATCGCTATTGGTACGCACTTTCATTTCAATATTATTATTAATACTAAGCCCAACGGTGCCAAATTTTCCTGCAGCTGGAGTGCCATATACTCCGTTTTCAAAAATTGAATACCAAAGATTATTTCCAGAACTATCTAATTGCACATTTCTATAATAGCCAAATTTACTTTCGCCAAAATCAGGTCGATAATTTACATTAATACTAGGGGTCATTACATGTCGTATCGCAGCTATCTTGCCTTTTTTAAATTGATACATGCCATATACCACAGTAGTTAAAGCTGCACTTGCATTATAATCAGTGGCTCTTTGAAAGTTATTATTAGTAAGTGTATCCAAGCCAAATTCTGCGGGGTTATAATTGAAAGACCTTGACCTTAAATACCACCTTTCAGTTAGATTAAAAGCTGGACTAAGGCTAAAGTATTTTAAAACTTTTATATTGGTGGTGATGGGAATGCTGTGTTGAAACCCGTTTCTTAGGCTATCACTGAAGGTAGACTTAAGAAAAATGTTTGAATCGGCCACATCAACGCTGTTGGTGGCGTTAAAGTTATATCCAACGCTGATATTTTCATACCACTTATTTGCTCCTACGGCATCTTTTCTTTTAAACACCATCCATCGGTCTGTGCTAAAATCAATTTCTGGAAGCGTAATATTTACTTGTTTGATGCTAAGCTGCTGCGCATGCCTGGCTGACACATTTAGATTCCACGGTTTGGTAGGAAACCTATAACTATAGTTGATACTACTATTAAGTTGATTATTTAAAAAATTAAATGCATTACTCAGATTATTTGTATAGAATGAACTAGTGCCTGCGCGCACATTGGCATAAAAGTTACTATTGGGTCTAGCTTTAGGATCTTGGGCATGGTTCCAGGTAATGAAAAAATCTTCAGCACGAGAGTAATCTGGCAGTTCTCTTTCACTACGTAAATTTCGTGAGTAGCTAATGGCAAGATTGCCATTGAAATGATACTTACTATTGTAGCGGGTAGTTGATTGAATAGCATAACTTCCATTAGTAAAAATATCACTGGTCAATGCTAAATCAATTTTATCAGAAAGTGCAAAATACCAGCCCATACCTTGAAAAAAGAAACCTCTTTCTGCGGTTTCGCCAAAGGCTGGGAATAAAAAACCAGAACTTCTTTTCTCTCTATTAGGAAAAAATCCAAAAGGTATGAGCAATGGTGTGGGCACGCTTTCAATAGTTAGGTAAGCAGGGCCGGTAACTATTTTTTTTTCGTTCCCTATAAGTTTTAATTTATTACTTTTTATAGCAAAATGTGGATGATCAAGATTACAAGTGGTGTACAAACCTGATTTAATATGAAAATCGTCATACTGATTTTTTTTTACTGTTTCCCCGTGCAGAAATCCTTCACCTTGTTGGGTTATCACATCAGTAATTCTCCCTTTTTTGGTTTCAAAATTGTACCTTATTTTTTTACTTTTAAACTCCTGCCCTCCTTGATTAAATGCTGGTGTACCAATTTCATTGCCCAATGTATCCAAAACTCCAGCTGCAGTTACTTCTTTTAAATTCCAGTCGATAACGATGTAATCAGCTTCGAGATGCACATCTTCATAGTCAATTTTTGCACCCTTGAAAAGGAATACTTTTTCGCCCGCAACATCCACAATAAGGCTATCGATGGCACTATATTTCACTTTGCTTTTTAACTCATTGGCATCAGTACTTACGCTTATAGCCTTCGTACTATCAAAAGAAGTGGTATCAATTTTGATATTCGCAGTATCAACAAGTTGCACAGCAGTAACATTGTTAATATTTAACATGTTATAGCAAAGCAATACAAAGAATACCTTGAGTAAATTTGACACCTTTAGTGGAAAGAGATCACAAATATAAAAAATACCCTTTAGTGCAGCAGCATTTGAAGTTGTTGTTATTAATACTATTGATCAGTAAAGCATCATTGGCACCACCCTTGGTGAAACCTTACCAACTTAGTACTGTGGTGATTGATGCGGGCCACGGAGGGCATGACACCGGATGCTTAGGCGATCAAGGAAAGGAAAAGATCATCTCGCTAGCCATTGCCTTAAAATTGGGAAAACTCATAGAGGCTAACTTTGAGCAAGTGAAGGTAGTTTATACAAGAAAGAAAGATGAATTTATAGCACTTGATGAAAGGGCTAACATTGCTAATAACGCCAAAGCTGATCTATTTATTTGTATACACTGTAACAGTGCATGCTATCGTGATGCTAAAAAGAAAAAAGATGTTTGTAATGCCGAAATCCAAGGAACGGAAACGTGGATTATGGGGCTTCATAAAAGTGAAGCCAATTTGGAAGTGGCAAAGCGAGAAAACGAAGTAGTATTGTTGGAGAAGGATTATGCAGCTAAATATGATGGCTATGACCCTAATTCACCTGAGGCAAATATCATTTTTTCACTATACCAAAATACCTTTATGGAAAAATCTATCCACTTTGCCAGCCTTGTTCAAGCAGAAGTGGTAGCAGCAGGTAGAAAAAACCGTGGTGTTAAACAAGCTGGATTTTTAGTTTTGTATAAAACCTATATGCCTGGCGCATTGATTGAGACTGGATTTTTATCGAACAAAACTGATGAAAAATTTTTAATGACTGAGAGCGGTCAAGACAAGATCGCTAAGGCTATTTATACCGCATTTAAAAAATATAAATTAAGCATTGAACAAACGCTACCTCAGCCTAAATCAGAAAATTTACCCAATGAAGATGCGCACGATAATGTTTCTCTTGCAAATGATGATCCTGCACTTTCAACAAATAACTCAAATAGAGAAATCTATTTTTCAGTTCAGTTTTTAAGTAGCCCCACTCCTCTTAAAGCTGGGAGCACAAAATTCAAGAATATAAAAAACTATCAGCAAGAGAAAATACAAGGCGCCTATAAATACACCAAAGGCCATTATTCCACCTTTGCTGAGGCACTAAAATACCAACGCCAACTTTCTAAAGCAGGATTTAGCGATGCCTTTGTAGTGGCATATGAAGGACCGGTGCGCATACCAACACTAGAGGCTCGAAAAAAAACGGAGCGATAGTTCGCTGAAAAATAGGCTAATAACTTAGCCTAAAACTCCACCAATTAAGCCCTTTTAAAGTCTAAATATTGGTATATTTACCCAATAGAATTTATTTTACCGTAATAATGAAAATAAGCAAAGAGATCAGAACTGGACTTATCATAGCCATAGGCATTGGATTGTTATTTTGGGGTATCAATTATTTAAAAGGGAAAGATTTTTTTACAAGTGATGATATAGTTTATGCCATTTATCCTAAGGTGGATGGATTAGCACCAAGTAATATAGTAAGTATTAATGGTCTTAAGATAGGCTTGATTAAAAACATTAAATTACTGCCTGATCATTCAGGAAATATATTGGTAAGCATGCACATAAAAAGCGATTACCATATTCCAAAAAATTCTACTGCCGAAATTTACAGTACTGACATACTGGGCACAAAGGGAATTAGAATAGTAATGGGCGATACTACTGCCGAATTGATCAGTGGCGATACACTCACTGCTGTAATTGCACAAGATTTATTTGCACAAGTAAGTAAGGAAGTAGCACCAGTTAAGGCCAAGGCTGAATCCTTACTAAGCAGTATGGATAGTGTACTTTTAATTATTCGCGAAGTTTTTAACACGCAGACTAAGGAGCAATTAAAAAAATCTTTTAATTCTATCAGTAGTTCACTTCAGAATATGGAAAGTATTACAGCTTCCCTTGAAAAGGAAATGAGCAACGATGGCAAGTTGAAAACCATCTTAGATAACCTGGCCAGCATTACAAATAATTTCAAGAAAAACAACGATGCCATAACGCATTTAATTGAAAACTTTAGTAGCATCAGTGACACATTGGTCCGTGCCAATATTTCTCAAACTCTTGCCCATACCAGCAAAACACTTGAGGAGACACAAACGTTATTAAGTAAAGTTAACAAGGGAGAAGGTAATTTGGGATTATTAGCCAATGATGAAAAACTGTATAGCAGCCTAGCCAGTTCGGCTAAAAATTTGGATGAGTTGTTATTAGATCTTCGGGCAAACCCTAAACGATACTTAGGATTTTCACTGATTAGTTTTGGTGGAAAGTCAAAATCAAATTCAACAACAGAAAAATAAAAATTAACAACCATTATGGTATGGTAGCACAAATACTTTTTTTTATGCTCTTAGCTGCTGGCACTGCCTTGTTTAGCAGCAATGTTAGGAAAGTGATAAGAAATATCAAATTGGGACGTCCAGAAAAAAGAAGTGATCGTTCAACTGAAAGGTGGAAAACCATGGCACTGGTAGCACTAGGTCAAAGTAAAATGATTGATAGACCAATAGCTGCTATTATGCATTTGTTTGTGTACATAGGTTTTGTAATTATAAACATTGAGGTTTTAGAAATAATTATTGATGGCTTATTTGGCACTCATAGAATATTTGCGCCTTTAGGAAGTATTTACAACTTGCTGATAGCATCTTTTGAAATTTTAGCACTCCTTGTATTAATAGGTGTGATCGTATTTCTAATAAGAAGAAATATAATAAAACTCAAGCGATTCATGATGAAAGAGCTTGATGGATGGCCACGAACTGATGCAAACCTTATATTGATTACAGAAATATTTTTAATGAGTGCATTTCTGATCATGAATAGCACAGATGGAATCCTTCAAGCACGTGGTGCCGATCATTATCACCAAGCTGGTTCATTTCCGGTTAGTAGTTTACTCCATCCTCTTTTCAACAGTATGAGTAATGATGGCCTTATATTGTTAGAGCGGTTCTGTTGGTGGTTTCACATAGTGGGTATAATGGCATTCTTAAACTACCTACCTTATTCCAAGCATTTTCATATTATGCTTGCTTTTCCTGCTACATACTATAGCAATTTAAATGCGAAAGGAAAATTGGACAACATGGCACAGGTTACCACTGAAGTAAAATTAATGCTCGATCCTAATGCTGTACCTCCTGCTGCAGATAGTGCTGCACCAACGCGGTTTGGCGCTAAAGATGTGCAAGATCTAACGTGGAAAAACTTGCTTGATGCTTACACCTGTACTGAATGCGGCCGCTGTAGCAGTGTGTGCCCGGCAAATCAAACCGGCAAACTACTTTCACCTAGAAAAATTATGATGGACACCCGCGATAGGTTGGAAGAAGTGGGAACTTTGCTAGATCAAAACAAAGCTCTTGCTGAAGACCCCAACGATCTTTTTACCAGAATAAGCGAAGAAGAATTATGGGCCTGCACCAGTTGTAATGCATGCACCCAAGCTTGCCCTGTAAATCTTGATCCGTTAAACATCATCATCCAACTGCGCAGGTACAAAGTGATGGAAGAATCTAAAGTTCCCAATGAATTAAGTGGAATGTTTTCTAAAATTGAAAACAATGGAGCTCCTTGGCAATATGCACAAGCTGATAGATTGAATTGGGCAAATAATAACTAAACAAAATTGAATTATGAATACAGTTACCATAAAAACCGTAAGTCAAATGTTGTCAGAAGGGGTTTCACCTGACATTCTATTTTGGGTAGGCTGTGCAGGCAGTTTTGATGAACGAGCACAAAAAGTAACGAAAGCAGTAGCGCAAATTTTAAATCACTGTGATATAAAATTTGCAGTACTAGGCACAGAAGAAAGCTGTACAGGCGACCCCGCGAGGCGTGCAGGCAATGAATTTCTATTTCAAATGCAAGCGCTGATGAATATTCAAATATTGAATGGATATGAAATAAAAAAAATTGTGACCGCTTGTCCACATTGTTTTAACACCTTGAAAAATGAATACCCTGAACTTGGTGGGCAATATGAAGTGCTACACCACTCAGAGTTACTTCAAAAACTTATTTTCGAAGGAAAACTTAGCATCCATGGAGGAGAATTTAAAGGAAAGAAAATAGTTTTTCATGACCCTTGTTACTTAGGCCGGGCAAATGGAGTGTATGAAGCACCTCGTCAAATAATTGAAAAGCTAGACATGGCATTATATGAGATGAAAAGATCCAAAGCCAATGGGCTATGCTGTGGTGCCGGTGGTGCACAAATGTTTAAAGAACCTGAAAACGGGACCAAAGATATTAATATTGAAAGAAGTGAGGAAGCATTGAGCCATTCGCCAGAAGTTATAGCTGTAGGCTGCCCATTTTGCATGACCATGATGAGTGATGGCGTGAAACATTTTAATAAAGAACACGAAGTAAAAGTGCTTGACATTGCTGAATTAATCGCAAAAGCAGAAAACCTTTAATCAAATTTAAATCCTTTTATTTCGTTAACGCTAACCTATGTCTAAATTCACTAGCACGCTATTATATTTAATCGGCATTACTGTTTTTATTTCCCTTAGCAGTTGCAAGAAAGATACATTTCTTACTGATACAAATGTGAAATTGAATTTTTCAGAAGACACTCTTATTTTTGACACAGTGTTTACTTCAGTAGGAAGCGCCACAGAAGTTTTTTTAGTTTATAACAGCAATAATAGACCAATCAATATTTCAAGTATTAAAATTGCAGGAGGAGCAAATTCTAACTTTAGATTAAATGTGGATGGAGTACCAGGCAAAGTGTTCAATGATGTGGTGATAGAAGCCAATGATAGCCTTTTCATATTTGCTGAAGTTACAGTGGATCCCAATAATGGCAATACCCCTTTGGTTATTACTGATAGCATAGTTTTCGAAACCAATGGTAATATCCAAGATGTGGATTTGGTGGCTTGGGGGCAGGATGCATATTTCTATCGCCCTACTCCAGGTCTCGGTAATATATTTTTCCTTAATTGCAATAGTGTATGGAATAATGATAAACCGCATGTAGTGTATGGATATGCATTGATTGACAGTGCTTGCACACTTGTAATCAACGCTGGTGCTAAAGTTCACTTCCATCCTAATAGTGGCATGATTGTACTCACCAGTGGTACTTTAAAAGTTATGGGTACTGCCACCTTACCAGTAACCATTCAGGGCGATCGATTAGGTCAGGACTATGCTGAAATACCCGGTCAATGGAATTTTATTCAATTCAGCAATGCCTCAGCCACCACCAATGCCATAAGCGCAGGAAGCAAAAACTCAGAGATCAATTGGGCTATAATTAAAAATGGCAACATTGGATTGGTAGTAGATACAGTATTCCAACCCAATGATACTACACTAAGATTAAACAATGTGATCATTAAAAATATGTCAGGGTCTGCGCTATATGCAAGAGGAAGTAATATAGCTGCAAACAATTGTGTATTTTCAAACTGCGGCCAAGCAGCAGTTAAACTTTTTTTTGGAGGAAATTATAGATTTATCAACAGCACCATTGCTAACTACTGGACTGAAGGCAACCGTCAAGAACCTGCACTCTTTCTTAGAAACTATTTTGAAGTTGCTGGAGTGAGATACTTCAGAAGTATGAATGCACAATTTTATAACAGTATAATTACTGGCAACAATGACCAAGAAATTGGTTTAGATAGTATAAACAATGGCAGCAATACGTTTAATTATAAATTTGATCATGTGCTTTTAAAGGTAGAAAATAGTTTTAGCACGAGCGATCCAAATAAGTTCAATGCAATTATCAGAGGAGCTGTGGCAAATCCACAATTTGATGATGTGAGTTCAAACAACTATCAATTAGGTAACACCAGCATTTGCATAGATGCTGGAAATAATTCCTTTCTAAATTTTAGTCAAGAGTTATTACATGATCTAAATAACAACCCCCGCCCACAAGGGAGCGGATGTGATTTAGGCGCCTACGAAAAGCGCTGAAATGTAACACAGTTTTAACCATGGCATCATAGATTGAAAAATGCAACTAAGCGTAAGGATTACCTAAATTTAATAATCCTCCCAAAAAGCCTTTATCCTTTTTCTTTTCTTTCAGTGCTACTTCTTTTGCTATGAGCAACCATCCACGTTCATTATTCTTCAAAAGATAAGCTACAGCCGTTTTGTTTCCATCACACGCATCGGCAAAAGCACTCAACATCGGAAAACCTTGTTTCATAAGCCATACTTTGGCATTGGCATTACCATGCACTGCATCCACCGTGGCAGCTAATTCATTATGGCCATTATCTCGAAGCCATTTAAATGACAGCTCCACATGCTCAATCGCATCAATGAAATGAAATAACTCATGCATACCAATCTGCTTTAACCATTCACCTGCTGCTTCATCGCCTCGAAGATATGCAGCGGCCTGCTCCCATATTTTCAAATGCTGCTCCATGACAAAAGAGTTGTTAAGATAAATCGAATATAAAACATACCATCATAAACGAATAGGAAAAAAAATTTATTGAAAGGTACTAAATTAAACACAAACAAAGTCATTGCAAGTACTGATTCTAATGCAAATACAGTCATGCAATCCTTAAACCCAATATAAGCCGTTACGATTTCTAATATAGTAATCATTACAGCCAACACCTTCAATTGTGACATGGTGAAAATAGTGGCTATGTTGCTTTGCCCCACAGTACGTTCCAAATCAGCATCCACCGCCTCACACGGCAGGGAGAGTAAAAGGGTAAAACAACCATTGATGATAAACAATGAAATAGTATGCTTGTTAAGCAAAGCTAAATGAGGCAATGTGGCCATGATGGCCCAACACAATACTATAGCACTCGTTTTAAAAACAGGCACACTCCTTCCTCTAGGCGCAGCACGCCCTCCAAGTGGCAATAAATAAAATGCAGATAAGGTCATACTAACTAGCAGCAAAATTAATTGTAAATAATTCCAGTGAATCGCTTCCATCAGCATGAGGAATAGCGCTACTACCATCATTGCCATAGCGAAAACAATCGTTACAAAATGCTGATTAATGAATGTGCGAAATGTTGTTAAACTGGGCTTTGGAGGCCAAATTACATTGATGTTATAATAAACAAGTGTAAATAAACCTACCGCCAAACAATAGTACATTGAAGGTAGGCTATGCATTACGGAATAATTTGCAAAGGAGAAAAGTGCCGCTCCAAGGGCTAGAAAAAAATAACGTTCAACTACATACTTTTTAAAAAAATGTAAAATAACATGAGGCACGCGAAATCCTGTTGAACTAATTATTACTCATAATAGCAAAAGTTGTAATACCAGCTAAAAAACCACCAAAGCCAAAAAGTAATCCTTGTGTAATTTTTTTATCTCTACACTTTCGCTCATACCCTTCGCGATACTCTGGAATGCTGATCAATTGCGGATCTGAAACTTTATTGGGTTTAACCTTTGGCGAAAAATTACCCATAATGGTGCTATACAATGGTGGACCTATAATGCCATAAATGGCAAAATAGCCAGAGCCTACTCCCATGATGGTGGCCAATACTTTGTTTACATTATTGTGGTAATATTTATCAGCATCTTGTTCACCTTTGATGAACATGCGCATTTGATCAACAGTAAAATCAAGAGAGTCGTAAGGATCTTTTTGATAGACAACTTTCTCTGTTCCATCTGGGTAACGGAGAGAAAATACACGCTCAAAGGCAATGGAGCGCAATTTGTTTTTTTCAAGTGTGCGGTAGGCAATTTTAAATCCACTACCATCCACACTTTTAAATTTTTTTACTTTACCGCTTAGGAGCAGCATTTCTCCTTCTTGGGCTGCTAGTAAGTTACAAATGCAAATAAAACATAAAAGTAAAAATTTTTTCATGGATATTAATTATTAAGATAGCTACTTTATTATGAATGTTGCTGCTAAGATATAAATTATTTGCAAAGCTGCCATTTCAGCAACCAAGCGCTCACAGCTAGCTGATAGCCATCCATACCAAAGCCACTGATGCTGCCAACGGCATGTGCTGCCAGTATACTTTGGTGCCTGAACGATTCGCGGGCTAATGGTTGGCTAATATGAACTTCAATAACCCCTGTAGCAATGGCTGCAATTGCATCTGCAATGGCCACGCTGGTATGCGTATAGCCTCCTGCATTCAGTATTATACCATCACTTTCTAAACTTGCCTTTTGCAATAAATCAATTAGAACTCCCTCTACATTACTTTGGTAATAACTAAATCTAATGGAGGGGAATAGTTCTTGAAGTGTTTCGAAATAATCATCCCAAGTTTGATTCCCGTAAATTTCTGGCTGGCGTGCACCTAACAAATTCAAATTAGGGCCATTGATAATAACTATCTGTCGTGCTTGATTCACTGCATTATTTTATTTGATTGGTGGTATTGTTGAAGGCGGGCATGCATTACTTTAAACCATAAAGGTGGAAGCAATGCTAGATAAATGCTACTTGCATAACCAGTGGGAAGTTCTGGACTTCTATCATAGGTAATTAATTGATGAAAGGGTTTGCTCGCATAATAGTGATGATCGCTATGGCGGCTCAGGTCAATTAGAAAAAATCTACTTACTACTTTATCACTTTGCCAACTATGGATTTCGGTGCATCTTTCATTAGTGTTTCGGCTAAGGCCATAGTGTTCAATATAATTAATATATTCTAGTAAAAAATTAGCGAGCAGGGCATGCAATAGAAATGCGAAGTAACTCCACGCGCCTAAAAATATCACTACGGTGATGGCTATAAGAAGATGCAATAAAATATTAGTAAGCACATAATTCGAAAAGTTGAATGTTGACTTATTTTTTTTTGCCAAGCCTTGTGCTTCCACATTCCAAGCAGAGCGAATCTGTTGAATGGTGGTTCTAATATAGAATTTGTACAAGCTTTCTCCATACCTACTTGTGGCTGGATCAAGGTGGGTACCGACCCATTTATGATGTACTTTTAAATGCTCTACATAGAAGTAAAAATTTCCTGCGCTAAATAACAATAATTGTCCTGCAAAGCGCCAATATTTTTCTTTGCGATGAATTAATTCATGAGCCACTACAATGGCTCCACTACCACTGCTTATGCCGGTACTTAATACAGCACCAGCCATGGAATGCCCCATGAGCTTGAGATTTGCTATGCCAATAATTAGTGAGGCCACGCAGCTCAATTGCAAGGGCACATGAAGCCATAATAAAATATTGGGAAGGGTATTGTCTTGATTAGCTTCATTATGTTTATTGCTGGGCAATACCAATTCAAGTACTGCAAGTACTACAAAAGAAAAAACAAGGTTAGCCCACGACCAATAGCCACCGCTGGTATTGCCAATTAGGGTGAGCAGGCCGGGAATTAAACTTAAGAAGTATGACCAATTGCGCATGCAATACAAAAATAATGAATCTTATAACATATTCTTAGCAGTATGGTTATTTAATTAAAACTATATTTACACTGTATAAAATGGCAGAAGCTTTTTGGCGTTTTGGGCAAATAGATCAGCTTTAGTAGAACGATTGTAATACCTCTTATAATTAACTAGTGAATGAAGAAATTAGGGATATTTTTTATAGCTTTTTTGTTTTCATGTCAAGCGTGGGCTCAAAGCACCAGCAGCAATTCTTTGATTCAGATAAGCGGTATAGTGGTAACTGCCGATAGTTTGCAGCCAATGCCCTATGCAAGCATTATAATAAAAAACACTAGCAGAGGAGTAATCAGCGATTATTTTGGCTTTTTCACTATAGTAGCAAAGATGAATGATACACTTGAATTTACTTCACTGGGGTATAGAAAATCAAGTTTTGTAGTGCCCGATACTTTGACCGACCAACATTACTCCCTCATCCAAGTATTGCGTCCTGACACTATTTTACTGAGAGAGGCCGTAATTTACCCTTGGCCCACGAAGGAACAATTCAAAGAAGCATTTAAGAATTTAAGAATTCCTGATGATGATCTGGCGCGAGCTCAGAAAAATTTAGACCCTGCATACATGAATTATTTAGCTGATAAAATGCCAATGCCAGGCAGCATGAATTACCGTGCATATATGCAGCAGCAGAGTTCTAAATTTTACAATGCGGGAGCGGTCCCTCAAACCAATTTGCTGAACCCATTAGCTTGGGCTAAATTTATTCAGCAGGTTAAGAATGGTGAGTTTAAGCGTAAGTATAATGCTTATGAAAAAGGTGACGAATAATTTTTCTATTTCTTTAGTGCTTGTATTAGGTCTTGTTGACTAATTATTCCTGTGTGTGACCAAACTGGTGTACCATTTTTGTAAATAAACAGCTGAGGTATACTTTCCACTTTGAGATTTTTGGCTAGTGTAGGGTTTTCATCAATATTGATTCTTACTAATTTCAAATTAGGAAACTCCACTAACGTGTTTTGAATAATAGGATCCAATTTGCGACATGGCGCACACCATGGAGCATAAAAATCTATCAGTACATGTGGTGCTTCAATGTTAGTTTGAAATACAGATGGTGTGATTGCATCATGGCTAGGTAACGATGGTTTTACTTCTGGAAGATTTGCATTGCGCCATGCCAGTATGCCGCCTGCTAATTCATTTACTTGAGTAAATCCTTTTTTACGAAGGTGTGCTGCAGCAGCTGCAGATCGGCCTCCACTAAGACAATAAACATTCACGGTTTTATGATGATCAATGGCTTGAATGCGAGTATCAAATTCATCGGAATTCCAATCGGCAAGGAGCGCATTGGCAAGGTGGCCTGCATTAAACTCTTCCTTAGTGCGCACATCAAGAATGACGGCATTCGTATCAGCAATGGCGGATACAAATTGGGCGGGTGATAGCGATTGCTGGCCTTGGGTGGATGCATTGCAAGATGGCAATAAACAAATGAGCAGTGAATAAATAGTGGTGGAAAGTGGCAAGCTAGTGCGCATGATGATGATAATTTATAGGTGATGTAAATATAAGTTTCAACTTACTAAGATAAAAAAAAAGATCATAAAATGTGAACGGTGGATACCGGTGATTTTAGCCCCGGCTGAGGCTAACTGCTCCCCTACTGGTAGGGAGCAATGCCGAAGACGGGATGGTAGGTGGATCTGTTGCTGTTATCGGTGATGCTTCCAAACAATACTTTTTTTATACAATTAGATTATTTTGTAAATAACGATACGAAAGTGTGCAGGTGAAATTTTTTAGCTGTTTATAATGTCAAAATAATGTCAAAATGTTTATTGGAGCTTTGATGCGGGTGTGCTATTTTTGCGAATTAGATAAAAGGAGCATATGTCAAACAAAAAAATAAATCAAGAGGCGCTGGAGTATCATGCTATGGGGCGTCCTGGAAAGATAGAAGTAATACCAACCAAGCCGTACAGTTCTCAGCGAGATTTATCACTTGCCTACTCACCAGGTGTGGCTGAACCTTGCTTGCGGATAGCCGAAAATAAAGAAGACGTGTATAAGTATACAGCTAAAGGGAATTTAGTGGCGGTGATTTCTAATGGTACGGCAGTGTTAGGCTTGGGCAATATAGGAGCAGAGGCTAGTAAACCGGTTATGGAGGGCAAGGGTGTATTGTTTAAAATTTTTGCTGACATAGATGTGTTTGACATTGAAGTGAACGAAACAGATGTGGAGGCTTTTATAAGAACTATTAAGGCAATAGCGCCAACTTTTGGTGGAATAAATTTAGAGGATATTAAAGCACCAGAGTGTTTTGAAATTGAACAGCGGTTAAAGGCAGAATTGGATATTCCCATTATGCATGATGACCAACATGGCACTGCGATAATATCGGCTGCGGCATTGATTAACTCACTTTCAATAGCGAATAAAAAAATAGATAAGGTAAGGATAGTGGTAAATGGTGCAGGTGCATCGGCCATTAGTTGTGCAAAGCTCTATATTTCGCTAGGTGCAAAAAAAGAAAATATTATAATGCTTGACAGTACAGGTGTGCTGAACAAGTCAAGAAAAGATTTGGATGCGAATAAATTATTCTTTGTTAACGATACAAAATTAAATACGCTAGCAGAGGCTATTAAAGGGGCAGATGTTTTTGTGGGTTTAAGCAAGGGTAATATTGTAACGAAAGAAATGGTGCGAAGTATGGCCAAGAATGCTATTGTTTTTGCATTGGCCAATCCTACTCCAGAGATTAGTTATGAGGAAGCGATGGCAGCACGTGAAGACATTATTATGGCAACTGGGCGTAGTGATTATCCAAATCAGGTGAACAATGTGCTTGGGTTTCCTTTTATTTTTAGAGGTGCACTTGATGTAAGGGCTAAATGTATTAATGAAGAAATGAAGTTGGCTGCTGTGCATGCCATAGCCGACTTGGCTAAAGAGCCGGTACCTGAAATAGTGAATCTGGCATACAACAAGAAGAACATAACATTTGGGGTGGATTATATTATTCCTAAGCCACTTGATCCAAGATTGATAAGTACTGTGGCGCCAGCGGTAGCCAAGGCTGCTATAGCCAGTGGTGTGGCGCAGCACAAGATCATTAATTGGAATGTGTATGTAGAGGAATTGGAAAAAAGATTAGGGCATGACAATAAGCTAATGAGAGTGGTTACCAATAGAGCAAAGCAAAATCCACAGCGGGTGGTATTTGCAGAAGCCGATAACTATAAAATACTAAAGGCTGCACAGATTGTGCGTGATGAAGGAATTGCAAAGCCAATACTGCTTGGGAATGTGACCAAGATAAAGGCCTTGATGGAAGAAAATAATTTAGATCTAGGTGATACGCCAATCATTGATCCGCGGGTGGAAGATGAGAAGCGAAATATGTTTGGCGAAATATTTTTTAAGAAAAGAGGCAGGCGAGGTTTCAATCATTATGAAGCTAAAAAGATAATGAGTGAGCGCAACTACTATGGATCAATGATGGTGGAAACTGGTGAGGCCGATGCATTGATAAGTGGATTAACAAGAAAATACAGTGATACTATACGACCTGCGCTGCAAATAATAGGGACTCAAGATGATGTAAAAAAGCTTGCAGGTATGTATATCATGGTGACCAAGCGGGGTCCTATATTCTTTGCAGATACTACTATTAATGCTAATCCTAGTAGTGATGACTTGGTAGAAATAACGCTCTTAACTGCATGGGCTGTGCAACGGTTCAATGTAAAACCAAAAATAGCCTTGTTAAGCTATTCTAATTTTGGGGCTAGTGATGATGACCAGGCTAAAAAAGTGCGCGATGCTGTGGCTCAACTTCACAGTAGATTCCCTGGCATGATGGTAGATGGTGAAATGCAAGCCAACATTGCTCTAAATCCGTCACTATTGAAAGAAAATTTTCCATTTTGTGAATTTGCTGACAGTGGCGCGAATACACTAATTTTCCCCAATCTAGATGCAGGTAATATTGCCTATAAACTACTTCAAGAATTAGGCAATGCCGAAGCCATTGGGCCAATACTATTGGGAACTAAAAAGCCAGTGCATATTTTACAACTAGGATCAAGTGTGCGTGAGATTGTGAACATGGTTACCATAGCTGTGGCTGATGCACAAAGTAGAAAAGGGGTTTAGAGTAAGCTGTCATTTTTAAAAAAATGATTGTTTTCAATAAATCGTGATAGGTATTCAATTAGGTTAATGCAGTATTTAATTACGTTATTATTATAAAATTTCTAAAAAAATTATAGCGAATATATTTAACTATATTATTCATCTTCTTTATAACGCAAGCATGCTGCCGCTGCAGCCAGTAAGCAAATCCCGGCCAATACCAAGGCATGTCTAGGATCGCCACCAAGTATAGGATGATAAATTACAGGGACAATGACCATACTGATTATTTGTGGAATAACTATAAACATATTAAATATACCCATGTAAACTCCCATTCGTTGTGGTGGTACTGCAGTAGATAATAATACATAAGGCATGGCCATGATTGATGCCCACGAACAACCTACTAATGCCATGCATCCCATGGTAAAATAGACATTGTTGCTACCTAGCATGGTAATAAAACCCAAACCACCAATGGCAAGAAACAATGCATGTGTTTGTTTTCGTCCAATTCTATCACAGCTAATGGGCAGTAAAAAAGACACTGCAAAGCAAGCAATGTTAAATATAGCCAATCCCATACTACCCCACTTTACCCCTTCATCAAATCCCAGGTCAGTGGGGTTGGGTGCATTGAAGCCGTGCCTAGCAATAGACAAGCTAAGGTATTGCCACATTAATGGTAGTCCAATCCAAGTAAAAAATTTTACCCACCATAGTCGTTTCATTGCAGCAGGCATTTCTTTAAAAGCTAAAATTATTTCCATGATATTATTCCGAACAGAGCGTTTGGCTTTTATAGATTCTAGCTCCCTGGGTGATGGGGGATTTTCTTTTGTAGTAAAAATAGTAATGGCAATAGAAACCAATATAGCAACTGCACCTGTATAAAAACTAAGTTTTACAAAATTAGGAATACCATTATCAGTGGCTGAACCCACCACCATTGTGATGCCTAAAATGGGCAATAAAAATGGCATTAGATTGGCTAATGTTTGACCTAGGCCAACAAAGAAACTTTGCATAGAAAATCCTGTCGATCTTTGTTCTTCTGGTAGTTTATCAGCAATGAATGCCCTAAATGGTTCCATGGCAATATTGGCTCCACTATCAAGTATCCACAAGAGGCCTGCGGCCATCCATAGTGAGCTTGAGTGAGGCATAAGTATGAGCGCAACACTTGCAAGCACAGCACCTATTGCAAAATATGGCCTCCGCCTTCCCCACCGGGGATGCCAAGTAACATCACTCATCGCCCCAATAACAGGTTGAATAAGGAGGCCTGTTATAGGGCCGGCTAACCAAAGCAATGGGATCTTATCCTCTTCGGCTCCTAAGTACCTATAAATGGGGCTCATATTGGCTTGTTGCAAACCGAATGCATACTGCACTCCCAAAAACCCAAAACTCATGTTCCAAATTTGCCAAAAGGAAAGTTTTTCTTTTCTCATACACTTAATAAATTAAAGTATATCTATACAATTTAATAATTTATGTATAGATTAATTTCCATTATTCTACAGCGTAATGCTTATCGATTACTACACTTGCTATTGATTTGTACTGCCTTACTATTTGATGTTCTATGCTAAGTATATTCTCCACATCAGGATCAAAAGCTTCTCTACCTCGAGCCACTCTTTGGGCAAGTGTGTCAATATAATTTCTGCTGAGAAAAATGTATTCATCAGCCTCTTTCAATTCAAAAGAATAGGTTCCTTCTACTATTAATATAAGGCTGTGGCCACAGTCAATCGTTTCTTCAGTGATGGTTGAAGTTTGAAAATTAACTAAGGGTTTTACAATGGTGGCTGCATTTGCCTTATATTCACTAATATGCTGGGTCAGTAAATTGAAATTAATTTCATTTGGGCCTACCCAGTTAATATTTTTCATTCTCTGAGCATGATTTTGCAAAGGTGGGAGTTTATAATAATCATCAATATGTAATATAGTGCTCTTGATTTTAAGATCTGCTAAAATTTTTTGCAAGCAGTGAGACATAACAGATTTTCCGCTTCCCGATTCACCAGCGATACACCAAACTTTTTTTCTTAAATCACCTGGCCCATCCAATATGCTCAGTTTATTTAAAACTTTCAATGCGCAATCCAAGTATGATTCTTCCAATTTAATTTTATCGCCTATCATAGTTTTTTTAATTGCTGTTGAAGGGTTTGGTGATTAAAAACAGTATGGTGCAATAAGAGCAATCCTGCGGCAGAAAAGCACAAATTGCTAGTGCCTTGGGGTTTAAAAAAATCAGTAGTAAAATATTCACTAAAGCGAAGATTTTCTTTTGCTCTGGTCATTTGTTGGGTTAGACAGTTGTATAATTGAATGGTTATTTTGTCTATTTTTTTTATGGAAAGGGCTACACCCAACCAGCCCAAAAATATGGGCCATGCTCCTCCGTTGTGAAAGTGATAAGGCTTATTTTTAAATTTGTAGGTATAATTTTGGGATAGTAAAGCCCATTCAGGGTCACCTTTTTTGATGATGGGAAAATGTACAGGCAATAACCAAGAGCCCAATTCTTTTGCAGTTTTATTGATGAATGTTTTCAATGATTTTTGATGGTGGTTTAAACCAGCTAAAACAGCGAAAGTATTTCCAGGCATATCAAAATGAACTTGATAACCGGCAGGAGAAAAGCTACTCCAAAAATATTGATCTTTTTTATAAAGCCTTGCTAAATGATGTGCTTTGGGGTGGATTAGATTCCTTTTACCACGGTGACTAAAATTATGACTTACTAAGTTAGCAATATGGTTGGCTTTGTTCTTCCAAGTCATTTGATGATAAACCTTTGCTGCCAACTCTA
>JBDKJS010000146.1:0-2604 GCA_039806065.1 Bacteroidota bacterium | reverse complement strand
ATAGCATGGCATATTCTTCCTTAGAAACTTGTTTACTTGATTTGGAGAAAAATGGGATGCTTATTCGCATCAAACAAGAAGTAGACCCCTATTTAGAAATGGCAGCGATTCATTTGCGGGTACATGAAGCCGGCGGACCGGCACTGCTATTTGAAAACGTAAAAGGTTCAAAATATAGGGCAGCATCCAATATTTTTGGAACACTCGAGAGAAGTAAATTTATTTTTAGAGATACACTTGAATCTGTTCAGCGATTGATTGAGTTAAAAAGCAATCCGATCAAGGCGTTGAAACAACCATTTCAAAATTTCTCAACAGGATTGGCTGCCTTAAAAGCATTACCGCTTAAAAATCCAATGAATAAACCTGTTTTGTATGAACGGCTTCAGATTAGCGATTTACCGTTGATTCAGCATTGGCCCATGGATGGAGGTGCTTTTATAACATTGCCGCAAGTATATTCAGAAGATATAGATAATCCGGGTATCATGCAAGCAAACCTAGGTATGTACCGCATTCAGTTAACAGGGAATAATTATATAGCGGATAAAGAAATCGGTTTGCATTATCAATTGCATCGCGGTATTGGTGTGCATCAAACAAAAGCAAACAAAAAAGGATTGCCATTGAAAATAAGTTGCTTTGTTGGCGGTCCGCCGGCACATACAGTTGCGGCCGTAATGCCTTTGCCAGAAGGGATTAGCGAGGCTACATTTGCAGGTGTGTTAGGCGGAAGAAGATTTAGATATAGTTATGAAGAAGGCTTTTGTGTAAGTACCGATGCCGATTTTGTAATCACTGGTGAAGTATACCCAGGGGAGAATAAACCAGAAGGCCCATTTGGAGATCATTTAGGTTATTATAGCTTAACACACGATTTTCCAGTGATGCGTGTGCAAGCAGTATATGCCCGCAAAAATGCGATATGGCCTTTTACCGTTGTTGGAAGACCGCCACAAGAAGATACCAGTTTCGGACAATTGATTCACGAGATAACAGGGGCAGCGATTCCGCAAGAGATACCTGGATTAAAAGAAGTACATGCGGTAGATGCTGCTGGTGTACATCCTTTACTCCTTGCTATTGGTAGTGAAAGGTACACACCGTATAATCCTACTAAACAACCCGCAGAACTCTTAACGATTGCTAATCATGTGCTTGGAACCGGACAGTTAAGCCTTGCTAAGTTTTTATTTATTACTGCTGAAGAGAATCGAAAATTAGATACCCATGAGGTACAAGATTTCCTGCAATATATTTTTGAAAGAATTGATTTAAAACGCGATCTCCATTTTTATACGAATACCACTATCGATACACTTGACTATTCTGGTACCGGGTTAAATACAGGTAGTAAACTAGTACTTGCTGCATGCGGTGCGCAAAAAAGAGAGCTTGCAACCACAATACCAAAGGCATTTAATCAATTAGAAGGTTTTGAAAAGCCCATATTAGTAATGCCAGGTGTTATTGCACTACAAACAAAAAAATTCAGCACTTATTTTACAGCACAAGAAGAAATGAAATTGTTGAATTTTCAATTACACGATGATGCTGCAACAAGTGGTATAGTGCAAATTATTGCGGGAGATGATAGTGCATTTATAGCTGCCCATATGCGCAATTATTTATGGGTTACTTATACAAGAGCAAATCCTGCTCAAGATATTTATGGCATTCGTTCTTTTACGGAAAATAAGCATTGGGGCTGTGATGGACCCATGATCGTTGATGCGCGTATCAAACCACACCACGCCCCCCCGGTAGAACTAACAGAAGAAATACGCAATCGATCGAATCGCCTTTTTGAAAAAGGTGGACCGCTATATAAAATCGCATAAAAACGCATTTTCTATATTTTTTTCGTATATTCATGCATAAACCTGCAAATGAATCGATATTTATCTGCCTTAGCTGAAATCGGTAAAAAAGAGAAACGCAATATTATTGGGTTAATGAGCGGCACTTCTTTGGATGGCTTAGATATTGCGCTTTGTGAATTGAGTGGCAGTGGATTAGATACAAAAATCATTTTAAAACATTTCAAAACAGTTGCTTATACCAATGATTTTAAGCAGCGCATTAAAGCCATTTTTTCAAAGCATGATGTGGATTTGGAGCAGGTATGTTTGCTTAATGCTTGGGTGGGTAAGCAGCATGCTACAATGATTAATAATGCGTTGCATGAATGGGGGGTTAATAAAAATGAAGTTGACTTAATAGCTAGTCATGGACAAACCATTTATCATGCCCCAAAAATTTTGCATGGTAAAGCCGATTATGGAAATGCTACGTTGCAAATAGGAGATGGGGATCATATAGCTGTTAAAACAGGGATAATTACCATTAGTGATTTTAGGCAAAAACATATTGCCGCTGGTGGAGAAGGTGCACCATTAGCCGTGTATGGTGATTATTTTATTTTTGGCAAGAAGGGAGAAAATAGAATAATGTTGAATATTGGCGGTATAGCCAATTTTACATTTTTGCCCGGAAACATGGATGCTGCTGCCATTTTTAGTACCGATACTGGTACAGGTAACACGTTGATGGATCAATTCATGCAGCATCATTACCAATTACCTTATGATGCAGATGCTAAAG
>JBDKJS010000145.1:0-19895 GCA_039806065.1 Bacteroidota bacterium | reverse complement strand
GCATCATGTGGCCATGCATATTTTCATTAAGCGTATCGGGATTAGGAAAATATACTTCCCAAGGCTCAGCATTTTTAATTATGATGATATTGGGTGGTGGTATTATTCCGCCATTGCAAGGGAAACTAGCTGACATCATGGGCATTCATCCTTCCTATATCATTCCAGTTTTATGTTTTGCTTATTTAGCCTATTTTGCCTTTAAGGTGAGGGGTATTTTAAGCGCTCAAGGTATAGATTATGAAAGCACCTCTGCAGGAGGAGGTCACTAATTCAAGACAAGATTTTTTACAGTGCTCTGCAAAATGCAGGGCATTTTTTTTGCTGATTAATTGTAATAAAATATGGAATGAAATTTTCGATTATGATTGGATGATGCAATTAGATTAGCCTTTGTTTTCTATTTGACTGAATACCCAATACATTTCTTGGGCTATCTCTTTACTTCGTTCAAGATACTTTTCTTGTTCGTTTGGAGTATTGTCAAATACCTTTGGATCTTCATATCTAATAGCAATTCTTTTTTGGGCACCTAGTACCACTGGGCAGGCCTCATCAGCACTGCTACAAGTCATGATTGCAGCAAAATTACTTGAAGGATTAAAAGGATGATCAAACCTTTTTGAGAAGGCAATCAGTGGTTGGTCCACGGCACCATATTTAATACTGTAAATAGGATTATGACCCTCTGAAATTTTTTCCAACTCAAATCCTTGTTGGACCAAGGTTAATCTTACACTTTTGTAAATGCTCGTGGCCTCTGTGCCTCCCGAATAACACGCAATATTATTTATACGAAAAAAGCTAGCCATCGTTTGAGCCCATATTTGAGCCAAATGACTTCTCCTGCTATTATGAGTACAAATAAAGTTTAACCTTATAGGTGCTTTATTTGTTAGTTGTGTATCTATATAATTAACTAACGGAAATAATACTATCTTTCTTTGATCATTTATAGCCCTTGGTAAGGCAATAATGGTTTCTTCGAGTTTGGAAAACATTTTAGAACTGGTTTTTGATTAAGAGCTTCCATAAGGGAATGGCCAATATTGCTCCACTGAATGGAGCACTTATGTACAACCATATATATTCAGTGTGACCACTTACTATTGCTGGAGCTATGGATCTAATAGGGTTCATGCTGGCTCCGCATACTGGACCGGCAAATAGTGCTTCTGTTAATACAATCATGCCCACTATCAATCCGGTATAATTAGCATGCTTATTATTACTAAATGCCATCATTAATATACCTAGCATTAAGAAATATGTAAGCAAAACTTCTAATAGAAATGATTGCCACCAGGGCCCTATTGGTAGGGTAGTACCTAGAAGTTCATTGGTTGGGAAAAGAAATTTTAATAAACCACTTGCAAGAAATGCTCCTATTGCTTGACTGCATATATAGGGAAGGAAATCTTTCCAGTGCCATTTTTTACTTAGACATAGTGCAAGGGTCACAGCGGGATTGAAATGTGCACCCGATGTGTGACCAAAACAATAGATCATGGCCATTACGATTAGTCCAAATGTAATGGCAATTCCTAAATGGGAAATGCTTCCATTGGTTTGTTGGTTAATAATGATTGACCCAGTACCGCAAAATACGATTCCAAAAGTTCCTAGAAGCTCAGCTAAATATTTAGGAATATTCATCTAGCAACACCCCCCGCCAGGTTTGCAATGATTTGTAGATGCTGCTTGATTAGTAGGATTTTGTTGGGTGGGCGATATTATTCCACATGCTGCCGATGCCAAACAAGCAGTTTGCTTAGCAATCAATTCAAAATTTTTACCATTGAACCCTAATTCATATTTCCCTACAGTCTCAGTTTGAAATTCTATCTCAATTTCTAAATTTTCAAGTCCCAAAATACTTTCTGAGAGTTCTATTATTTTTAACAACTTGATTGGTTTGAGCCTGTGGTCAAAGTCATCAGCATTCCAAAGTTGAAAATTGGCAACCTTTTCATTTCTAACGGTACCGCCACAGTCAATGAAATGTTTGGTTACTACGCCCACTTCCGTAACATGAAAGTGATCAGGAACAAATGGCCCATTTTGGATTTTAAAATTTACAGTATCTAACTGGGTTAGTAATGATTTTAATTCAGCTATTTTCATTTTGTATTTATTTTAATTTTTTATTTTAATCTTTGATGAATACTAGCAACAATTGCTTTTCTTTTTCTCCAACTTACTCGAAACGCCTGAGAAATAATTTCGAATTTTATCTAATGTTTTATCGTCAAGGCAATAGCAAATACTGTTGCCATCAATATCTCCTTTTATAATCCCAGCATTTTTAAGTTCCTTTAAGTGTTGGGATACTGTTGGCTGTGCTAACGGAAGTTCATTCACTATATCGCCACATATGCACGAATCAACTTTTAAAAGGTATTCAATAATGGCCACTCTTGCAGGATGGCCTAGTGCTTTGGCTATAGTGGCTATTGCGTTCTGTTTTTCTGTAAAATGTTCTGTCTTCGTAGCACCCATTTGTTTAGTTTAATATTGCAATATTACGATATAGATTGGCGTGTTTGCAAATTTTTACTAATATTTTTTAATCTTATGAAAATCAAATCTTTATTTTATGATTTCTTGCTGAAATGATATTTTTACTTTATAAAACAGGCTTTTTGACACTTAGTTGCTTCTTATCTTACAGGGTGGCTCAATAGCAGCCACAAAAATTTTATAAGCTGGCTTGTGAGTGATGTCTATTACTTTTTAGATCAAATCTATCGATCTTTTTCAGTTAGCTTACATACATTTACACCTATTGCATAACCATAGATTTTTCCATTGGGGAGTGACACAATTCTTATCTTATTGCATGCTTTGCCCAGCTCTACTTTTTCCCAGTTTTTTCCTCCATCTACCGTGTGATAGCCCGTGTTCATGGTTCCAATATAGCCTTCTAACAAGTTGATGAATCCTATGCCAAAAGGCCTCGACTTATAATCTCTGCAAAGCTGGTATTCCCTCCATTTTTTTCCACCATTAGTAGTTTTAATAAAACGTTGGGTGGACACAGAACTATCAGGATTATAAGATTGAAGCGTTGCATAGCCAACCTCATTACTAGGGAAACATATTTTCCATGATATTTCATACCCTCGGCTACTTTCATAAACTTTTTTCCAAGTGGCACCTTGATCATTGGTGTATAAGATAGCAGCATGACTTTTTTCTAGCTCTTCACCTACTGAAGCACATGCAAACCCTTCATTTTTGTTCATCATTTTTATATCATAAAGTGCATTGCAATATTTAGACATGTCCATACTAGTAAAAGTAAGGCCATTGTCATGACTTACCAATAAATTAGCGGGGCTACCCACTCGGCCCACACAGTAGATGTGGTGTTTATAACCCAATTCTCCGTGATTAACAAAAGCTTCTTTTACATGATCAATAGCACAAAGCCCTTTTACATATTGGCCTTTATAACTAACAGGATGCCAAGTGCTGCCTCCATCAGTGGTTTTATAAAGTGCAATGGTATCTATTACATTAGGAAAATAATCGGTGCCAACTGTGCCAACAAAGCCTGTAAGGCTATCTATAAAATTGATGCAACGAAAGAAAGTACCTTGTTTTTCTAGTTGTAGTTGCCAAGTTTTTCCTGCGTCAATGGTGTGAAATATTTTGCCGTAACCATTAACATACCAACCGGTGTTTTCACTAATGAAAAATATATCATCTTGTTTGCCTTTATAGTGTTCTGTGTCTAGTTTGGTCCAAGTTAATTCTCCTGCATTAGTCGTAGGTGCACCAAAACTTAGTAAAGTTATCAATAGAATGAATAATTTTAATCTCATATTTTAATAAATTTAACTTCTAACAAGTGAATGTAGTCCGGTTAACTTTTACAGGTTAATTTAACTGTGAATTTTATGTATTTTGAATGATTAAATAATACAAGGGCATACCGATGGTAAGATTGAATGGAAAAGTTAATCCTAGTGCCATTGGTATGTACAATCCAGGATCTGCTTCTGGTGCAGCCTTGCGCATTGCAGCTGGAACAGCAATGTAAGATGCGCTGGCAGCAAGTACTGCAAATACGAATCTGTTTCCCTCTTCATGCGTAATAAATTGACTAATATAAGCAACAACACAACCATTGAATGCTGGAACCAACAGTGCTATTAAAATTGCAAATGAACCATATTTTTTAAAAATTGAAAAACGCTTGGCAGTAACCATTCCCATTTCTAGTAGGAAAATTGCTAAAAATCCTTTGAATATATCGGTGGTGAAAGGTTTAATTCCTTCCGCTTGCTTTGCATCAGCAATTAGGCCTATGATCAAGCTTCCAAGAATCATCAATACACTGCCATTCGTAAATGAGTGGTGAATAACATCCTTTAAATTAGTAATTCTATTTTTCTCATACCGCATCATTAGAATAACCGCTACAATAATTGCTGGTGATTCCATCAATGCCATGACTGCAACCATGTGGCCACCAAAACTAATGGCCTGGGCTTCTAAGAAAGTAGAAGCAGCCACAAATGTAACTGCACTCACCGAACCGTAAGCAGCTGCTAGCGCTGCGGAGTCACTAATATTTAATTTCTGTTTTAGGATAAAAAACAAATAAAATGGAATGATAGCTGCTAAAAAAATTCCAAAGGCCAATGACAATAATATTTCTGAGGTAATTTCGCTATGTGCTAGTTCTTGACCGCCTTTAAAACCGATTGAGAAGAGTAGATAAAGTGCTATAAATTTACTAGAGGTTTCAGGTATCTCTAAATCACTTTTAAAGGTGGTGGCTAATATTCCAAGAATAAAGAAAAGTAAGGTTGGATTAGTAAGGTTGGAAAAAAGGATTTCAAAATTCATGAGGGTAGCTTGATTGAATCTTTCAAAAATACGGATACTTTTATTATCAATTGGTCAAATCTTTTGATGATAGGTCAAGGTTAATATTTAAATTTACGATTATACCATTGTTGGTTTGAAATACATTTTTATTGGTTACTTCTCTTCCCAATTGCAAAGTTTGATTGATATAACCTGTTTCTACTTTTAGGGAGTTATTTAGCTTGCAACCTAGCAATATTCCAATTCTGTTTTGGTCAAAAATATTCTCATTTACATTTTTTCCAAAGCCAATAAGTATTTCATTGTATGCAGCAGCATAGACTTGCTGACCACTGGTTAAATTAATCAACGGTGTTTGTAACCTGAAAAGGTAGCGTGCTCGATGAAGTAGTGGATATTCATCTTCTTTGATCAATAACGAGGAGCTGTAGCGACCGATGAAGCGTTGCTCTAGCATAAACCTATGTGTTAACTCCACTTTGTTAATCTTGTCGGTTAGGGTTACAGTTTGAAAGATTCTATGTTCAGTAAATTTTTTTCCTTGGCTATTGATGGGGATATTTCCGTAAGCATAAGTTTCTATAAAGGCATATCCCATTCGAAGCTGCCATTTGGAGGTAGGCTGATAGTTTATTCCGGTTCTTAGTAATATTTGTTGAGGTCTATAGATCAGATTAACCCTTCGCAATTGTGCTTCACTATGCAGGCTATATTTATTGTTCAACTTAAATGTTCCGAAGTAATTAAACCAGCCAATTGTATTGTTATCGTACAATCTGTTGTTTTGTGCTTTCACTGCACTGGCGAAGAGTATCCAAAGGATGACAATAAAATTAATAAATGTCTTTTTCATCTAGCAGCTATTTTTTTCAAAGATAAGGATGGCAAGGCTTTGACAATCAAAACTACTTGAATATTAGAAAAAATGTTCTAGGCTATTTCGCTTAACTAATTTCTAAAACTACTGGTATAGGTTTCTTGGTCAAGCAATGTGAAAGTAAGGTTGTGTTTAAATATTCATGCTGTTTTAACCATTGTTTATTTACTTTATAATTTCTCATTAGCAATCCTTTAGGATTGCATTGCTTGGTAATAAAGTGTTTCCTTGATTTATCGATACATTTAATTCGATCTCGAAAGGCAAAAATAGCATGAATGTGAATTTGAGTGTAGGTATTTGCCATTAATTTTTTTGTTTTTTGGATGCATTCCTAGTGGAATGCAAATATAAGTTGATGCTTAATTTTACCTAGCGCTACATTCCTAAAGGAATGTATTATGCCCGATGGTGAACCATCTGAATTTTTATTTTTTCAATAGATCGCACATTTTTTAAGTATGGTCAATGGTGTTTGTTTATAGCACATCTCCGCAAAAATTTTCAGCAGACGATCATACAAGGTAAAGTTTTAAATTGAAAATAGCTTGAGGATTGAATTTATTTTTAGATTATTTCGCTTAACTAATTTCTAAAACTACTGGTATAGGTTTCTTGGTCAAGCAATGTGAAAGTAAGGTTGTGTTTAAATATTCATTCTGTTTTAACCATTGTTTATTTACTTTATAATTTCTCATTAGCAATCCTTTAGGATTGCATCGCTTGGTAATAAAGTGTTTCCTTAGCAACTAACATTCCTGTGGGAATGTTTCCTTATTCAACATCTGAAAAAATATAATTTTCATTATAATCAATTTCAAATTTTTGCAGTATGTCTAAATATTCTTCTCTAAAGGTTTTTTTTTGATGATGCTGTTCTTGTGTTGCTATGTAATGACATACATTTTGAATTTGTGACTTTGCATATGAAAATGCACCATAGCCTTCTTGCCATGAGAATTTACCAATGGTCAATTTTTCCTGGTTGATCCACTCCGAACTATCACGTTTTACTTCTTGCATTAAAGTCGACAATGCTTGTGTTGGCCGGAATCCAAACAAAATATGGATATGGTCTGGCATTCCACCAATTGATAAAACTTTATGTCCATGCTTTTGGATAATGGCTATGATGTATAAATATAAACGCTCTTGCCAAGATTTATCTATACAAGCAACTCGATTTCGAACGGCAAAAATAGCATGAATGTGAATTTGAGTGTAGGTATTTGCCATTAATTTTTTTGTTTTTTGGATGCATTCCAAGTGGAATGCAAATATAAGTTGATGCTTAATTTTACCTAGCGTTACATTCCTAAAGGAATGTATTATGCCCGATGGTGAACCATCTGAATTTTTATTTTTTCAATAGATCGAACATTTTTTAATTATGGTCAATGGTGTTGGTTTATAGCACATCTCCGCAAAAATTTTCAGCAGACGATCATACAAGGTAAAGTTTTAAATTGAAAATTGCTTGAAGGATTGAATTTATTTTTAGATTATTTCGCTTAACTAATTTCTAAAACTACTGGTATAGGTTTCTTGGTCAAGCAATGTGAAAGTAGGGTTGTGTTTCATTAGGATCTTTTTTGTGGGCTTCCTTTTGTGAATTACACTTTTATAAAAGCCAATTGATAGTGGTGAATTGGTATGAATCTCAATGATGCAAAGTTACTGATGCCTTGATTGATGCCACTGCTGCATTTCTTGATGCAACACAGTTGCGGAAGTGGTGTCCTTTAGTAATTGTTCAAAACTCAAATTTCTAACGATCCTACAATAGGAAACCAACAGGTGTGCTTCATAGTAGTTTTTTGGAACAATGGTGCTATCGCTTAGTTGTATGGCCCAAGCATTGGGAGTTAACTGATGTTGCGATGCATGCATGCTGATATTTTTTTGAAGTTGATTAGCATCTATTTCGTTTCGGGCTATATATTCAGCAAAGCCTTCCCACTTCCAATCTGGATAGTGCGCCACGGGATTTGATTTCCATAGACCAAGCCGCAGGTATTGCATGCAATGCGTTATTTCATGTGCGAGCAATGCGGTTGCATTCCACTTATAGCCGTTTAGCGAAACTGTATTTGCCTTCCAATCTGCTTGGCCAAGCAGCACCACTTTATTTGCAAAACCCCATCCAAAAGCTGGACCTCTAATTGCTAATAATAATTTAGTGTAGTAAGAACCATCATTTAAGCAAATGGCTATTTTTTGATTGGCACTGTACAAAGAACATTTTTTAACAACACTATCAGCAGCCTGTACGCTAGCTGTAAGATGAAAATCTAGGGTAGTATGATGGTAGATGGTATAATTTGCTATGGTTGTTGTGTGATTATAAAAAATAGCAGGATTTAAAATAGCCACCAACAACAGCGCCACGGCCATGGCAAGGAGAAGTAATAATCTAAGGCCCCACTTTTTATAACGCATGGTTCATCGCTTCTTAATAGATAAGTAATGATAGGCAATTATTTTTTGGTAGGAAAAATTTTAAGGGTTTTTAACCTTGCAGTGGGGCTGGTGGAGTAGAGGGTGCTTATTGTCTGCCTTCCTTGCAAGCTACATTGACATTGTTTAGTTTCACTGTATTTGTTATGTTGATTTGTGCATTCTGGTGTTTAATTTTTTTACATGAGAGTGAAATAAAATTAAATTTGTCATGCATTCGTGCAGGCACACTCTTTGCCAAGTTGTAGATGGAATTTTGGCCTCCCGAAAATGAGGGATAATTTGTGCCACGTGCGCAGCAGGCTCTTTAGTTGATTTCTGTCCTTTGTACTGGCGAGTTACTACGAGGCATAGCCCAGTATTTTATAAGGGAGAATATGAAGCACATCAGTTTTTACCTACACTATTTGTGAGAAGCAATAATGTTTGTGTTACGGAAAAGCTAACTTATTAAATAATTTCGTTTAATCTCTATGTTATGCGCTCGTTGTATTTTGCGTTCAGAACTGCTTCTTTTCGAGTTTGCAGAAACTTCATTCATTGCTTGTCACTCCTCTCGGTTAAATTATTTCCGCCTGTGCCAAAACTTTTTCTTGAAATATGTCTTTGGAACTTTATTGTCAACAATTGCAATTCCTTTATTCTGTAAAATTTGTTCAATCAACTCTGCCTTGCAATCGAATTGAATTGTCAAGTCAGAAATGGAAACTCCTTTTAAGTAGCGATTCTGAAGTGCAATTTTATCGTTCTCACTCAAAAATTTCTTGCATTTGCTTTTCAGAGCGGAAGTCTCTTTAATAGATGGAATAGGTTGACCTTCCGCAATAAGATTGTAATATGTGTCAAGCACACTAACTAGATCTTTCAATACAGATGGATTGATTTTTATCTCCTGCTGAGTCGCTGGTTCGTTTTCGTGTTGAACGGTCTGCATGATTTGAATAAAAAGTTTTTGGTTACTGTGCTTGACTAAATCAATAAGGAATGTGCTTTTCTCGTATTCCAACAATGTGGTTTGTAGAATTTCGTTCATCTGTTAATGTCCTCTATGATTTTTTCGTCAATTAGAATTCCAAATATTTGAAGTTGCGATGTCGCCAACAATGGCGCATAACGTTTTGCTGGTTTAAGAAGTTGGCGATTTTTACCATAAATGTTCATACAAAGAACACAATTCAAATATACAATAAACTGTCATACGAAGCACTAAACCGCCACTTCCCGATAAATCAGGACAAGTATTGCCAACCCCTTGTTAGCTGCCATTGTACTCTGTCCGTAAAGTTATTCAATTTTAGAAAGTTTGGCTTGTTTGTGTTGAAAAAGTCTCTATTTTTGTCCGACTAAATGTCCATAATGTTGTCTAACTAAATGTTCATAATGTTGTCTAACTAAATGTCTTAAATTATGTCTAAAGAATTACAGAGGGATTACCCTCACCTGATGTTCCAAAGACACTGGGATTTGTCTGCCAAATCGTTACTTCTGTTGGGGCAATGCGAAGCTTATGTCAAGGCTATAAACAATACCCCAATTTTGCCACATCATTACCGTCAATTGATGAATGTTGCATTGATGAAAGGGGCACAAGCCACAACTGCAATTGAGGGCAATACATTGACGGATGAAGAAGTTCAAAAGATAATGGACAAACAGAAGTTGCCGCCAAGCAAAGAATACCAAGCAATTGAGGTTGGAAATATCTTGACTGCTTTCAATGAATTGCTGTCTGAGATTGTTAATACTAATGTTGACCATTTTATTTCCATTGACCTACTTCAAAGATTTCATAAAATGGTTGGTCAAAACTTGGGTGAGCACTTTACTGCCATTCCTGGGCAATTGCGAAACTCTGATGTCATTGTTGGTCGCTACAGGTGTCCAGACTATAGAGATGTTCCGATACTTTTAGAGCAACTTTGTCAATGGTTGAGAAACGAATTTAAGTATGGACAAACTGAACAGTCGTTTTCTGAGGTAGTAGTCCAAGCAATCGTTACTCATGTTTATATTGAGTGGATACACCCATTTGGAGATGGAAATGGTCGCACAGGTAGATTGGTTGAATTTTATATTTTACTTAGAGGAGGGAACCCTGATATTTCTTCTCATATTTTGTCCAATTACTACAACCTTACAAGAACTGCATACTACCGTCAGATAGAAAAAGCAACAGAAAGCAGAAGTTTGTCCGAATTTATTGAATATGCTTTACTCGGCTTTAGAGATGGATTAGTCCAAACACTTGATGTCATTCAAAAAAGTCAATTCCAAAACACTTGGCAGAAGCTGATTTACGATAAGTTTGATGCTATTCGTCAAGGAAGTCGTGAAGATGTTTTTAGAAGACAACGAACGCTTGCTTTAGAAATACCATTCGACAAGGAGTTTACAATTTCGCAGGTGTCAAGTTTGTCAGTGCCTTTAGCAAAGCAATATACTAGTGTTGTTACTGAAAAAACTATTCATAGAGATGTTGAGAAACTGATTGAGTTGGAATTAGTCCGTAAATCACAATTTGGCTACATCGCAAACACTGATATTTTACGCAGTATGATTGCCAAACGCTGGTCGCCCAATAATGGCAGCTAGCACATGGGAATCCCGAATGAAATTCGAGTTGAAGCCACTTTGAAACCCGATGGCAATCGGGTTGCGCCCGAACGGTTTCGGGCTTGGCGAAGTGGCGGCCTTTTAGCACTAAACTTCATTCGGAGAGCTGAACTTTCACCTTGTACTACTTGTCCCGCCCTAGCGGGAAATGTGTCTGCGGAGCACAGCCTGCCCCGATTTATCGGGGGAACCCCCGCTATCGCAAACCCCTTGGTATCGGTAGTTTTTCTCTCTGTCGTGTTAGTCATTGCTACCTAAAAAGTAGATTGAATGGAGAGGCAACATATTCTTGTCATCGTCAGTCATCTTGTTATAGAACTCTTGCCATAGGTCAATAAAGTTGTCGATGTCTAATAATTTAATGTGTCTGTGGCTCTCTCGTGCTGAACGTTCCGATTCAGAAGTAAAAGTCCCTGATGTAACGAACAAACCGATGTCGCCATCTTTGTTGAGTAGTCCTGTCAAACTACGAATGTCGTCAACTGGAACAGATGCGTCTGGTCGGTGTTTTACTTGTACTTTCAGTCTTGGAGCTGTCGCACCTAACGGGTCGTTGTAAGCAACAATGTCCAAACCACCGTCTTTGCCTTTAGGGGAAATGAAAGGAGTGTGATACTTCATTGCTCTTAGTAAAGCGGCAACCATGTCTTGAAACTCGTAAGCATTTTTACTTCTTATGAAGTCTTTAATACCTGCAATAGCTTGTTCTTCTAATAAGTCAAGGTTTGCTTTTTGAGTTTGAGTTTTGTTTTCCTCAAGTTCAGTCGGTTCGTCATCTTTTCCTTTTTTGGGTTTTACTTCCTTGTTGTCAGCTGCCCAAGTTCTGTACAATCGGGAAGCTGTCTCAAGTAATTTTGCTGGTCCAAGTTTTATTGCTTTCTCACCTTCCTCTGTCAAATACCACACGCCTTTATTTTTTCTTAAAAACCCAGCTTTAATTCCATCAATGGTGTAAAAGTGTAAAATTGATTCCCACCGAACATAGCCAGTCTTTTCATAAACCTGTTTCTCCCAGTCAGTTAACTCAACTGTCTCACGGATTTTGTCTATTACTTGTTTTCCAGGAAGTTGTCCGCCTGCCTCTTTTAAGATTTTAAAAGCTGCAAACATTGTCTTGGCTGCCGACTGTTTTGAAGGTGCTAATTTTTCTAGTTCTTTATCCATTGTCTATATGCTGTGTTGTGTCGTTTTTAAAATGAGTGCCAACACCCAAATTCCTGAATGTAGCCGTTAGGTGATTTTTATTCCACAAATATAGTGGGTTAGGCGAAATTTTGTCTGGCTTTTTGATGGGTTTCGTATAACTGTCTAAATATGGGTTATCGGTGCAGGTGTTCATTCCTCTTTTTAATAGCTGCCTACCCGCTTCACCTAGCCCCGACTGTAGCTGGCTGCCTTGCAGCGCGAAAGGCGGGATGGTTAGTGGATGGATGCTGTGGTGGTGATGCTCCTAAATAAAATTTTGTACCAAAGCCTATGAGCACGGGATGTGCTGCTGCTGCTTTGAATGGGAGTGGGTGCCGCGCATTGGAAGGCGCACCTAATGCAGTGGATTGATTAATGTGGGGTGGGTTAGAAGCTGATGGCTTCGAGGTATTTTTCGCTCAGCGGTTTGTTGATGTACTTGCGCACATGGGGATTGGTGCTGGCGCGGTTGATGTCTTCAGGGCTAATGGAGGAGGAGAGGACTATGACCTTGCAAAAAGTTTTGATTGGGTTGGGTAGTAGCTCATACTCTTCTAAAAAACCGAAGCCATCCATGATGGGCATGTTCAGGTCCAAGAATATTACCTGGGGTAGTGTGGCCTCATCAGTGGCGTGCTGGCGCAAATAATCGAGTGCCAGGGCGGCAGAATTTTTAACCACCACTTGCTGGCTAAAATTAGAGGTGGTGATCATACGCTCATTGATAAAATTGTCAATGTCGTTATCATCTATTAACAAAACTCTTTCGAATCGAAACGTGGTTGTGTCTTTCATAGGTGATAGTTAAGGTGTGGTGCTGACTGGAATCGAACCAGTGACACAAGGATTTTCAGTCCTTTGCTCTACCAACTGAGCTACAGCACCATGATTAATGAGGGCGCAAAAGTAGAATATTTTTAAAAATATGAAAAAAATAGCGTGATTTGTTTAAAAATATTTTTAACCGCCATGTTGCTAACAGTAGATATAGGAAATACTCAGGTGAAAATGACGATGTTTGATACGGCCGGTGTGCTGTGCAAACGTAGGGTGTTGGTGATGGCCAAAAAGTGGTCGGTTGGGGATGTGCAGCGGCAGGTAGGTAGGGGGTTTACAGCGGTCATAGTGAGCAGTGTAGCTGCCCATGATGGTGGGTTGGTGGCGGTGCTGCAGCAGCTGGCCATGGTGTATGTGATGGGGCCAAAACTGGCGCTGCCCATAGCATTGGATTACCAAACCAAGGCTACTTTGGGTGCCGATAGAGTGGCTGCCGCAGTGGGTGCGCAAACGCTGCTGAGGGGTAAAAATATTTTGATCATAGATGCTGGAACTTGTATAAAATTGGATCTGCTGACAGCTGATGGTGTGTATGGAGGCGGGAGCATAAGTCCGGGATTGGCCATGCGCTACCAGGCATTGCACCATTTTACAGGAAGGCTGCCACTACTGAAAGCCACTGATAAGTTTGCCTATCCCGGTAAGAGTACCAAGGCTAGTATGCATGCCGGTGTGGTAAATGGTTGTGTGGCTGAAATAGAAATGGCTGCCCAGGTGCTGCGGAAAGAATATAAGCAGTTGAAGTGCGTTATGACCGGTGGCGATGGACCTTTTTTTGCACAGCGAGTTAATTTAAGCATCTTTGCAGCCCCTTATTTAGTGGATATAGGATTACATGAAATTTTACGATACCAACTTTCCCGTTAATAGATTATTGCTGACTTTGCTATGGCTTAGCATGGCCGCAGCAGTGCCCGCACAGGTTACCAATGTGAGTCCTTATAGTAGGTTTGGCATTGGCGATTTGCAATTTAGAGGTGTGGCCAGGCAAGAGGCGCTTGGTGGCACAGCCATGGGGCAGTACAGCCAATACCATATTAATATGTTGAACCCTGCTAGTTATAGTGCCATAACGCTTACTGCATTTGATGTGGCGGGTTCGGGCATTATTAGCAGCATGAACAATGGGCAGCAGCAGCAACTGAGCAATGCCAGCTCTTTAGCCTATTTTATGTTGGCAGCACCCTTAAAGGCTGCCAAGGGTGGAATGAGTTTTGGATTGGTACCCTTTAGTAATAGGGGCTATAGTATAGATGAGCTGGTTACAGATCAGAACAACCTGCGTCAGGTGAGCAACTATGAAGGTAAAGGAGGCCTGAGTCAATTGTATATGGGTATGGGTTGGGAAGTGGCGCGCAATTTTAGATTGGGGGCCAATGTTAGTTACCTTTTTGGTGGACTCACCAATACCAGATCATTGGATTATACTAACAGTACGAGCTACCGTAGTCTTGCACTGCGCGAACGAATTAATGCCGGCAACTTTCAGTTTAATGTGGGTTTCCAATACACGGTGGATAGTATAAAAATAAGTAGAAGTGATAGTTTGGTAAAAAACTTTGATCAGCAACACAAACTTCAAAAGCTTAGAGGCGAATGGCAGCACCGCCTGCGCAACCTGGCGAGTGAAGCACCCAATACCGCTGGTGGCAATGAAAAATTACAGGAGATCACAGCGCGCCTTGACAGTATAGACCGTGCCCTGGTATTGGTGAAAAAAGAACGTAGTACCATTGGTCTTAGAACCAAAAAGGATCAATGGTCTTTTACCTTTGGTGCCAATGTGGCGCCTCAAACGAGTTTGAATGCCGTGCGGTCCTTATTTGTGGAAAGCTATATTTTTAGTAACGATCAGCGGGTTGATGTGGATACACTGGTAAATACCGATCAAGAAAAGGGAAAATTAATTATACCGCTGATGGCTCAATTGGGAATAGGTTTGAAAAAAGGAAGCCAATGGTGGATAGGTGCTGATGTGAGCTACCAAGCATGGCAAAATTATAGATTGTTTGATCAAGCAGATTCCTTGCTCAATACTACCAGAGCTATGGTGGGCATTCAGTTTACACCCAATGACAGAAACTCCACATCTTATTTTCAGGCTATGCAATACCGTGCAGGAGCCTATTACAGCACCGATTGGTTGAAGATAAGAGGCGCAGGAATAAATGAGCGCGGGGTAAGCTGTGGCATTGGATTGCCCTTTAGGCGCAAGCAAGACACCTTTGGTATGCTCAATCTCACCGCTCAGTTTGGTGAGCGGGGCACACTTAGCCAGGGGTTGATCAAAGAAAAATTTGCTAGACTCACCTTTGGATTGATTTTTAATCAAGCTTGGTTTTATCGCCCTAAATATGATTAATAAAGGTGTTTATACCATAGATGCTAAAGGGTGATCTTGTTTCGAATTTTTTTTTAGGTTTGCTAATCATGTTAAGGTATAAAGCAAGGTTCATTTTATTTTTGGCGGTGCCTTTAATGGGCTGCGAAAATGATTTGGAAAAGGTGAACCTTATGAGCAAGCAAGTAGCCGCTACTGAAACCGCTAAAAAAATTACACTGATCTATAGCGATTCAGCCATGAAGCAAGTGAACGTGTATGCTCCATTGATGCTCCGCTTTGAAACTCCTGAACCCTTTTTGGAATTGCCAGAAGGGCTGAAGGCCACTTTCTACAGCAAGGATGGATCCATTAAAAACACCCTGACCGCTAATTATGGTAAACGTTTGCAACAACAACTCACCATGGAAGTGCGAAACAATGTGGTGGTGACCAATGCCAAAGGAGAAAAGTTAGAAACAGAAAAACTAATCTGGGACGAACGCACCGCTATGCTAACAAGCGATGTAGATGTACGAGTAACCACCCCTGATAAGATCATTACCGGCAAGGGCTTTGAAGCCAATCAGGATTTCAGTTGGTATAAAATAAAAAATGTGACCGGTACCTTTACCCTAAATACTAAAACCGATGCTCAAAATCCTTGAACGCGCATGGCTCATTATAGCCACTGGCGTGGGCTGTATGGCTATCTATAAATTTTTTATTGCTGAAACAAAAGAAGCCATGTTTCTAACTGTGTTTTGTGGTGTGGCAGTGCTCATGTATATTATCAGGCGCAAACAGCGAATTAAATTTGATGCCAATCGTGCGGCTGCTGATCAAAAGTATCATTAAAAACACCATTTGTGGATAGTACCTTAATCGTAATATTGGTTACCATGCTCTGTTCGGCACTTGCTGCCGGTCTGGAGATTGCATTTATAACCGCAAATAAATTGCGGATAGAATTAGATCACAAGCAGGGTCGCTACTATGCAAAGGTGATTGCAGGATTTGTAAAGGCGCCATCGCGGTTTATTGCCACCATGCTCATAGCTAATAATATTGCCTTGGTTATTTATGGTATACTCATGGCCAGCAGTGTGCTCACCGAAGAGCGGTTGACCAAGTTTTTGCCTGAGCAACTCCACTCTAATGGCTTTATCTATTTCACTCAAACATTATTAAGCACTATTTTAATTTTAGTAGCTGCAGAGTTTATTCCCAAATCACTTTTTAGAATTAACCCTAATGCAGTGCTCAAGGTGTTGGCTTTTCCTGCTAAGATGATGTATCATCTTTTAAGTCCGCTGGTACGATTTTCATTAGGCCTGTCGCGCTGGATGTTAAAACGCATTTTTAAAATTGACTTTACAGAAGAACAACCTGTTTTTGGGAAAATAGATTTAGATCTTTATATAAGAGAAAGTACCACCAAAAATTCGCAAGTTGAAGAAATTACCAATGAGATTCGGATTTTTCAAAATGCATTAGACTTTAACGAAGTTCGTGTAAAAGAATGCATGGTGCCTCGAAAAGAAATGGTGGCCATAGCTGTAGATGAAGACATAGCAGAGCTAAAAAAACTTTTTATTGAGACCAAATTGAGTAGGATATTGGTCTATCGCGATACGATAGACAATATTATTGGATTTGTGCATTCATCAGAAATGCTTAAAACTACACATGCTATCGTAGATTTGATACTGCCAGTGTTCATTGTACCTGAAGTGATGCAAGCTCGCACATTACTCAATCAATTTATTAAACAACGCAAAAGTGTGGCCATAGTGGTTGATGAATTTGGAGGCACCAGCGGATTGCTCACCATAGAAGATTTGATGGAGGAAATATTCGGTGAAATCCAAGATGAACACGATGAAGCTTCGCTCACTGAAAAGCAGATTGATGAGGATGAATATATCTTCTCAGGCAGATTGGAGGTGGACTATATAAATAAAAAATATAATCTAGCACTACCCCTATCAGAAGCCTACGAAACATTGAATGGTTTACTCTACCACCTACATGAAAACATTCCCGAACCTTTAGAAGTTATAAACGTTCCACCCTTTCAATTTACGGTAATGGAAGTAAAGCAGAATATAGTTGAATTGGTAAGGCTAAAAGTCAATCCCCCTCAAGATTAATCAATTAAATACCGTTTTTATTCTAGGGTAATATTTGTATATTCGCATCCACATTTTTTAAAAAATTTATTAAAACAATTAGAATTCAATAGTTTATGGCAATAATTGGTAGGATCAGAAACCGCGTAGGTTTGCTAATAGGTATAGTAGGGGTAAGTATGGTACTCTTTATACTAGGTGATATTTTTTCTTCTAATCAGGGTCTGTTTAGTGGCGATAGTGGTGTGATGGGCAGCGTGAATGGCGAAAAGTTAGATGCAATGGAATATGAAACCAGGGTGCAAACCATGATTAAAAACTACACTGACAATAATAAAGGTCAAGCACCGGATCAAAATACGCAAGACATGCTTCGTGATCAAGCCTGGCAACAATTTGTAGATGAACAAACTGTAAAAAAAGAATTCCAAAAGTTGGGCATTGCTTGCTCAGCTGATGAATTGTATGAACTATGCACCGGACCGAATGCAAATCCTCAAGTAAAGCAGGCATTTACCAATCCTAAAACCGGTCAGTTCGACCCTAATGAAGTAGTAAAGTTTTTGAAAGACCTTCCAAACAGAGAAGTGGCTGTGCAAAAACAATGGTCAGAATTTGAAAAATATTTAGCTGAATCTAGAATTCAAGAAAAATACAACAATCTAGTAAAGGGTGGTATCTATGTAACTACCGCTGAAGCAAAACAAGATAATACTGACAAAGGTCGTAATGCCAACATCAGATATCTAATGCTTGACTACCTTGAAATAGCAGATAGTACAGTAAAGGTAGATGATGCTGCCATGAAAGCATATTACAATGAGCACCAACAAGAGTTTAAGCAGAAAGAGGATGTTAGAAAGTTAGAATATTTAGTATTTGATATCATTCCTTCAAGCAAAGACAGAGCTGAAGCTGCTGCCTGGATAGCTGAAAAAGCCGAAGGTATGCGCACCACAACTGATGCTGTAAGCTACCTTGGTCAGTATGGCGATGCACCGTTCGATAGTGCTTTCTATGCCAAAGGGGCGCTGAGACCAGCTGTTGATACAGCGCTTTTCAATGCCGAAATAGGTGCCACGGTAGGTCCTTATGAAGATATGGGATCATTTAAAGTAAGTCGCTTGAATGCAATAAAATTGGTACCTGATAGCGTAAAAGCCCGTCATATTCTTATTAAGTTTGAAGGTGCCGATTCTGCCAAAGCTCTTGCCAAAGCCGATAGTTTAAAAAGCCTCATTAAAGGCGGTGCTAAATTTGCTGATCTAGCTACTAAAAATTCGGAAGACATAGGATCAGCCATAAAAGGAGGTGATTTGGGTTGGTTTGCAAAAAATGCCATGGTAGGACCGTTTGATGCTGCATGTTTTAATGGTAACAAAGGCGATATGCCTGTAGTGATTTCTCAATTTGGAGTTCACTTAATTGAAATACTAGACAAAGGCGTACCTAACAGACAAATTCAAGTAGCCACCCTCGAACGTAAAGTAGAAGCTTCAGAATTTACCAGCGATAGTATTTTTGCCAAGGCAAATCAATTTGCGGGTGCCAATACCACAGCTGCCTTGTTTGACTCTGCGGTAGTAAAACAAGGGTTGAATAAACGCATAGCAGATAATGTAAAAGAAACAGACAGAAGATTGCCCGGCATCGAGCAGCCACGCGAACTAATCCGCTGGGCTTATGGAGCCAAAGTGGGCGAAGTGTCTAAGGCATTTAATGCTGGTGAAAAATATGTAGTGGCAAAACTCACTGAAGTAAAAGAAAAAGGTGTGCTACCAATGGAGGCAGTAAAAGAACAAGTGAAAGCAGGAGCCATCAAAGCAAAAAAAGCAGAAATGCTTTTTGATAAGGCCACCAAAATGGGATCTGGCGCTACTTCCATTGAAGATATAGCTGCCAAGCTTCAAAAAACTGCTCAAATTGCTACCAATGTATCCTTTGCCAGCAATTACAATGCAAGCCTGGGTAATGAACAAGAAATATTGGGAAAAATATTTACAGCTAAAGCCGGTACTTTAAGTAAACCAGTAAAAGGCAACAGTGGCGTATTTGTATTTGTAGTGGACGCCTTTAACGAACCACCTGCCCTTACTGATGCCAAGGCAGCTCGTTTACAATTAGAAAAAGCCAAAGCCCAACGCGCAGACTACGAAACAGGAAATGCCGTAAAAGAAAAAATGGAAATCGTAGATAATAGAGGGAAATATTTTTAATCGTAATTTATTTTAAAACTTTGAATCCACCTTCGGGTGGATTTTTTTTTGGTATCAATGGTCAAAATCAAATATTTTGATGCTGCCTTTCTTTTCATTTTAAACCCTTGTTGCTCGCTTTTCCATCTTAACTGTAAGGGATCTGTAAGAAAGCAATAGCTATTCAACATCCGGATATCATACTTAGCGTTACAAAGAAAGAATAATCATAAAAGTATGAATAGCATATTTACACAGAATGCAATACTTCGAATTTCGAAATATTGCTGGTGGATTGGAATCACCATTTTCTCATTATTATTAGGGAATCAGGCTTATGCCACCCATGCCTCAGGCTCTGATTTATCCTACCGTTGGATTTCAGATAGTACATATGAAGTATCAGTTTCGTTCTATCGCGACTGTGCGGGAGTCCAAGC
>JBDKJS010000144.1:0-22131 GCA_039806065.1 Bacteroidota bacterium | reverse complement strand
AAACATGCTATTGATATGGGGGCTAGTGGAATAGTTGCTGGAAGCAACTTGCCAGATGGTCAATTAGACGAAGGGTTTTTAGATAAGTTGATGAGGTGTTGTGAACAGGTTGACTTTACCTACCACAGAGCATTTGATGTGAGCTCCAACCCTACTGATGCCTTAAATTTATTAATCAAATACAAAGTACCTCGATTGTTAACTAGCGGTACTTTCCAAACTGCATGGGAAGGTCGTCATGTTCTAAAGCAACTACTAAAACTTGCCGAATCAAAAATTATCATCATGCCAGGTTCAGGAATAAAAAGTGAAAACATTGCCCAACTTCATGCAACCCTAGGTGCAAAAGAATACCATACTTCAGCAAAAAAAATAATAAAAATAAAACCCATGTTAATTGACTCCACGGATTCTATCTGGGAGTTAAATGCCAATGAGATAATAAACATTAAAAAAATACTCCATCAATGAGGATGCAATTATGGTGTTGTGTATTTTTAATATTTACAATAGCGCGGTTGCAAGCTGAAGTATTAAATGCCAATTGGAAAGTTAGAGACTTAGAAGGAAAAATAAATTGCAATGCTATAGTTCCAGGTAATATTTGGTTAGATCTATCTCGCCATGGAGTAATAAAAAACCCAATGATGAGTGGTGGGGCCAGTGATCAATGGATTGACACTACTACTTGGATTTATGAAACGACCATTGACTGTGAAAATTACTTAAATAAAAAATTTAATTTGACGTTTAATGGATTAGACACATATGCAAATGTATACTTAAATGACAGCTTGATTTTAACTTGTGCTAACAGTTTTAGAAAATTTAAAGTACAGGGGCTTTCAATGAAAGAACATAATTCATTAAGGATAAGCTTTAATGCTGTTGCTTTAGGTACCTTGAACGTAAAAAATAAAAACAAGACACTTCCTGGCGGTGATTGGGCCTTTTGCCGAAAACCTGCATTTCAGTTTGGGTGGGACTTTGCCCCTCGCATGTTGGGATGCGGTATAACTGATCGTATTGAAATAAAAGCTGACGATGATTGGAACTTAGAACACTACCAGGTAACCCATGATTTTAATAAAAATGATACTGTTACAATTAAATTAAGTGTAGAAGGAAGTAGGAAAAAAAATGTAGATGATACTTTTATTTTATCTGACACCAATGGAAATAAAATAGCTGAATTCCATGGTTCAGAGTCTATGCTTACAGCTGAATTTAAAATTAATCAACCCTTGATCTGGTGGTGCAATGGATTTGGTAAGCAGCCCATTTATCAATATCGATTAGAACACTATTGCGACTCGCTACTTATCAATCAATTTAAAATTAATTTTGGCATTAGAACAATAAAATTAAACAAAGGTAGTGATAGTATAGGCAATAAATTCTCTTTTAATTTAAATGGAAAAGATATTTTTATAAAAGGAGCTAATTATGTGCCCAGTAATTTTTTTCTTAAAGCAGATAGCATCGAAATAAAAAAATTATTAATAAGTGTGAAAGATGCAGGCATGAACATGTTGCGCATCTGGGGAGGTGGACGGTATGAGGCAGACTACTTCTATCACCTTTGTGATTCACTAGGGATTATGCTTTGGCATGACTATATGTTTGCGGGCAGCCTCTACCCTGCTGACTCAATTTTTTTAAAAGACATCACCGTTGAAATTAAGAATCAAGTGAGCAGGTTACAAAAATATTGTTCCATTGTGCTTTGGTGTGGAAATAATGAGGTAGATGAGGCTTGGCATAATTGGGGATGGCAGAAGGGACTTGACAGTACATCAAAAAAGAATTATTGGGAAGCCTATACCCACCTATTTCAATCGGTGATTCCGGACACTAAACAAAAAATTGATTCGATCACCCCGTATGTGTCTACCTCACCGGCAATAGGTTGGGGTAAGAAAGAAAGTATGCGAAACTATGATTCGCACTATTGGGGCGTATGGTGGGGAAAAGAACCATTCGAAATATTTACTGAAAAAATTCCACGCTTTATGAGCGAGTATGGAATGCAAGCACTACCTAATATTAGTTCAATCATTGAATTCAATAAAGACATTAGTTTGGATAGCGCTATAATTTTACATCAGCGGCATCCCACAGGAGGCGCTACTATTCAGCACTATTTAGACTACTACAAACTCAAGCCAGCTTCATTAAGTGAATTGTCTTATGCCACACAGTACCTTCAATACCGAGCGTTGGCTACAGCCTATGGCAGCCACCAACTTGCCAGTGAAAAATGTAGTGGATCCCTTTATTGGCAATTAAACGATTGCTGGCCGGCCATAAGTTGGAGTTCAATTGATTATTTCAATCAAAAGAAAATGAGCTATTATGCAATTAAAAAAATGTATAATTACTATGCAATAACGAAGCGTAGAGTGAATAATCGGTTAGAAATTGATTTATTATTGGATACAACCCATATCAATGACCTTCAATTGCTCCACTACACCACTGCTGGTGAATTAACTTATCATCAGTCAGTGGCAATAAAGCCCAAACATCAATTTTCATTTCCGACTTTAAATATCAGTACTGATACTGTAGCAATATTGCAAATAAATTACCAAGCCGATTCGCTTTTGAACCAAATCAACCTATTATTAAATGATGAACTAAAAGTGAATTGGCAAGCGCCTCAGGTAAAGTACCAAATTGTTGATTCAAGACCAGGTTCAAAACAAATAAAAATTATTACAGACAAACCAGTTTTTGGTTTACAGATAGATACCGGTATTAAAAATGAATTAGAAGACAATTTTTTAATGCTATTACCCAAACAAGAGGTGATAATAAACGTTAAAGAATGCAATAATCTTGATGCTAAGAAAGTAAATTTAGTACATTTATACCAAGTATTAAAGCGTTAATAAGCTTTGGTTTAAATGAAAGTAATATTAAAATTATTTTTTTGCGTTTTGCTTTCAGCTATCATATGGGTATCTAATGCTCAATCTCCTCGATTTCATTTTCAAAACTTAAATGCTTTGGGTAGTAGTGATCGTGAGCGTTTTATTCAAGGCTGCTTTGACCATTACGGGAATTACTACATAGCAGGTTATACACTCAACTATTTTAATTTTGACTTAAACAATGGGCAATACTTAGCTTCCAATTATAATACACCTGGCTGCTTTATTGCCAAGTATGATGAAAACAGAAATATACTAAATGCATTTCATACCAAATATAGCCATCAACAACTTTACATAAAAGAAATTGGAGTGGACGCACTTAACCACTTAGTTGTAGCAGGCTATTATAACAACACAGTAGATCTTGATTTACATACCAGTAGCAACGAATATACCACGCCAGCTACAAATAATGGAAATATATTTATCGCAAAATACGACAGTGCTTTTAACCTCATTGGCCATCATGAACTGGTCGCACTACCAGACAGTACCAATGAAATAAGTTATGACTTTACCTTTATTACCGCTATGTGCCACGATACAAAGGGCAACACTTTTATAAGTGGATATAGTGGTGATAACTTAACAGATGGAAGTGCCAATAGCTATATACCTGAATTTAGTTATTTTGTTATAAAATATGATAGCATTGGAAATTTTATTTGGCGCAAAAGAAGCGCTAAAGTAATCCATCACTTTTACAATTGGACTAATTTTAGACCTGTCCTAATCACGTGCAACCGTCAAGATGAATTATTTCTTTCGATGACTTTCTGCGACAGCATTGATTATACTTTTGGCAATGGTCAATTTGCTTCGGCTATACCATACACTTATGATCCTCCATTTATAGAAGAAAGCACTAATACCGATGCACTGCTGGTAAAATTTGACCAAGATGGCAACTACTTGCAACACACTCAACTAAAGGGCGATAGCAGTTCACGTCAAGAAGTTATCGGCTTGAATGCTAACCCTAGTGGTTTCATTCATTGGCTAATTGCATACGATGCTAGCATTCAATTGCCAGATACAAATTACACTACAATAGGATATGATGCACAAACCCCTTACAATTTAGTTCTTGCACAATTAAACAATCAATTATATTTAACTAAACATTTAAGATATTACGTAAACATGCTCCACCCCCAAGGTGATGCAAATACATTGATAAGCGATGAATGTGGTAACAATGCGATTAGAATTCAAAAATTTATTGCAGATGCATACCCTTTTCCTTCTTTTCAAGAACAAAATCGTCCTATAATTGATAAATCCAATATATATTTTTTTAACAATAACTTAACCCTTGGCGACAGTATTCTGCATCATCCATACTTACCAGATTTTAACCATTGTGCAATGAGTTATGGCTTCTTTAACCATGGCTTCATCTTTAGTGACCAGTTTTCTATAGGGACTGCTACTATCAGTGAAAACACACCCAACCCAAATAATCCTGCTTACGATATAGCCTTGTCTGGTTACCGATATAATTATTGTAACAGGTTAAACGAAGGTGAACTGTGGGAACTAACACTTCCAAATGTATTTTCCCCAAACAATGACGGCATCAACGATACTTTTATTCCTAAAGTAGCTACAGGGATTTTCAATTTAAGATTTACTATTTATAACAGGTGGGGAAAATTACTATTTACAAGTAACCTAGCAACTAGCTTTTGGAATGGTACTTATGAAAATAAGAATTGCGAAGATGGCGTTTATTTCTTTTCGCTATCTTTTGAGGCAGGCGGTAACATGCAAGAGCGGCATGGCACCATTAGCATCGTGCATTGATATGCTGTAGATAGAATAAAATAATTTACCTTAGCAAGGTGCAAAGAAAAAACACTAAAATACTGAACGATCCACTTTACGGATTTATCAATCTTCCTGGCGAATTAATTCCCATTATTGACCATCCCTACTTTCAAAGACTAAGAAGAATAAGACAATTAGGAATGACTAATTTGGTTTATCCAGGAGCCAATCATAGCCGGTTTCACCATGCACTTGGGGCCATGCATTTAATGAAGCAAGCCATTGATACGCTAAGAAATAAAGGTATAAGCATTACTTACAATGAAGAAATAGCAGCGCAGGCAGCTATTCTACTTCACGATATCGGCCACGGTCCTTTCAGTCATGCCTTGGAAGATAGTATTGTGAAAGGAATTCACCATGAAGAATTAAGTTTACTATTCATGAATGAGTTGAACAAACACTTTAACGAACAACTACATGATGCCATAGCAATCTTCAAGGGCACTTATCCTAAAAAGTTTTTACACAGCTTGGTGAGCAGTCAACTTGATATGGATAGACTTGACTATTTGAACAGAGATAGTTTTTTTACAGGAGTTAGCGAAGGAATTATTAGCAGTGAGAGAATTATAAAAATGTTAGACCTTAGAAAAGATGAGTTAGTAATAGAAGCTAAAGGCATTTATTCAATTGAAAAATTTATAGTATCCAGAAGACTCATGTATTGGCAAGTGTACTTGCACAAAACGGTAGTGAGTGCAGAAAACATGTTGATTAATATATTGAAAAGGGCCAAAGAGCTAGTTAGATCTGGCAAACAAATATTTTGTACACCAGCTTTAAAAATATTCTTGGCCACAGACTATACCATTACCTCATTCAGGGATGATGATTCACTGCTACCCAACTTTGCCTTGCTAGATGATAGTGATATTACAACAGGAGTAAAAGTATGGGCCAATGATAGTGACCCAATTCTTTCTCAACTTTGTACAAGAATGTTTACACGAAGGTTATTTAAATTATCAATGAGTAACGAACCGTTTGCTCAAGAAGAAATAATTGAAACAAAGCAAAAAATAAAATCATTCTTTAAAATTAATGACAATGATTTACACTATTATTTTATTGCAGGCAAACTCAGTAACCATGCCTATTCCCCATCAGATGATCAAATCAACATCGTTACAAAGCAAAATGAAATTATAGACATCGCTGATGCTACAGACAATTTAAGTCTAAAGGCACTATCTCGCCCAGTCGAAAAGTATTACATTTGCTTTCCTAAAGAAATAATTTAGAAAAAATATGAGCAGCATACTCAGTATACAAAAAGTAGTAAAGCGATATGCCCAACACACTGCACTCAATGGTGTAAGTTTAGAAATTCCCACTGGGAGTGTTTTTGGACTATTGGGTCCAAATGGAGCAGGTAAAACATCGCTCATTCGAATAATTACACAAATAACCGCACCAGATGAAGGAAAAATTTTGTTCAATGGCATGCCACTTTCCACACTTCATATCAATGAAATGGGCTACCTACCTGAGGAACGTGGCCTTTATAAAAAAATGGAAATAGGAGAACAAGCCGTATACCTAGCAAAACTCAAAGGATTAAACAGTAATGAAGCCAACAAACAATTGAAATATTGGTTTGAAAAATTTGAAATACAATCTTGGTGGAATAAGAAAGTAGAAGACCTCAGTAAAGGCATGGCACAAAAAGTTCAATTTATTATTACCATACTTCACCAACCAAAGTTCATCATATTAGATGAACCTTTTACCGGATTCGACCCAATCAATGCTGAACTTATTAAAAATGAATTACTAGAATTAAAAAAATCAGGCACTACAATAGTTTTATCTACTCATAGAATGGAAAGTGTAGAAGAACTGTGTACACATATAGCCCTAATCAATAAATCGAATGTGATTTTAGAAGGTGACATCCACCAAGTAAAGAATAGCAATAGAAGCCACACTTATGAAATAAAATATAAAGGAAATGTAATTTCTTTTACTACAGCGCTCTGGAGCGGATATGAATTAATAAGCAATGCATCAATGGGAGAAATAAATATAGCCAAGGTAAAACTACTTCATGGAAACAACACAAATCAACTTTTACAAACGCTATTGCCCCATGTAGAAATCGAATCATTTACTGAGCTCATACCAAGTATGAGTGATATTTTTATCAAAACAATTGAACAGTCAAGTTCTATTAAATAAATAATTAATTAGACAATGAATAAAATTTTATTAATTATCCAACGAGAATATCTCAGTCGAGTGAAGAAAAAAAGTTTCATCATCATGACTTTTTTGGGGCCAATATTAATGGGAGGTGTATTGGCAGGTAGTATTTATTTCAGTACACTTGACAATGAAGTCAGAAAAATATTAGTCAAAGATGAAATTGGTATAACCAGAGGCAAGCTTAAAGATGATAAAAACATTAAATTTATCATGACAGAAGGAGATCTGGAAATGGTAAAGAAAGATGTAATTAAAAATGAGTATTACGGTTTATTGTACATACCACCAATATCCGATCCTAAAGTGCTTCAAGATAAAATTCAATTCTTAAGCAAACAGCAGCCAAGCCTTACCATGCTCAGCAAGATGACTAACGAAATAGAAAGGGAGTTAAACAACCAACTTTATTTGAGTGAAGGTATAGATCCTGAAAAGCTTAAAAGAATTAAATCCAATGTGAACATACAAACTAGAAATTTAGAAAATAAAGAAACAAGTAGCGAAGCTACCACGGCCGTTGGTTTCGTTGGAGGATTATTAATATATCTCTTTATATTTTTGTATGGTGCACAAGTAATGCGGGGCGTGATGGAGGAAAAAATGTCAAGAATTGTAGAGGTGATAGTAAGTAGTGTAAAGCCTTTTGAGCTAATGCTAGGAAAAATTATAGGCATAGCAATGGTGGGTCTAACCCAGTTTATTTTATGGATAGGACTTACTTTTGGCGTAACCACTGTGGTATCATCCATTATGATGAAAGATAAAATAGATCAAGTAACGCGAACCGTGCCAATGAATGGCGCCCTAGATGCAAATATTGATGATGTGGTTAAAAAAAATACCAGTGAAGATAAGATTGATAAAATGCTTGCTAATATTCCAGTCACTAAAGTGCTTATTTGTTTTCTCATATACTTTCTTGGAGGATATTTGCTTTATGGTGCCTTATTTGCCGCAATTGGAGCTGCTGTTGATTCCGAAACAGATACACAGCAATTTATGATTCCAATAACAATTCCACTCATTCTATCTTACATTGTTTCTGCCAATATCATTAACAATCCTCATGGGCCACTGGCATTTTGGTTCAGCATCATCCCTTTTACATCACCTATCGTAATGATGGTTCGCTTACCATTTGAAGTTCCTGTATGGCAAATAGCTTTATCCATCTCACTGCTGATCATTGGTTTTATTTTTACCACTTGGCTAGCCGGAAAAATATACAGAACCGGAGTGCTGATGTATGGAAAAAAAGTGAACTACAAGGAGTTGTGGAAATGGATAAAGTATTCATAGCATGAGTCCTATTGCAATTTTAGATTTAGGAACCAACACTTTCCATTTATTGATAGTGCAGCAAAACCCTAATGGAAAATTTAAAATACTCCACAAAAGTAAAATGGCTTCTAAATTAGGTGAAGGGGGAATTAATACAAACATCATTGCACCCCAAGCATTTGATCGAGGGATTTCAATACTCAAACACTTTAAAGCTACCATGACGAAACATGGAGTGGTGCACTATAAAGCCATAGCTACTTCTGCAATTAGAAGTTCATCAAATAAAAATTTATTTTTAAAAGCTGCAAAAAATATTGGAATCACATTGAGTGTGATTGATGGCAACAAAGAAGCCAATTACATTGCTATTGGAGTGAACAATTGTATAGCTATTGATTCAGTTTCATTAATCATGGACATAGGAGGAGGAAGTACAGAATTTATTATTACTACCGGCAAGAAAATTTTATGGAAAAAAAGCTACAACATAGGCGCTGCCAGGCTTCTGGCAAAATTTAGCCCATCTAATCCAATTGAAATTTTAAAAATAAATTTAATTAACAATTATTTAGATAAAGAACTAAAGGACTTAAGCACTGCCATTAAAAAATACAAACCCAATACGCTAATTGGTAGTAGTGGATCATTTGACACATTTGCTTCAATCATTGGTTGGAAAAACGAAAATAAAGATATTTTAAAAAACAAAAAACAATATACTTTTGATATGAAGGAATACTTCACTCTTCATAAGGTATTGTTAAAATCAACTCTTTCGGAAAGGAAAAAAATGAAAGGGCTCTTAGCAATGCGAGTTGACATGGTTGTATTAGCTAGCATTTTCACCAATTACATCCTACACAGCTACTCATTTGATCATTTCAAACTTTCAAAATATGCTTTAAAAGAAGGTGTATTATTTAGTCATTTTATAAAACAATAAATTTTAGCAATGAATGAAGTGCTAATTTACTAATGTTTCACTTTACCAAATTTACATTCCCATTGTAACGGTGTATATTACCATCCATATCTTTAACTTTAACCAGATACACATAAACATCCTCAGGCGCTAAATTTGATTTTCCTTCAGGGACACCATCCCAACCTTTGTTTATGTCATAAGTTGTAAATATTTTATCTCCCCATCTATCAAAAATATCTAAACTCAACATTTCAAATCCAAGTCCATAGACGGTGAAAAATTCGTTAGATCCATCAGCGTTGGGAGTAAATGTATTAGGGATAAATATTTGAAATTGTTCTTCAACCCGTACTTGCAATTGTGTAAAATCAGTACACTGATGGTTTGATTCAACAAAAAGTGTAACTGTATAAATTCCTTTTTGTTGATATTGATGTTGGGGAAATGGGCTATAATCCAAAGGGCTTCCATCTCCAAAATCCCATTTCCATTCATTTGCTAATAGGCTACGATCGTAAAAATTCACATTTGCCTCAGGAATTTTCACACTACTTTGATCCATATCAAATGCTGCATCAGGAAGCGGGAATGCTTCTACCGCTTGCGCAATTGCTAGTGAATTACTACAACCTTCAGGCGAAAGCAACGAGAGTTGAACTGGAAACACACCAGGTGTATTGTACTGCATAGAAGGATTCGGATCAGTACTAACGATTCCGTTTCCAAAATCCCAGAGGTATTGAGTGCCGGTGGGTGTATTTACATTTGAATTAAAATTAACACTCAATGGAACACATCCATTAGCAGGATAAGGTTGGAAATTCACATTAGGAAGAGGGTTAACAAGAATGGTAGCTTGTTGCTGCGGGATATTTTGAGTGCACTGATCTGTTGCATTCACAATAAATGTAGTAGATTGTATCAGTACCAAGCTTAAGGATGATCCGGTGGAGCCATTTGACCAATTATAATGGTAGGGGCCACCATTTCCACCAGAAGCTATGGCCTGGAGTGTGGCAACTTCACCCTCACAAATGGTTGAAGTGGCATTCAAAGAAAGTGATATTGGAGGGAAAACCTGCTGGGTTACAGCTGGAAGCTGGAAAGTGCAACCATTAGCGTCAATGATTTCCAATGAATAGGCAGAAGTGTTGGATGGTGAAACAATTAATGTGGAAAGGGTATCTCCTGTATTCCAATTAAAATTGTAAGGCTGCACTCCACCAGTAACAATAGGTTGAAGCATGGATAGCTGACCTATGCAAATTGTATCTGGATTAGCCATACTTGCCACAATGGGATTGGGCACACTTACCTGATACTGCTGTTGATGCTGGCATCCATTGGCATCTGAAATGGTTAATTGATAGCTTCCACTTGCTAAGTTTTGAGCTACAGATGCATTGCTCACATTAGGCATCCATGAGTAATTAAAAGGTGGAGTTCCGCCTGAGGCTTGTGAGGTTATAGCACCATTAGACATTCCAGAACAAGTAGCATCAAGTACAACAGCATTTAAACTGATGGCATTGGGTTGAAAGATGGTATCGCTTATTGTAGTGGTACATCCATTATCATCTGTAACTAATAAAGAATAAGATCCGGCCGTTAGACTTTGAATTGAGGTTGAGCCATTACTTCCATTGCTCCAGGTGTAGTTATACGGTCCGGTACCACCATTAATAGTTGCCGAAATCGATCCATCAGCACCACCATAACATGAAACATCAGTAGCCAGCAATGAAAGTATGGTAGCAGGCGGTTGACTAATATTATACAATGAATTAACAATACAACCATAGAAATCTGTAACTGTTACTTGGTAGTTTCCAGAAGGTATATTTTGGATTGCTGCTTGAGTAGCACCATTTGACCAAAGATAATTGAAGGGCGCTGTTCCACCACTGAGACTGATGGCAATACTGCCAGTTGAATCACTATAACATGCCACATCAACAATGTTATTCACCACAATACTTCCTGGCGGTAAGTCTGCCACAACCGCCTGGTCAATAAATAAGCAACCATTATTATCGGTTACTTGTAATTGATAATTGCCAGCAAAAACACTAGTTAAAGAGGGACTGTTAAAATTACCTGGTGTCCACAAAAAGTTGTAAGGCGCACTACCACCAGCTACCGTAGCTGCTAAACCACCATTGGGCAATGCGCAATGTGCATCTGTGGCATTCATTACATTTGATAGCGGTAGCGGTTCTTGGATGTTGAAACTTAATGTAGTACTACATCCATTTGCATCACTAACCAATACCTCATAAGTGCCGGCATATAGACCTGTAATGGAAGGTGTGGTAGCGGTCATTCCTGTCCAAGAGTAATTAAATGGTGCTGTGCCACTTGCTGCTGATACACTGATGCTTCCTGTTGGAGTATTGTTACACAAGGCATCTTGCAATTGGAGTGTATTCACTACAGGTCCTTGAAGATTATTGATCATCACCAATTCTGGCAAAGTACAGCCGTGCGAATCAGAAATAGTAACAGAATAGTTACCGGCATTAATAGCTTGCAAGCTGCTTTGTGTGCTTCCATTACTCCACAAATAAAAGTAAGGAGCAGTGCCACCTGTTACCTGTGTTGTAACAGCAGCATTACTAAACCCGCAACTTGAAGGAGTAACATTCATTGTATTTGCAATGGGGGCTGGATCTATCAAGGTATAACTTGCAGCAGCAATGCAGCCAGCAGCATCGGTGATAGTAACTGTGTAATTTCCAGCAGTCAATTGATTGGCAATAGCATTGTTGCCACCACCTGGCAACCAAGCATAACTAAAAGGAGCTGTTCCTCCAGCAATGACAGCAGTTAAGCTTCCATCATTACCACCATTACATAGTGGATTCATAAAATTATCAATACTTGCTATACCACCTCCAGCATTTGCTACAATAGCGGCACCATTCATTTGGCAACCATTAGCATCTGTTATTTGTAATGAATAATTACCTGCTACTACATTACTTAATATCGGAGAAATCACATTCCCAGGCATCCACAGGTAAGTATACGGGCCTACACCGCCTACCACATTTGCTGTAGCACTACCATTTTGTTGACCACAATTGGCTTGAGTAGTACTGGTGGTTAAGCCCAGAGGAGTAGGGGCATTTATATTAATATTTAAGGAGCTAATACAATTATTATTATCAGTTACATTCACAATATAATTCCCTGCGCTTAAGTTGTTCACTATTGAAGTAGTGGCCCCGCCAGGTATCCAGCTATAAGAATATGGAGCTGCTCCTCCAGAAACGGAGATATTTGCTGAACCATTACTTCCGCCAGCACAACTCACATGCGAAACAGCATTTACGTTTATACTAGGTGCTCCTGCATTATTCACAGCAACCACATCTTGTACTGAACAATTATTATTATCTGTTATAGTAAAAATGTAATTTCCAGCCACCACACTATTTAGCAATGCTCCATTAGGAAAGCCTCCTTGCCATGCCACTGTATATCCGCCCGATCCTCCACTAGGCAAAATCATTACTGAACCATTACTAGCATTACAGGTAGCATCCACAACTTGCGTGTTGTAATTTATCGGTGCCGGTTCAATAAGAACTTCATTGGCTGTGCTTTCGCAACCATTGGCATCGGTAATGGTTAGCGAATAATTACCTGCTGTAGCATTATTTAAATTATTGCTAATGATATTTCCAGGATTCCAAACATACTGATAGGTACCTGTCCCCCCATTAACCAGGGAGGTAATAGTACCAGTACTAGCCCCATTACATAATAAATGATTGGCTGCAAGTTGTATCTGAATGGGTGAAGGTTCTTGAATGGTTACATTAGTGTTGGCCATGCAACCATTAAAATCAGTAATAAACACACTATAATTCCCTGCTACTAAATTACTGGCTGCTGCTGTTAGTTGACCGCTGCTCCATGTAAAATCATACGGTGCTATACCACCACTAACCAATGCTTGTGCTGCCCCATCATTTCCTCCATTACATTGCACATGTGAGAGTAAAGGAGAAATTAATAAAGGATCAGGTTCGGTGATTATTAAGTTAGCTCCTTCAATGCACCCATTAGCATCGGTAACGGTTACAGCATAGTTACCTGCTACTAATCCAACAGCCACTGCAGCATTTCCACCTGCAGGGCTCCATTGATAAGAATAAGGTGCATTTCCACCACTTACTGCTACACTAGCCGATCCATTGCTTCCACCATTGCAACCAACATTCGTTACTTGATTAATATTCACGGTAGGTGCACCAGCATTGCCAACATTTACAAAATTAGAAGACGAACATCCATTACCATCTACTACTGTAATTTGATATGCGCCAGCCGAAACATTTACCATATTAGCAGCAACCACATTTCCAGGTGTCCAATTATAGCTATACCCACCCGTTCCGCCTGCAGCAGTTACACTTGCCGAACCATTGGTAGCACCACAGGTAGCATCGTTGGTAATTGTATTCAAAACAATTGCCGGTGGCTCACTGATGTTAATATTTAGCTGATCGCTACATCCAAAGGCATCGGTTACGATTGCTTGATAGTTTCCAGCATTTAAACCATTAGCTATATTTTGACTACTTACATTGGGTAACCAAGTATAAGTGAATCCGCCATTACCACCGTTAGCCGTTAATACAATGCTTCCATCATTCAATCCAAAACAAGAGGCATTGTCAACTTGAACAGTATTTAAAGTCAAATCAGCAGGTTGTGCTATTTGTAAATTTTGATTGGCCAAGCATCCATTTGCATCGATCACTTGAACACTATAAGCCCCGGCCGCTAGATTACTTGCATTTGCATTATTCCCACCATTCGGATTCCAATTATAATTATAAGGACCGGTGCCTCCTGTTACTCCAATGGAGGCTGTGCCATCCATACCATTGAAACAAGTTACATTCGTTGTCTGAATAATATTAGCCATCAATAATGCTGGTTCATTGATGGTAGTATTGGCATTTAAGTTACAGCCATTAGCATCAGTAATTTGTAGGGAGTAATTCCCTGCTCCAACATTAGCCAAATTTGCTATATTTATATTTCCGGGCAACCAATTATAATTATACGGTCCTACCCCGCCATTCACTATAGCTTGAACAGATCCATTAACATCGCCATTACAGATTACATCACTGGTATTGATTACTACATTCAATGCCGAAGGTTCAGCAATTGGCTGCAACAAAACCGTATTGCATCCATTCAAATCAGTAATGGAAACGGTGTAATTACCAACGGCTAAATTTTGTGCCAGATTAGTAGCACTAACATTGGGCAACCAAGAAAAAGCATAAGGTTGCGTGCCTCCACTAGCAGTTATAGCTATAGCACCTGTGGCGCTTCCATGGCAATCCACATCCACCGTTTGTGCCATTGCATTTAGCATGTCAGGTTCGGTTACTTGCAATTGAGCTAATGCAATACACCCATTAAAATCTGTAACTGTTACTTGGTAGTTACCTGCAGTTACATTGCTAATTGCATTGGTAATATTTCCATTAGACCATAAGTAACTGTATGGTCCAGTGCCTCCACTAGCCAATACATTAGCACTTCCTGTCTGTGCACCGTTGCAGTCTGCTGGCGAAGCGCTAGTGTTTAGATTAATAGCTAAAGGTTGATTAACGGTAGCGTTAAAACTACTCTGACAACCATTCATATCAGTTACTGTAAGTGAATAATTCCCAGGCGCCAAATTGGATGCCATTGAATTACTTCCTCCAGCTGGTGCCCACAAATAAGTAAATGGGCCCACACCACCACTTATACTACTAGTTATGCCACCATCATTACCTCCATTACAACTTACATCCGTAATTTGATTCAAGCTCAACAGCGGCACACTTTCAGCGTTCACCAATAAATTTGAATTATGAATACATCCATTAGCATCGGTCACAGTTACTGCATAGTTTGCTGCAGGTAATCCTGTTGCATTGCTCACATTTCCAAGCGCTGGCATCCAGCTGTAATTGTAAGGTGCCATGCCTCCGTTCATGGCGATGGCAACCGATCCGTTACTTTGACCACAAGTAGTGTTGGAAGTTGTACTTATGCTTGCTAGTGCATCAGGCTGCGAAAGAAATGAATTGACCACTTGCTGACAGCCATTAGCATCCGTAATGGTTACGATATAATTTCCAGAAACTAAACCAGTAGCCGAATTATTTACACTAACATTTGGTACCCAATCATAGCTATAGGGACCAGTACCTCCGTTGCCTTGTGTAATGATGCTACCATCATTTCCTCCAAAGCAACTAATATTTGAGTTATTAATTATATTTAAATTGAGTTGTAAAGGTTCTGTAACTATGGCATTACTAGTTGATACACAACCATTGCCATCTGTGACAGTGAGGGTGTAATTGCCTGCTATAAGATTATTGGCAGTAGTACCACTTCCTCCATTAGGCGACCAATTAAAACTAAGCGGTGCAGTGCCACCTACTACCAATGCGTCTAATGACCCAGTGGCTTGCCCAAAGCATGAAACATCTGAAACTGTTATTGAATTGATAAGAGCACCTGGGGCGTCTACTACTACTGCATTCATTAACAATTGGCATCCATTATCATCAGTAATAGTTAAGTTGTAATTTCCAGCGCTAAGGTTTGTAGGGTTGGCCAAATTACCTAAGGCAGGATTCCATGCATAGGTATAAATTCCAGTACCACCATTTACATTGGCAGCCAAACTTCCATTGGCTAATCCACAAGTGCTTTGATTAGCAATTAAATTTGCAACCATCGGTGATGGTTCAATGATGGATGTATTTAGAACTGCAGTGCAACCATTTGCATCCGTTACAGTGATGTTATAATTTCCTGCACCTAAACCATTAGCGACATTTACATTGCTCACATTGGGTAACCAATTGTAACTATATCCAGTGGCCCCCCCTATAACACTGAGTAATATTGATCCATCATTACCTCCTGCACATGAAATATGTTGCACATTATCAATAGCTGCTACCAAAAGTGTTGGTTCATTAACTGTAGCTTGTATATTAATTGCGCAACCATTAGCATCAGTAACGGTGCAAGTATAATTTCCTCCATTCAGTCCAGTGAGGTTAGCTGAATTTGGCCCTACAGGTATCCAAGCAAAAGTCAACGCACCTGTACCTCCAGAAGCATTTATAGTGATACTACCATCAGCAGCGCCACTACACGTTACATCATTTGTAGAAGCTATACTCCCACTCAATTCTGCAGGTTCACTAATACTAACATTTATTTGATCATTACAACCATTAGCATCCGCTACTGAAACAGTATAAAGCCCTGCACTTAGGTTTGCTACACTATTACCATTTAAGGCACCAGGCATCCATGTATAGGTATAAGCGCCACTTCCACCACTTGCACTCACGGTGGCAGCACCATCTGAAGCATTAAAGCATGAAACTGTTGCAGTATTAACTAAATTTAAATTTAATTGTGCAGGTTCTGCTATAATCACTGGTATACTTATATTACAACCTGAAGCATCTGTCAATGTAACAGAATAATTACCTGCATACAAATTATTTATACTCGCACCGTTTATATTGCCTGGCATCCAATTATAATTGAGCACACCTGTACCCCCACTTCCCAATACTGAAGCTGACGCATTTCCCATCCCAAAGCATGTAGCATTTGTTATGGCTGATACATTAAGTGCCAAAGGTGCAGGTTCATTAATAACCACATTAGCCAATGCAGTACATCCCAATGCATCCGTTACACTGACAGTATAATTTCCTGAATTTAGTAAATTCGCAGCAGCTCCATTCCCACCTACTGGTAACCAAGTGTAGGTGTAAGGGCCAGATCCACCTATCGCCACAACAGTGGCACTACCACTATTACCACCATTACAAATTACATCATTTGCATTAATATTTAAATTGATCGCAGCGGGTTCATTGATAGTAAGGTTTACTACACTCACACATCCATTTACATCCGTTACAGCTACTGAATAATTTCCAGCGCTAAGGCCACTTGCATTGGCAGCATTTCCTCCAGAGGGGCTCCATGCGTAAGAGTATGGGCCGGAACCTCCTACTACTGATACACTAGCACTACCATTGCTTCCACCAAAACAACTAACATCATTACTACTTGATAGCGATGCTGCAGGCCCCGCACCATTGCCAATTGCAAGGGCGGCATTCATTACACAACCATTACCATCAGTCACTTGAATAGTATAGCCACCAGCTGCCAAATTATTAGCACTGGCAGCGTTGCCACCTGTTGGCGACCATGTATAATTATATACCCCATTACCACCATTCACTATGATAAATCCACTGCCGTTTGCTTGTCCGCAAGTAGCTGCAGTGGTGCCATATACATAAGTTAGCGCCAAGGGCTGTGCTACATTGGCACCAGCATTCGCTGTACATCCATTAGCATCGGTAATTGTTATTGAATAATTTCCAGCAATTAAACCATTGGCTGTGGCAGTGCTACCCCCAGAGGGGGTCCATTGATAGGAATAGGGTCCTGTACCACCAGCAGCAGTAGCGGTGATACTACCAGTAGCAGTTCCATTACAAAGCACATTTGTAGTATTAGTTATATTTGCAATCATAGGTGGAGGCTGCGATACAGAAACAGCTACCTGTTCCACACATCCTCTGCTATCAGTCACAGTAACTGTATAATTTCCTGCTACCAAATTTATGGCTGCACTTCCAGAACCACCGCTTGGACTCCAAGCGTAGGCATACGGTCCCGTACCACCATTGGCATTTACCAAAGCACTGCCAGTAGCAGTTCCATTGCAATTTGCTGGAACAGCAGCAGCATTCAAAGCCAATGCTGTAGGCTGCAAAATATTTACTACTGCATTGGTCACACAGCCATTACCATCGGTTACCGTTACCGTATAATTACCTGCAACTAAATTACTAGCCGTAGCAGCCGATCCGCCAGATGGACTCCAGCTATAAGAAAGCGGTGCAGTTCCACCAACCACAGCCACAGTAGCGGCACCATTTGACCCGTTAAAACAACTCACATTTGTAGAAGTACTGATATTTGCATTAAGGGCAGCACTTGAACCTATAGTAAATGCAGCATTGGAGGTACACCCGTTAGCATCAGTAACTAGCAGCACATAGTTACCTGGCGCAAGCCCATTAACAGTATTGGTTCCATTAATATTTATATTAGTTTGCAATACTACACCTGTATTGTTCTGCCAAGTATAATCCCAAGGACCCGCACCCTGACCCACTCCAGTAGCCGATCCGCTAGCACCTGCACAGCCAGCATTCACCACATTCACCGTTGGCGGTGTGCAACAATTTAGCTGAGCAGCAAAATAAGTAAGTGGATCTTGTGTACACGCCACTGAAGTCCAGCTACCTGTTTCACCATCGCCATAGGTATCAATGGTAATATTGAGACTTGCCCCTTGCACACACTGAGCCGGAGGATCAGTGCTGATGCTCCAGCAAAATGTCCAATCACAAGTATTGGCAGCATTATTATCTCCGTAATTATCACCTGGATTATTATCAGGATATCCCCCACTCAAATCACCGAGCGGGCTGTCATAATAAAAACCTGATCCAGTCACCAATCCGGTTGCAGTACTGGTTACATTGCCATTGATCCATTGCCAGGTACCTGCACCGCTGCAATTAGTAGGCATTACCGGAACCAATGTTGCAGGATTCCATCCTGCTCCAAAAGTGGGCACCACTCCGTGCAACCAATTGGCCGATGTTTGGTTGTAATCATTCACCGTGTAACAAAAAGTCACATTCTGCCCAGCCATATATGCACCATTTACAGGGGGTGGATTCACAGTTAATCCACTTTGAATCACACAACCTTGACAGTCAAAATTATTTTGCAACGTAAGCGTAAAGTCACATTGATCAGTTAATGATCCCCCACTGATCTGCAAATAATAAGTGCCTGCAGCCAATCCATTAAAACTGGTATTCAACAATCCGTTTGCACCTATGGCACAACCCCTAGCTATCAAATTAGCACAGTTGGTTCCATTGTACAGTCCTAAATTAGGCTGATTCACGCCACCACTAATACTGATGTTTAACAGCGGAGCTGTAATATCAAATCTATACCAAACACTTGCCGCTGGCGAAGCCATATTGCCCGCTGGTGTGCAACCGGTAAGATAGGTATAAGGATTTTCTGCAGTGGCACACAAGTTAGTGCCATTGATATTTACCACACCACCTGTTCCACCAGGGCATGGCGCTGGAGCCGGCAATAAACCTATATTCGTAGCATTGGCACATTCATCATTAGCAGGTGCAGCCCCTCCATTACAAGTTTGCAAACAATTGCCATTCGCGCAATTCACACAACTCAAAGTGGCTGCCCACCCATCATAGGCAAACAACCAATCCGATGTAAACCTAAAAGTCAAGCACCCACTAGTAGAGGTAATAGTGCCCGGCAAGGTAGTTCCACTATACACACCTAATAACGTACTTCCGGTATTAGGTCCATCAAATATTTCCAATTCATCATAGCCACTCTCCGTATCAAACATGGTAAATGCCACCCTTATACATTGACCTGATGTGGAAGCACAAAAAGTCATTGTATAACTTTCATTGTTGCCATACCCACCTCCATTGTTGCCGCTGTCGTAAAAAGTGCCACTGCAAGTATTTACACTACTATTACCTATCACATATACCTGTGCAAGGCTAGCATTAGCCAATAGGCACATGCTCATTAAAAAAAGTAAGCGTTTAATCATGGTAACTCATTTATTGGTGAATGAAAAAAAATTACCACTATAATAATACAGTCTAATTATCCCTTTATCCCTCTTCGAACTCGGAAGCTAGCACGCTCAAAAAAAATCAGCACATCAATCATCATCTTAACGCAAATTGTGATTATTATAATGTGCAAAATCGGTTGGCTATGGTCTTTGGTTTACTTGAATCGTCCTTGGTTTTCAGTACCGGTTTAGCACTAGCAATCTAATCAAAGTATTTCAATTTTCAAAAGACCCCATCAAATAATATCAACCTCTTTATTCAGTCCAAAGGTGTCGCAGAAGCTCATTTTTTTACATTTTTTAGGGCAGCATCCAAAGCACCGCCCTTTACACGGCCTACCATCCCGTGCTCGCTCATAGTCCATTTTAAAAAAAAATTAAAATGGAGCTAATCCGCTCGCCCGGGGCTGCCACATTAACTAACTGCCACTATCATCCGTTGTATATTTATACGTTCATGCAATATTGTAATAACTATAAAATTGAAAACAAAAAAGGCTGTTCATTTTCATGAATCAGCCTCCTTTCACTTCACTAAAAGAATAAAAAAAATTACTTTCTAATTATCACATTACCGCTATCAATCTTTACAATCTCCTTCCCATCTGCTGAAATTTTTACGCCATTTTCATCTATTTTAATCTTTGCATTATCGGCATTTATCTTCACGCCTTTGTCACTCACATCTATAGTGCCATTGATATTTACTTCGGTCGATCTACTTTCAGAAAATAGTCGATCCTCAGAGCCATCACAGTCTATACACTTGAGCAATCCATCACTCGTCATCAACCAAGTGCGGTTAGTCATATCTTCATCAATAATATTTTGTTCGTTCTTCAAATCATAAAACATCCAATCAGTATTGCTCCCTAAGTAAACTTTATATCCTGCCGGCACCTTAAATACCAGTTTTAATTTTTGAGCCCTGTACTTCATTGCAGGCTGTATTTTATAGTTTCTGCTAAGGTTAAATTCATTTCCATTCTGTATAATATCATACTGAATAGCGGCAGCATTTTTTTGTGCTTCGCTGGTGCTAGCACCGCTCCCACTCATTCTTTTTTCAATTTCAAACTTACCATTTACGCTTTTCTCTATTTGAAATTTAGTGTAAAACACGTCACTTTCATGCCATCCAAATCTAAAAAAATCATCATCGTAATTATTGTTGCTTCCAGTATTAATTAAAATTCTAATGGTGCTATCAGCAGGCGCCTCTGGTGTAATGAGCTGTGTTACTTGCTCACGGCTTTGCCACTCTTTACTAATATTTACCGCCATATAAAAGCCCAAGATGATACCAATCACCCACAAACTTAAAGCGGTAAAATTGATAGCCGTAGACTTATACTTTACATTAAACAATGATTTAAAAGCGGCATAGATGAGCATGATCACCGGTATTCCCAAAACCAGGAAGGCGGTTATCCAAACACCAATCCATTGGCTAGGTTCTAGTACATTATAAAATTGTGCAGGCAAATCGCTACCGTGAATGATTACTCCCGGCTCATTAATTAACCAAATTAAATTAGTCATCAATGCACCTAATACAATAAATCCAATGATCACCACAAACACCGCCACCACTTTGCCTAAAACTAAAAATATGGATTTTAATATATCTCCAAGCGTATCAAAAAATCTGCTAAATGGAGTTCCATCCAGTGTTTTGCCTTTGTCCATTCTCGATTTAATTCCCTCCAATTCTTCTTTTACATTTTTTTCAATGCTGCTTACCGTCACAGGCTCTCCTTTCATTTGTAACTTTTCGGCAGCAGTTTTAGCTTCAGGCACTACAATCCAAAGAATAATATAAACCCAAAGTGATAAGAAACCGAAAAAAATCAGTGCAAAAAATGCGATACGCACCCAAACAGGATCCCAACCAAAATAACTGGCTATACCACCACACACACCACCTACTGCCTTCTCATCCGGGTTTCTGAACAGCCGCTTCTTAAAAGTTCCGGTATTGCCTACAGGATCTACTGAAGGAGCACCAGCGTTGTCAGCATTGTCAGCAAACTCTTCGGGCTTTCCCATTATATTAATTACTTCTTCCACATCAGCCGAAATAATTACTTGTCTACCTGTTTTACCTATTCGTTCGGTAAACATTTCTCCAAGACGGGCCTCTATGTCTTGCATTATTT
>JBDKJS010000143.1:0-9448 GCA_039806065.1 Bacteroidota bacterium | reverse complement strand
TCTTTTTCATTGGCTTCAATAACCGTGGTGGTGGTTGTAGGGGCAGGGGCAGCATGAAGTGCCCAACTGGTTAGCAGCATGATAAGCAGTAGTACATAGGGCTTCATTGTGTCTATACTTTTCAGTTTACAATGCACAATTTACAATTAATTACTCATTCCACCACCACCTTATGCGACCCAGCCCTGCCGCCACTCTCCATCCTCAATAAATACATTCCGGTTTTGAGTGCCGGTAATTTCAAATGATACATACTGGTATAAGGACTCACATAATACTGCTTCACCAAACGGCCATTCACATCATACAAATCTATCTTCCCTTCCTGTGTAATGGTCTTATACTGCAAGGAAACAGTGCCGCCACTGCTTACAGGGTTTGGAAAAACAGTCATCACTATTTTTTCTTTTTCCTCCAACCCTATATGACTCAGGCTATCACAAATACTATTGGTATCAGCCCCTAAATAATAGTTAGGGAAGTTGGGGACTGTAATATATTTGATCGTAGGAATCTGCAATCCTTTCTGAACAAAATCGCATGCAAGACCTGCACTGTCAGGATAATTAATTACATGGTAATACCTTGTACCATTCCCGGTTGCCATGTAAATTTTACCATCTGCAGCCAAAGCTTGTAGAACAAATGGTGTTGGTAAGCCAAATAATGAATCGACATCCCCATTGTACTTATCAATAAATATTTCACTTGCAGCAATATTGCTGGCGGTTAAATCATATTGCCACAACGAATCAATACAATTGATGTATAAATACCTGCTATTAGGCGAAATTGCTGCGCCACCTGCTCCGCTGCTATCGTACATAGGAATGTAAACCCCATTGCTGAATGTACCGCTACATCGGTCAAAATCATAAATCTCAGTTCCTTGTGCATTACCATGATAAACAGCTTTAGTGCCATCCGGAGAAAAAATAAATGCGCCTGCCCAGTTATCCCTATTAATCATCCAAAGCTGTATGTTAGGCGGACTTATGCCATAAGGTGTGATTAACCAACGATAAACTTGCCTGTTTTGAAACCCATATGCAAACAACCACCAGTCACGGCCATTGGCATGCTTGCAGGCTGTCAAACGACCAAAGACAAACCTATCATTAATGAGTATTTGGTTTTTGGTATCTAAAAAGCCACGTCCACTGTCCAAAGCCATGTCAATCACGTCAGAATAAATTTTCTTAGTTAAAATATCAACCGCATCATCATCAATTGTGCAATGAAAAAGGTAATATTTTGTAGAATCATTTGGAAATTGTAAAATCATATTTTGTTGTGGTATATCAAGCCCATACATATTGTTTGAAGTTGTATATGAGCTAGGATTTAAACCATTTCCATTCGACATAGTATCGTTGTTTCTGTTAGCGATATAAATGCCATTAGTGTAAAATTGTAAATCACCATTTCTATTATTTGCAACACCCATTGTTACACCAAAATACATATCAATGGGGTTGTACGACACTGTTAGCGTTGAGTTAGTAAACTCTAACTTCGTTACCCCAAAGGGGACTCCAAAACTGCTTTCATACCCTACTAACCATGTGCTATTGAATCCTTGCCCTATAATAGATTGACTAAAAGAAAACAATAGCAATGTTAATGCTATTGTTTTCTTCATTTTATAATTGCTAAAGAATTTATATCAATTATTCTTCCTGATAGATCTTTAATCGCAATTTGATAAATTCCTGATGGAATCGTTTCAATATTAAATTTAGAAAGGGTTGTTTCTTCACTAAATTTATAATTGAAAACTTTTATTCCTATTGAGTTCAATACTTCAATCTCTTTAAAAGGAGAATACGAAACTATCTGAACACTTGATGAAGCAGGATTTGGAAAAACAGCAGTTGTATGAATTTCTCCGTTCTTTTTTCTTAGCAACAAACCCGCTTGCAAACACAATAGTTCATCATTAAAATAATACATTGGATCTATGTAGGCATAAAATGTCCTGGCTCTTGACACTGCTTCGCCTCCGGCCAAAGGGCATTGATTGGCTATCGCAAACAATTCTTGCTCATGGTCAAGCAATGCTTCCGGGTTTTCTTTTCCTATTGTTTCAAGTTCAATCGCATTGATGTCTTTATTAAACCCTTCAATGGCATTGGTATCAATGATGCTTGCATTGTAGGCTTCTAAACTATCGGCTCTCATAATTTTTTCTGAAAGTAAAACCTGATAAGCCATTTCATTTTGATCTACCAATGGTTTCATGGATGCAACAACACTGTTTTTTAATAGATTCAAGCTGTCTAACTTAAGGCTGTCAGTGGTGCTGTCTATAATACTGTCTAACCTCAAAGTTTCATTGTACAAAAGTTTAATGCTGTTTTGCCTCACTAATATTTGTTGAGCCACACTGCTCTGTAAATTATTCAGTCCATCCTTTCCTTCCTTCATTTCATAAATCTGCGCTATCGTACTATACTGCATAGCAGTGTAAAAACTATCCAACACAATACTACTGTCCAACCACCAAGGTTCATTACTCAATTTATCATAGAGGTTATATTGGCCTTGCCACCTGCTGGCATTATCAAATTCAACAGCACCTGTTTGATTTTGTGCTGCCAATATTGCCTCATTCAATTCATCATCGTCACCCAATGGCGGCAATTCTGCATAAGAACAAATGCCATGTGCCTGTTGTTCAAATGCACAGGTTTCTTCTGTGCCGTTTACAGGCGTAAACCATGCTGATGGATTTATTTCCCCCACTATTGGTCGATTCATTAAAGTTGTTGTTGTCATAAAATTAATATTAAAATCTATTGAATTAGAAATTGCACTGTTTGTATTCAAATTCACCGCACCAAATCCACTATAATTTTGCTGATGCCATAAATTGCCTTTCAACGATTGTCCATTAATGCTTCCACCTGCTGTCACTAACAAACCATTGTAATGGTTCCAGATGTCATTGCTGCTAAGGTTGGTATTTTGAATACAATTCCCGCTAAATTTTATACCGTCAAAGGTGTTATTAACTGTATTACAAAAGTAGGAATTACTGCTTGAGTTTAAAGTATAAATACCAGACTGGCTAGAATTGGATAAATTTCCGGTGATTCCTGCTATGCTATTGCAACGCACTTTTGTGAAATTACTTCCTTCTAGTGCTATCCCATTTTTATTAGTGTTCACATTGTCAAGCATCACATTGTTGTGCTCTATTAAAAAGTCAGGAGCGCCTCTAAGGTCAATACCAATAAATCCCCTATCTTTTAACCAAATATTATTACGACTTATTGAAGCTTGTAAGTTGCTATTAGTTACTTGATCATTCCAAATTCCTCTGGTTTGTGCTTGAGTTCCGTTTATAGTTTGTCTAAGTCCCATAGTGATCAGATTGTAAGAAATTGAAGTTCTTTCTGCCATGTTGAGATGTAAATATATGCCATTCCAATTACAATCCAGAATATTGGCATGAATATCAATGTTTGATTTATCTCCCTTTACATTTCTGATCCAAATACCATTGTCGCAGTTGAAAAGGTTATTGTTAAACACTTTTACATTCACCCCATCTGCAAAAATTCCATTGTTACATTTCTCGAAATCATACCTCGAAGGCATATTATTACCTTGTTGTTTAAGGTGGTGAGTTTTATCAGAGAAGGTATAAATTCCACTTCCACTGGTACCATTGTTGGTGTAATTATCTGTGTTTAGTATAGCTATAAATTTTGAATTTTTTATTGAAAGATTAGTATATTGTGCATAAATGCCATAATTTAATTGTTTAAATTCATTTGCACTACCAGCAATGGAACCAATATTACAATTTAATTGGTGAGCTGCCACAATACCAGCAAAAGGGAAGCTGCCCAAGTAGGGTCCTTGGCCGCTGTAGTGTGGCAGCATGGTGCCGCTGCCGGTAAATAAGGCACCGGTAATGCGGCCCATCATACCCACTGCACTGCTAGGGGCAGCTGGGTGCGGCCCACATTGCAGCCCTATGTAGTTATTGGTAAAAGTAGTGTTGCTAATGGTGTAGCCACGGGCGGCTTGCAGGTCTATGGCCACATTGGCATCGGCAATGGAACTTTCCTTTACAATAATATTGGCCTGTGGGTGCACTATGATTCCTTTCCACATTTGATCGCATCCGGTAAGGTGGCTATTGTTGATGGTAAGCTGGTTGCCTTGCAGCACTTCAATGGAAGCACCAGCCTGCATGAGGATGGCTGGGCAGTTATTAAAGTCAAAATTTTGATCTACCACCAGCTTTTCGGTAATAATCACCCATGGGTAGCCGGTGGCATTGGTGCCAATACCCATATCGCTCACGCTTTGGTTTTGAATAATAAGCGCCAGGTCAGGGTCAAAGCCAGGGGGAAGGCAGCAGTTTTCTGAAATCAGGCTGTAATAAAATTGATAATTACAATTTGGATTGGCGGTATGAATGGTGGCAGTATAATTTCCGGCAGGCAATCCGGCAGCACTGGCAGTGTTGCTGATGGTATTGCCCGCTAGATCACTAATGGTATAAGTATAATTAGAAGCTCCAATAATAGCTAAATTACTTACATCAATCGCCCCATTACTAGACAGGCAAGTGGGGTGGGTGATGGCGGCATTGCCGGTAAGGTTTAAATTATTGGCTGGTTGTAAAAAAATTACCGGTCCATCATTCCATTCATAGGGTGTGGCACAACCATCTGTGTACAATAGTTTAACTAATAAATTGTTTACAAAAGGGTTTTGGTAGCCATTGTACAATACCCTTATTCTTAAAGGAGCCCATGGGCGCGGAAAGGGTAATGCTCCAAGAGGCAAGTCAAAATACAAATTTGGGCCTGGGATAATGCTATTGTTATTGGGCAGTATATTGTTAAGAATAGGTACTTGGTTAGCACCTAAAACCTGCACAGTTATATGATCAGTAGGCATAAATGATTGACCATTATTGGCAGTAAGCTGCAAAGTGTAATTGGCAAATGTTTGCGGCATAGGGTAAAACTGAACATCTAAATTAAATGCTACGGTAGTGCTACCGCAATTAACACTACTGGTGGGCGAAGTTAAACTGAGTGAAGCGTTCTGGCGTTGCAGGTTGAGAGAAAAGTCGTATTCAAGAGGTCTGCTACAACTGGTTAAGGCATTTACTAAATCCACCGGATTAGTGCTATTGATTAAACTGCACCCCACACAGTAGCTGCCGTAGTACATTTTACTTATTAGCGGGGTATACTGTTGGGCAATTTCATCCCATGGGCAAGGGTGCGTGAGGGTGACTGTAGCCAAGATCGTAATTTTATTGACTGCATCATAAGGAATAGGATCGCAGGCATAGAAAAATTGATGTAGCGGATTGAAGGGTTGCAAGGAGCAAAAGGGTATAAGGTTGCCATTGTCTAAAGCACTTATTTGAACAATGTTAATTTCAGGATCTGTGTTGTAAAAATAAAGGGTATTTAAAAGGTCTTGGTTTTCTAATTCAAAAACAAGGTCGAAAGTGTTTTGACTGCTGTTAAATACAGGTGGTGTGCCCACCGCAGCATTGAGCGCACTCATCACCAATGGCGCAGTTACAATAGTATTGGGTATAGCCGGTAAGGGTGAATAACTAATAGGGCTGCTGAAAACCCAGTTTAAACCATTATACTTTTCTATACAGTTAAATCTATTGCCTGCTAAGTTAAGCGGTGTTAACTCGGGATTACCACAATGAGCAAAATCAAAAGCAAGATTAAGGCGTTGGTGGTTTTCTAATACCCTTATGGTACCCCAATCAGTTACCAGAGGGCCAATTTGCGCAGTGGCTTGGTTGAACTGAAAGTGATTAGTGGCATAATTAAGGCTCCAGGAAGTTTGGCTTTGCGCTGGGTAGTATAAGCCATTCAAGTTATTTACACAAGCATTAGACTGATTGATGTTCGCTTGATTCCAAATGGTAAGATTGTGCGTAAGTGAAGGTTGCGGTGGGTTCAGGGCAGCCAAAGCATCATCATATTTGCTTAGATGAGCATTGGTTAAAAATGCATGTTCAACCAATCCTTGTAAAGGCTCATCAATTACAGCAATAGGTCTAAATTCACTTGGAAATGCATTTATACCAGCCGGCCAGCCGCCAGTGGCTGTATATTTTAAATTACTTCTAACCTCACATCCATTGGCTGTACTGTTGTTTTCAGTATTGCTTACATAGTCAAGGTCCACCGTATTGTGATCATCTAATGAAATATGATGTGTTAGTCCCACCACCAAAAGATTAAGCCTATCACCCAAACCATCACAGCTTAATTGAAAGTCATTACCCTTGGTATTTACATCCTCAGTGAGCCAATATTGCATTCTTATATTATCAAGAAGATAATGGCCGGGAGGTAAATCGTTTGCTGCTTCGGAAGCATCGAATTGATAAATAAAACTACCTGTAATATCAAAGCTGGCACTTCGCAAATCGGTTGCTATGTTATTAATAATAACACTGCTTAAATCAAAACCAAAATTAATGCTGGCATCAGTAATTGGTGTAGTGATGCCGGTAGTACAGCCATTGCATGTAGGTGCATTCACATTTATAATTGCAGTGCACCCAACACAAGTACTAATATTTGTTAAAGTAAATTGAGCCGATACGGGCTGCAATATTGGATTGAGATTAGGTGTATCATATTCCATTATAAATTGCAGGCCGCTAGAGGTGGCACCTCCTTGGTAGCTACCGGTAGCTGAAATGGTAAATTGATCAGCAAGATAAACATTGTGCAAAGTGATGTCTTGCTCAAAGTTGGTTAACGAGGCAGGGGGGGCAGCCAATTGTGCAGCACCCGAAATAAAATCAGTTTGGTTGCTCCATCCAAAGGTACTTCTGGCTAAATCAACTGAAGCAGTATGGATGGCGCTAGTGCACTGCCCATCGCAATGGGCAAACAGCTCAACACTATTACAATTGAGTACCATTGGAATGGTGTTGGTATTGCCTAAATAAGCAAGATACCTTTCTGAGATAATGCTACTACCAAATGTATTGGGTGCGTTAGAGGGTGGTGGAGTGATGTTGCCAGGGGCATTGCCGCAACTAAAAGAGGTAAAAGGGCAGTTGATCATATCCACATCATAAGTGATGGTTGCATTAATCAAACTTTGATAAGGGTTGTTGCTGCCTAAGTTATTGTCAAAAATTTGAAAAGTATAAGTAGTGCAGGGATAGGCTCCCTGTATGGTTATGAAGGTGGGTGTTATGGTTTGACTTTGAGGGGTGTTGGTAGATTGTGTGGCAAAAGTATAAGTCTGATAGCTAAGAATACAGTTTGAAAGAGCATAACCAAAAGGCAAGGTTACTTCAAGAACATATATTTGACCTTGATCCGCAGTATTTACAATTAAATTATTTTGTCCGGTGGATAGCGATCCGCCTCCTAAAACTGGTCCACATAGCTGCCATGGGCTTGCACCCGAAGTTCGATTAAAAGTGCTTGTAATAGTAACTGTGGATGGCACTGAAACAGATCCAGTTTGTGAAATATCAGTGTTGCTAGCCGTAGCAGTGGCAAAACTACTATAAGGAGTACTGTTATCTGTTTGTCCGGTGATTCTACCGCCACCACCTGTAATTGGCGTTAATGGACTAGGATGATTATTAGAGTTGTAATAGTGATTAAGATTAGGAGTGATACCGGGATCAGTATTTAACGAACTATGATCGGCACTCCAGTTTAAATTAATGCGCCCGGGAGCACGTGCATCCAATGCAACATTAGTAACGAACTCTAAGTGTTCATAATCACAATCACCAATTGGAGAATTACTTTGTGTGTTTAATTGGATAGACCCTGCGGGAAATCTGATAACTAAATTTTGGTTTGCCTGAAAGTCGAATGGATATTGAGATGCTGAAGCAATGCATGGCCATATATTATTGGGCAAGTTTTGCGGGGTAGTACAGCCGGCCGAATTTAAAAAATTAAACCGAATGTACTGATTAGAATTGACGTTGGTAGATGTTACTAAACTACATCCAGTAGAAGGAGAACTAAATGGCGTAAAATTATTATTTTGCATCATACCAACTTGAATAGCTGCAGCATTTACTAGAAAAAAATCATTGTTAATTTCAAGCTCTACTGTATAAAGCCTTATATCATTGTCAAAGTCTAATACATATTCAAAAGGAGCAGCAGGATTAACTGGAGGATCTAGGTCGATTCTGCTAGCATTAGAATTAAATTGAACATTAAAGGTTTCATGTACTATATCACTATTTAAGGTTTCATTTAAATTGAATAAACCGCAAGTGGCATTGTTAAAGCAAGGTAATGAATTAATGGCATAGTTGCTTTGGAAATTTTGACTAGGCACCACAGCACGCTTGGCATAGCAATGCTCTATCACCTCTATGCTCCAGCCACCAGTAAATTGAACGGGCAAACTAATATCTAAATTATAAGCAGTGGTGCATAAGGGCGAACATGGTAAAAAACTTTCTAAGTCGGAGCAGCTACAATTGCTACAATTATAAGCAGCATTATTGGCAACAATTAAAGTGCCGGAAGGATTATAAATTTTATAGTCAACAGATTTTACCAGTACTTCCTGTTCTATGGTGGCGGCAACCTTGACGTCTGTACCAGGAGTGGATAGGTTTCCATAAAAATGGCCTGCTTGGGTAGCGGTTAGAATGAAGCTTCTGGTAAAATCAGCTCCGAGCGATTGAACTGGGTTAAAAGCTAATTGATTAAAAGTAAACTGTGGCAAGCTTATTTGATTAATAAAGTAGGAGCTAATTAATCCACCATTAACATCAAATGCTTGAACTGATAGCAAGTTGTTAGATACGATATCATCAAGTTGTTGGCAGTTGAGCCCTGTAAGGTTAATGGTAAAATTACAATTTTCAACTCCGTTAGTGGATGTGAAAAGGGTGTTATCGGGATTTGAACTAAAATTAGTAGTGTTTGCAATATTTGGTAATGAAAATTCAACAGAATATATTTTTGGATTAGTAAATTGCTCAAATAATAAATCAAAAGCAGTACATACACTTGGATTTAAATTACTGTTGCCGGGTGCATTGGTTTCAATGCTAATAAAACCACCTTGGCATCGCCCACTAAGAGTTACAAAGTTGATGATAAAAAATAAGAATATTAATCGGAAGAGAGGTGTAAGATTCATGGTTTTTTTATTTAATATGTTTCAAATGTATTGAAATAATTTTAAAATGCAAATGGCCTTACCGCAGTGGAGTTGCTGTAAAACTAATTTAAATACTTTTACTTTGTTTTGCATAGCCCTCATTTTAAAATGCCGGTCGGGCAGATTGTTAAAAAAGCATCAGAAAAAATTATCAAATGCAATCAAACAGAGTAATAGGAGTGATTTTATCACTGCCATGCTGCCGAATAGTGCTTGGAGTTAAGGGGTGCTTTCTATCATTGGTCGTGGTGGGGTGAGAAAATCAGCACCGGTTTTG
>JBDKJS010000142.1:0-8929 GCA_039806065.1 Bacteroidota bacterium | reverse complement strand
TTGAGTAAATGCTAAAATTCGCGCCATAGTTGGCCATTATGATTGATCAATCGGTAAAATGATTTTGTTTTCCTCATTTCAATTTTATCATACATATAAAATAAAAAATAAATTTGGTACACCTATTGCTACTTATGTCCCAACAGAACAATTAGCAATTTCAAAAAAAATACAAAATGAAAAAATTAATACTTACCCTGCTCTTAATAAACACTGTTGCACTTGCTCAGAGAGGCACAGGAGGTGGACTGCCTGCACCTAGTAAATCATGGAATATGAAAACTGGTTTTGGGGCCAATACTCAAAACATCATTAAAGCACTACAGGCTTTAGCCGATGCTAAAAAACTACCTTTAAGCCAAGTAAATTACTCGCTTAATTATAACCTTCAATTCAAAATTGACCAACCAAGTAAAAATAATTATACCATCACTCCACAGTTAATTTCTTGCAATGGTGATCAAGTGATGGTAGGAGGATTTGATATAACCAATGAATTTATACCAGATCAATTGAATTATACGGTGACGGCAAAATTTAATAGAACATTGAATAATATAAAACAATTTAATCATTCATATAACATCATTACCGGACGTTTTGCATTAATCACTTTCACTGACACCGCAGGAGCACCATACCTTATAGAAGCCCAGCAAGTTGCTTTTAACTATACTCCAGCCACACTAAATGCTTTAATTCAAAAACTTACTTTCATCAACCAATACTTTGAGCACGAAAACATTTTAGCGCAACTAAACGCCAGACTCAATTTCATTAACCCTAATGATGTTGAAAATTTAGATCCACAACATACAGAATTGATTAGCATAGAACACCAACTATCACAAACTGAAAATCTTCAATTAGTTGATAAGCTAAACTTAAACCTATACGACCCTTCAGGCTTTATGCAAAAATTAAATGCGGTAAAAACAAAGACCGTTGCAGCACGCAATGCACTCAACATTGCCAAGGCAACTGCTTACTCTTACTTTTTTCAAAAAGGGATGGAACTTAAGGCCAGGAATAATAGGTTTGCTGCACGCAATTATTTTACTCGGTCTTTAAGAGAACAGCCATTTTTTGCCCCAGCAGCATTTGAATTGGCCTTACTTGACTATGAAGATAAAAAATTTAAAGATGCAGAATGCCTGGCATTAAGTATTTTATATGACATGAATCCTGATCCCGCCACTTCAACCAACACCCAAATTTTAATTCGCGACATTTATACCAGCTATCTTAATTTAGCTGACATCAATCTACAAAATAAACAATTTCAGCGTGCCCTTGAAATTACAAATGATGCTGCCAATCTACAGAATCAGAGCAAAGGAATTGTTCCCAATTCAAAGGATGTGGGTATAAGGTTTGCTAAGGCTCATGAAGGATTTTACCAATCATTGCTTGAAAATTCAAAGACAGAGTTTTCAAACAACCACTTTAATCAAGCTGAACAAAAGGTGAAGGAGGCATTGCGCTACCAGCAGCGCAATAGTGACTTTATTCCGAATGCCTTTGCTGCACTAGAAATGCAGCAAGTAATCTTTCAGAAAAAATACCAGCTAAAAGTTGATGAGGCCTTATCATTAACACAAACTAAGCAATATGCTAAAGCCCTCCAAGCATTTGATGAAGCAGAACAAATGGCTGCCACCGCAGGGTTAAATATTCAAAACAATCTAACCGCTGAACGAAAAGCTGCTGCCAAACCCTATATTTTGAATTTAATTGAAGGTGCCAATGAAGAAATAAGAGCCAACAAACTAAACAATGCAAGAGCAATCTTGGCAGATGTAAGATCTATTGCAAACCGGTATGATTTAAATACAGACAACTCAACTGCTCAATTAATTAAAAATTTATCTAATAATATTTTTTCACAAGCTTGCATCAATTCGCAAAATGAGTTTGACCGCCATTTCAACCAAGGTAGAATAGCCCTGCTGGCAGGCGAATGGATTAAGGCAGATGAACATTTTAACAATGCTCAAGGAATAGTAAACGCTAACAGTGATTGTAGCCTAGATACTTACGGCATGCAACTAACAAGAGATAGTATCAATAATGCAGTATACTATCAGCGACAAATGGTACAAGTGCTGCAACTGCAAAGCAATGGAAGAAATGAAGAGGCCGTAGCCCTCTTTCTAGAAGCAGAAAAATTCCATCAAACACACAGTATCATCCAATTTTATATCAACCACCCTTCTATGGCTAACTTTGCAAAAGAAAAAGGAAGCAATTTTTTCGTTCTTGCCGTTGCAAAATATTACCAGCAACAACAAGCCAATACGGCTGCATTGGATCTTTATAAAAACTTAGCACTAAAAAATGTAAAAAATAAGTACTACAAAAAAGAAATCACTACTCTTGGTACAGCCATGGCACTTAAAGACAAAGGATTGAACAACAACCTAAACTTAAAGCAAAAGGCCATTACCTATACCGATGGTCATAAATTATTAAAGCCATTTGTAAAAGCATATCTTAAAGCGCTTAAATAAAATACCATTAAATGGTTGTGAAACATTGTAGCCCTAACATTTTGTATTAGCTTTGTACCCCGTGTTGAGTAATACACAATTTACTTTTTTCAATCAAATAAAATAATTAAGACACGGTGGCAGCAGTTAAATACATTTTCGTTACAGGTGGTGTAACCTCCTCATTAGGCAAAGGAATCATATCAGCTTCATTAGCCAAATTATTACAAGCCAGAGGCTACACAGTTACCATTCAAAAATTTGATCCCTATATCAATGTTGATCCAGGAACCCTAAATCCCTATGAACATGGGGAATGTTATGTTACTGATGATGGCGCTGAAACAGATCTTGACCTAGGCCACTATGAGCGATTTTTAAATGTACCTACCTCTCAAGCGAATAATGTAACCACAGGTAAAATTTATCAAACCGTAATTAATAAGGAAAGAGAAGGGGCTTTCTTAGGAAAGACTGTGCAGGTTATTCCTCATATAACGGATGAGATCAAGCAGCGAATGCAAATATTGGGCAATTCAGGAAAGTATGAAATCATCATTACCGAAATTGGAGGTACCGTTGGCGATATAGAATCGTTACCCTATATTGAAACAGTGCGCCAGCTTAAATGGGAATTAGGTAGTGCTGCACTAGTCATTCACTTAACACTACTTCCCTACTTAACTGCAGCCGGTGAACTCAAAACCAAACCTACACAGCACAGTGTGAAATCATTGTTAGAGGTGGGTGTGCAACCTGACATTTTAGTATGCCGAACTGAACATGCCATCAGCAGTGACATGCGCAGAAAAATTGCCCTATTTTGCAATGTGAATGTAAATGCAGTGATCGAAAGTATTGATGCGGATAGTATTTATGATGTACCACTGTTAATGCTTAAGGAACAACTGGATAAAGTTGTACTCAGCAAATTAAAACTTCCACTACAAACTGAGCCTGAACTGGTAAATTGGAAAAACTTTTTAGGAAAATTAAAAAATCCAATCAACGAAGTAAGAATTGGGCTGGTCGGAAAATATGTTGAACTCAAGGATGCCTATAAATCCATCAATGAAGCCTTCATCCATGCCGGTGTAGCAAATGAAACCAAGGTTGTGCTCGAATGGATCCACAGCGAGAAGATTGATGCTGAAAATGCCCAACAAAAATTAGGCAAACTACATGGCGTATTGGTGGCTCCTGGATTTGGCGATAGAGGGATTGAAGGGAAAATTGCTGCCATTCAATTTGTACGAGAAAACAACATACCTTTTTTGGGAATCTGCCTCGGAATGCAATGTGCTGTAATTGAATTTGCCAGAAATGTTATCGGTTGGCGCGATGCACACAGCACTGAAATGGCGAATGAAACCAAGCACCCTGTCATTCACATGATGGAAGAACAAAAGAAACTGAAAACCAAAGGTGGCACCATGCGCCTGGGCGAATATGCCTGCACGCTAAACAAAGGAACCAAAGCCTATGCAGTATATGGCAAGCCCAAAATTGGTGAGAGACATAGGCATCGATATGAATTTAACAGCAAATTTTTAAAAGACTTTGAGGATAAAGGAATGATGGCCTCCGGCATAAATCCCGATAACAATTTAGTGGAAATCGTAGAAATTAAAGACCATCCTTGGTTTGTGGGAGTACAATTTCACCCTGAATATAAGAGCACCGTTGAAACTCCTCACCCCCTTTTCGTAAGGTTTATTAAAGCAAGTCTTGAAAAAAAATTACAAGACGCTAAATAACTTTTTGTTTAATTGCGGTTACTGAACTGGTTTAATTTAGAAAATTATAATATTTACAAATTATAATTTTACAAAATACTTATTAGCGGTGCCAATAGCAGTTTGCAGTTTTATTTGATAACTTCCAGTGGCCAATGATGCCACATCAACCCTTGCTAAGTCTGGTGTGTTGGCAGTGATTAAGATACGACCATTAAGATCTACCACCTCCACCTTTTCAATGGAAATTCCATTGGCATTGATGGTAAAATAATTACTTGCCGGGTTAGGAAAGACCTCAATTCCTTTTAACAAGTCTTGATCGCGTACGGAGGTAATGGTAACACAACCAGCAGTGGCCCTTACATATTTTTCGGGTTGTCCAAAGGTGCTCGTTTTAAATCCCATTATTAAAACAGGCTCCTTGCATTGACTTCTATACCAAAGATAAGTAGTAGTTCTTACCGTATCATCTACTCCTGGGCCATAGTTATAAAGTAAAGTTTCGGTTCTTTTTACCCTAAGTGCGTTGGTTACATTGCCAATGGGCGCACTCAATTGAAGTGTTCCAAAAGCATCAGCATGGGTTACTACTTTACCCGATAGTGTACCAGAACTGAAAGAGCCACCGGTAAAATTCACTACTGTGCTATCGCCATATTCGAAAGGAAAATCGAACAGGGCTGCCCCTGCAGTACCATACTTTGAAAAATCAGCGCCATTTTGCGATCCCATATAGTTAAAAGTGCCCGAGGCATCATTGTAAAATTCATATGTAGAAATAGAATTGCTGCTGGCTAAATTTGCCCCAGGAAAATTTCCAACATAGGGGGTTGTTGCAGGGGTAACCCAATTATAATTGAACTGATTGAGTGTAATAAAAAGCCCACCTAACGACCAAGTAATGGATGGCCCTGCAGGTCCTGCCGTAGCCTCTGTAACTCCAATCGTATCCACTACTCTAAATTCAAAAATTTGACCTACAGCAGGCCTAAAACTGGTGTTCAATACTGTTTGCGAGGTTACAGTTGCTGAACTAAGGATGGCAAGGGTAAAGAATAAAAGTAAGGCTGATTTCATTTCGTTTTTTATAATTTAAAGTGTAAATCGTAAGGCGGCAAATTAATTGATTGGTTCAAAATTGGATGTATTCGCTCAATGTTTTGACTGATTAAAACATCACAAAGAAAGGATAAAAAAGCCTATTTGGCAATTTACTTATCCCAAAAAATGATCCGTTGGCCTTGCCCCAAATGTACTTTACCCATTTTCATTAAAAGTTACCCAAGTTTTAATTGAATTTTAAGAAATTGTAAGTACATTAGCCTCGCTTATTAATCTATTCTTAAACGAGTTAACGAACTTACCGTAAATGAACAAAATATTTACTTCTTTAACCTACCTTAATTCCATGAAAAAACTACTATTCTTTTTTGTACTCTTAACTTTCCTTGGCAGTAACCAAGCCCTAGGACAAGCCGCTAATAACGGGATTAGTTATACCACAGCCTTCAACAGTCCTGCTCTGGCATCATACCCTACTATTCCAACGCTTCCTGCACCCCTAAATCGAATTGCTGGTGGAAGCCAGGATGTAGTAGTGGGGCCAATCGCCATGCCTTTCATTTTTTTCTACGGAGGTGTTCAAGTATCTCAATATTGGATTTCTAGCAATGGATGGATAACCTTCGATGCCGGCACTGCAGCAGATCCTAATAAAAATAATATCGAAATGAATGGCTCTGGAAGAGCAATGATTGCTCCAATGTGGGATGAAAAATTAAGAGTAGCTCCCACAGCTAGTGGAGGGGTTGTAAGGACACAAAACAATGCAACTGTTTTGTACATAGATTGGTCCAGGATGCTTTGGGATAGTACGGCATCTAATTCTTATTCTAGTTTCAGGGTAATTTTATATTCAAATGGTACTGCCACACCTAATAGGATCGAATTTCAAGATAGTGTTTCAGTTAATGGAAATATCGTTGGTTCACCAAATGCCAGTAGAGGACTTGTTGGCTGGTGCAGTGGTGACTTTTACTCTGTTAATTCAGGTTTTAGTGGAGCTTCTAAACTAACATTGACTTCAAATTTAAATTTAGGTGGTGGTCCACGTAGGTTGATTTGGAATCCAGTTAATAATTCTAGTAATTTATGTGGAGGAGCTCAACCTCTTACCATGACTAAAAATGCTCCTACATTTTACCGTGGGGCTACCTTACAAACCGATTCTACCGTGGGCACCCCAACGGGTTGTGCTCCTTCTGGTCTTTTAGGTGATATGTGGTTCACCTTTACCAAACCTGCAGGCATAACCAATTTCGAAATAAAAGCCCGAAACATTTGTTTTGGGAGCGGATCAAGAATAGAAGCTTATACCGGAACCTGTGCTGCACTTACACCAGTGGGTTGTGCTACCGATAGTTTAGGGATAGGCACTTGGGGTTATTTAGAACTGACCAATCAACCTTGTGCCTCCACTGTTTATTACGTGCGGGTAGAAGCAGATGATGCTACCGATACCTATTTCGATTTTGTGGTACAACCACCCGGTGTTACATGTGTAAATGCCAATAACATTGCGCCTTGTGGGTTGCCTTATACTTACACCACTTTTGCCTCTAATGGTGCATTCGAAGATAATTTTGATTCAACATCTGTAGGATGTAACAATAGGGCAAATACGGGTCCCGATTACTTCTTCGAATACACGCCACCTTCTGATGTTTGTATCAATGTGACCGCAAGTAACATTACTCCAGGTTCTTTCCCTGCTTTGTTTATTTACAGAGGATGTCCCGGCTCTGGTACATGTAATGCTATTGCACAGATTACTCCCGGTAATGTAACCTCCGTTACTGCGAACAATATAACCTTGAGCGCAGGTGTGCAGTATTTCATCGTAATTGAAAACGATACGGTGAGTAGCGGTGGTGTTTTATTGGATAATTTTGATATTGATATTACTGGTGCAGCAGTGGGTGTTTTGACTGGTGATAATTGTGCCAGTCCCATTGCACTTACTGTGTCTACGCCAGTTGCACCATGCACCAATCCAACTTACAATTTAGCATGCTACCGACCTTCCATACCCGAACCCTCTAATCCGGGCTGCGGGGCCTTTGTACCTTCAGGTAGTGGTGATATATGGTTTAGTTTTACTGCAGCTGCCACCCAGGTGCATCAGCTGAGTATCACTAGAGGATTGGCCGCTCCTATTGCAACGGATGTAGCTGCTGCTGTTTACTCTGGAACCTGTGGAGCACTAGTACTCCTAGGTTGTGATGATAACTCTAATGGTTTTGGAATGCCTACACTTCCTTTTGCTGCCACTACAGGACAAACGTATTATATCAGAGTTTGGTCTGCCAATGGCGCCATTCCGGGTAATTTTAGAATATGTGTGGATAGGGGTTGTTCACCACCCAACGATGCTTGCGGCAGTGCAGTTCCATTGGTATATGGTGTAGCTGCAGTAAACCAAACCAATGTTTGTGCATCCAATGTAACTGAACCCAATACGGGCTCTTGTATGAGTGCCTCATTTAATACGGTATGGTATTCTTTTGTTGCTACCACTACCTCTATAAGAATAAGAACGAGATTAAGAACTTTAACCAATAGTACACTTGCATTATACCCTAACTGCACAGTTGGTACTGCCGCACTTGCTTGCAACGATGATGCACCCCCTTGTGGTGGTTTTGGTGCTCCCAGAAACTCTGAGTTATTTTATGCCGGCCTAAGCATTGGAAACACTTATTACATTAGTGTGGATGGCACGGCTTCTAATACAGGAACTTTTGATATAGTAGCCATAGATGGTGCTAGTACTGTTTTCCCACCTACTCCTGATCAAGATTGTCAGTTGCCTACCACACTTTGCTCAGGCAATGTGCCATTGGCAGTAGCCGATCCTGGATTCCAAGGATATGGAAATAACTGTGACTTGAATACCGGTACCTGTCTAGCCTCTGCTGAACGGGGCGGATCGTGGTACACTTTCACCACAGTGACAGGTGCAGGCGGTGGTAATCTTTCTTTTACCATTGCACCAAACGATGGAACAACCGATTATGACTTTCAGATTTGGGAAATTACTGGCATATCTAATTATTGCAATTTAATTCTCACCAACCCTACCTCAGCTACATTCCCTTTCAGGTCATGTAACTATTCCGCACTTGGAACTACAGGATTGGCAACTCCAGCACCATCTGGTGCTTTTAATCCTGCCTTGGCATTAGGTGCTAATACCACCCGAACATTTATTTTATTGGTAAGTAACTTTACCAATTCCACTTCTGGATTTAATTTAAGTTTTGGTGCTACTCCTTTAGCTGGGGTTCCACCCGTTGCCTATTGGCAAAATGCTACCACCAATACTTGGGGTACTTTGACCAACTGGTCTCCCAATGCTTGTATGAGTCAAGCGCCAACTTGTGCCAACGGAATTAGTGCGGTTATTACCAATACGGGCCCTGCCATCAATTACCCGATCATTCCTGCAGGTCCGCCAATTATAGTAAAAGACATTACTATCAATGCTGGAGCTTCGCTTACTGTTGCCGCAGGAGCAACCTTGTTAGTTTGTGGTGATTTTATTAATAATGGATCTTTGATTTGTGGTGCAGGTAGTACCATTACCCTAACGGGTACTGCCGCCTCCCAATTGGTACAAGGCAACCTTACAGGTGCCAACGC
>JBDKJS010000141.1:0-42415 GCA_039806065.1 Bacteroidota bacterium | reverse complement strand
TTTCCTCAAGGTTTATATGTTCTTAAAATTTTTGAAAATAATTTATTAAAAGAAGTTAAAAAGTTAGTGATTTACTAAACACTAACTACTTAAATGTCTGTTAAAATATTTTTTTCAACTCCGGTTGGAATTAATTTTTCGACTGGCTTTTTGTTTTATTAGCATTCTCTAAGGGTTGAGTACAGCTGATCTTAGCCGGCATGGAGCGGATTAGCGCGCGAAGCGCCTATGAGCGACAGGCCGCTATGCTGGCGATCGTTGATTACAGTTGATGCTCCAAAAAAAATCACTCTCATTGGTTATGAAAGTGATTTTATAATATTTGCTTGTTAGTGTTTTTTTAAATTATCTGATTGATACCAGTTCGCGGTATTTGGCCATTGGCCACAATTCATCATCAACTAACATTTCAAGGCTATCTACATGTTCGCGTATTTGATCAATGTAAGGTCTTACTTTATCGCAATAGGCAATAGCTTTGTCTCGGGCACTTTCTAATTTATTGGCCTTCTTACGTGCTTCGATCATGGCATCAACTTTTGATTTGAGACCGGTGATGTGCAGTGAAAGGTCTTTTATGATAGCCAATTGGGTGCCATATACTTCGGCCTTGAGATTGATATCTTTCAAGTTTTCGACATTGGTGGCGAGAAGTGTTTGGTATTTAATGGCTGCCGGTATAATGTGATTGATAGAGAGATCGCCTAGCACACGCGATTCGATTTGAATTTTCTTGGTATATGTTTCAAGCATTATTTCATGGCGGGCTTCTGCCTCGCGGTGTGAGAAGATATTTATATCATGAAATAATTTTAATGATTTTTTACTTACATAAGCATCTAATGACAATGGTGTGGTGGTGATATTACTAAGTCCTCTTTTTTTAGCTTCACGCACCCATTCATCGCCATAACCATTTCCTTCGAATCTGATCACTTTGCTTTCAACGATGTATTGGCGAAGGACGCGGAGGATGGCTTCATCTTTCTTTACATTCTTTTTAATGAGTGCATCAACTTCTGTTTTAAATTTTATTAGCTGTTCGGCCACTATGGTATTGAGCACTGTCATAGAGTTGCTACAATTGGCACTAGAGCCCACTGCTCTGAATTCGAATTTATTGCCTGTGAATGCAAATGGTGAGGTACGGTTACGATCGGTATTGTCCATTAATATTTCTGGAATTTTACCTATATTTATTTTTAGTGCTCCCTTCTCATCGGGGCTCATTTTTTTATCGCTTACTTTTTTCTCAATCTCATCAAGCACTTTGGTTAGCTGTCCACCAAGGAAAATACTCATAATGGCCGGTGGAGCTTCATTGGCACCCAATCGGTGGTCATTGCTAGCACTGGCGATACTGGCTCGCAACAAATCGGCATGTTCATAGACAGCTCTAATGGTATTGATAAAGAAGGTAAGGAACATCATATTACTTTTAGGCGAGTTGCCTGGTGATAATAAGTTCTTTCCGGTGTTGGTGCCCAGGCTCCAGTTATTGTGCTTTCCGCTGCCATTGATGCCGGCATAGGGCTTTTCATGAAAGAGGACTTTAAAATTATGTCGCTTGGCTACCTTTTCCATTAGGTCCATCAAGAGGCAATTATGATCTACTGCAAGGTTAATTTCTTCAAACACTGGTGCACATTCAAATTGTGATGGTGCTACTTCATTGTGACGGGTTTTGAGGGGGATGCCAAGCTTAAAGGCTTCTACTTCAAAATCATGCATGAAGGCATACACTCTATCAGGGATTGAACCAAAATAGTGGTCTTCCAATTGCTGTCCTTTAGCGGGTGCATGACCAAATAAAGTACGACCAGTGATGGAAAGGTCTGGTCGACTATAAAAAAGCGCTGTATCGACTAAAAAATATTCTTGTTCGATACCTAGTGTAGGTTGTACTTTGGTTACCTCCTTATCGAAATATTGGCAAACTTCAACTGCGGCCTTATCAATGGCACTAAGCGCCTTTAAGAGTGGGGCTTTATAATCGAGGGTTTCGCCAGTGTAACTTACAAATATGGTAGGGATGCAAAGTGTTTTTCCGTTTACGCTTTCCATGATAAATGCAGGCGAGCTTGGATCCCATGCGGTGTAGCCTCTTGCTTCGAAAGTATTTCTAATGCCGCCATTAGGAAAAGAGGAAGCATCAGGCTCTTGCTGAACCAGCGCTGACCCTGAAAATATTTCGATGGCTTTACCATCGCTTACTTCAAAAAAGGAATCGTGTTTTTCGGCAGTGGTGCCAGTTAGTGGTTGAAACCAATGTGTATAGTGCGAGGCACCATGGGTGCTGGCCCACTCCTTCATACCTAGTGCAATTTGATCAGCTATTTTTCTATCTAATCGCTCGCCATGGTCAACTGCAGCTACCACAGCTTTGAAGGCTTCCTTGCTCAGGTATTTTTGCATGGCATCACGGTTGAATACGTTTTGACCATAATAATCTGATACTTTAGTGGAAGGTACCTCAAATTTAATTGGGGTGCGGGTGAGGGTGGTTTCTAGTGCACGGAAGCGAATGTTTGACATTTTTTATTGTTTTATTTATTTTTATTAAATTTTATCAATTTTTTTGCAAATATAAGTAAATTTTTAGGGGGTAGTCAACAATTTTATCATATTTTTTAAGCAACACCCCCCTATTTTTTTCCGATTATTTTTAAATATAGGTAAATATGGGGGTTAATAGAACTAAGTTGTACAGTTAATTTATAAGCAGTGTTTCAAGTATGTAAGAAATCTGTTTTTTTTCGATAAAGAGAGATTGATTTGGAGATTACTAGTCTTTTAGTACCTTTAAAGCTGTTCTTCTTCATTTATTCATTGTGTAACCCTTAACCATTTTGCATTATGACAACACAAATCGAACCAGTAAACCATGTAGAACTATATGAGTGGTTGAAATCATTATCGGTGTACAAGCAGGAATTAAAACTCTTTAGGGAGCGACTGAGCGAAGTAGTAATTAAAAATAGCGGTGCTGATATATTTAAGGATATAGAACATTTTCAAAACTTATTGATTATCCATCAGAACCATATCGATCTGATAAGGCACGATGTCAAACAGTTTGAGAACAAATTAGAGCTGGATGCTGATGTAATGAACGATGGTTCAAACGCTAGCTTAATTTTTGAAGAGGCTCAACTGAGAGAGCGACTCAAAACATTTGAACATCTATTCATTGATTTTAAGTATGAATATTATGCTTTCATAAGAAAGTATATATAAAAAAAAGCCTCTTTAAGAAGAGGCTTTTTTTTACTTAGATTATCTGGGCTTTTTATTCCTATTTTTTCTATTCCTGTTCTTGTGGTTATGTTGTGGCCGCTTGTTATCCTTAAATTGCTTGGTCATGGCAAGTAGATTATTGCTATGATTTAATTTATCTTCCTCTGATAGAGACAGCTTTCCTGCGCTTAATTCATTAAGATGGTTTAGAATGGTGACATCATCCACAGTATCCTTATTCCAAGCCAGGTAACTCATCTTCATAAAGTTGGCCAGATTTCGTGTAACCTCTTGCTTGTTTTCAGGAGCCTCCATAGTGGCAATGTGCTTGATCATGTTTTCCATGGTTTTGCCATAGAATTTAAACTTTATATTATTAGACGGATAGCTAACTTTTTGAGGCTTTTCTTCAATCTTTTCTCTTTGTGGACTTGGATACGGACTATCAACATCTAGTTTAAAATCACTCATGATGATGAGATGATCCCAAAGTTTGTGTTTATAGTCTTGCATGTCCTTACTAGCGGGGTTTAAGCTAGCCATAGCGTTAACGATTTCCTTGGCGATTTTAGTTCGTTGCTCTCTATCCTGAATAGTACAGGCGTGAGCGATAAGGCTTTGAATATTTCTACCATATTCCGCAATGAGAAGCGAAGGGCGGGCTGTGTTATATTGCATTCAATAAATGATTTAGTAAATAATGGCCAAGGTCGGGTGTTTCTAAAAAATGAAAACAACTATTGAGCGATGGGCTTGAGTTTGGCAAATTTAAGCAATAATACTTTATTTCCAACACCTTCAAAATTTATGGTTACTTTTTGATCTGCATCTTTACCTTCTAAAAGCACTATTTTTCCAATACCAAATCGAGCATGTTCTACGGTATCGCCAATATTCACTGTTTCTAAGACTGATCCTGTGTCGTATGTTGTTTGGGTGCTTATCTTTTTAAAGCCTACCGGAGGGGCAAGCGGCTTAGAATTTTGCTTGGGAGCAAACTGCGATACAAAGGTTTTTGAGGGTTGCTGGTGCCAGCGATCGGGTAAATCTTGTTGGTTGGCAAAAGGATTTTGACGTGAAAAAGATTTGGCAGCGGACTCTTCAATTAAATCGGGATTTATTTCTTCAATGAATCTGCTGGGATCATTAGAAACTAAATTGCCCCAGCGAAAGCGTTGATTGGCATAAGAAATGGTAAGTTTATGTTCGGCACGCGTCATGGCCACATAGAAGAGCCTCCGCTCCTCCTCCAACTCTTCTCTGCTATTGATACTTAAGGCTGAAGGGAATAAATTTTCTTCGAGCCCTACCACAAATACACTTTTAAATTCCAATCCCTTAGCAGCGTGAACAGTCATGAGTGTCACTGTATCAGTTTCTTTATCCTCATCATCGGCATCGGTCAATAGAGAAATATCCTGCATGAACATGTCAAGTGTTCTTATTTCACCAGTATCTTCAAAAGCATTTTCATCGCCAAGAGGGGTTATGCTCCTTCCACTTTCTACAAACTCTTTCATCCCATTGAGTAGCTCTTGGATATTTTCATATCGGCTTACACCTTCCGGAGTTTTATCTGCATAAAGTTCGCGAACTAGTCCAGTGTGGGTAGCTATGTGGCTCCCAAGCTCAAAAGCATTATCACTTCTAAGTTTTATCTGAAAGCTTTGTATCATGGTGCAAAAATCGACCAACCGCTGCCATGTAGGATTATTGAACTCGTTTTTTACACTTCCATCCAATATTAATTGCCAAATACTAAATGCTGATCCAGCGGCAAGTACTGATAATTTATCCAAGGTAGTTTTCCCAATACCTCGTGCAGGGATATTAATAATTCTTTTCAGGGCTTCATCATCTTGTTGATTGATGGTAAGCCTGAAGAAGGCCAGTAAGTCTTTAATTTCTTTTCGTTTGTAAAAAGACAAGCCCCCGTATATTCTATAGGCTATTCCTTTTTTACGCAGTGCCTCTTCCATAGCACGACTTTGGGCATTGGTACGGTATAGAATAGCAAATTCGTTATTGTGCCACTGATTGTTCATCTTTTGCTCAAAGATGTTTTGAGCTACTTGAGCGCCCTCTTCATTATCAGTAAGTGCTTTAACTAATGATATTTTACTTCCAGGATTATTGCTAGTCCAAACACTTTTTTTGAGTTGATACTTATTATTGGCAATTACGTTATTAGCTGCTTGAACAATGGTATTGGTACTTCTATAATTTTGTTCTAGTTTAAATACATTTAAATCTGGATAGTCTTTTTCGAAATTTAATATATTTTGAATATTGGCTCCTCTAAAGGCATAAATACTCTGAGCATCATCGCCTACTACACAAATATTTTGGTGTATGGAGGCCAATTTTTTGAGAACTTGGTATTGGGCATAATTAGTATCTTGAAACTCATCTACCATTATATATCTGAATTTGGTAGCATACTTGTGTTTGAGATCCTTAAACTCTACCAAAAGTCGGTACATATTCACGATTAGATCGTCAAAGTCCATAGCACCATTCTTGAAGCAGCGCTTTACATACAATTCAAACAATTTACCCATTAATGGTTTTCTGCTAGCATGATCCTCATTCACAAAATCAATATTGGCTTGGTATTCCTGCCATGTATAGAGATTATTTTTAGCTGCAGAAATTCTACTCAAAACTGTTTCAGGCTTGTAGGTTTTATCATCAAGGTTGTTCTCCTTAAGAATATCTTTAACCACACTTTTGGCATCATCCGTATCATAAATTACAAAATTGGTAGGGTATCCTAATTTTTCAGCTTCTATTCTAAGCACTTTAGCAAATACAGCGTGGAAAGTACCCATCCAAAGGTTTCTTGATTCGGGCCCGGCAACGGATTCAATCCGATTACGCATTTCGCGAGCTGCCTTATTAGTAAAGGTTAGTGAAAGGATTCTAAAGGCATCCACTCCACTATTAATTAAATGGGCAATTCTGTAAGTTAAAACTCTTGTTTTTCCGGAACCCGCGCCAGCAATAATCATGATAGGGCCATCTTGGCGTTCTACAGCGTGTCGTTGCGGTTCATTCAACTGATCTAAGTACGATAAATTCATTTGATGGTAAAGATAATTGAACTAGGGCGAAAGAAAGTGAAGCGATGAAATAAATTAAATTTTTTTTCCAAAACGAATAAATGAATTTGTGTAAAAACAATTTTTGCTGCTATCAATATCTTTTATTAAATCTGCAAAAAAAAGCGATGGAAAGATTCACCGGAATATTAGGCATAGTGCTTATTTTAGGCTGTGCCTATCTAATGAGTAACAATAGAAAGGCCATTAATTTAAGAGTAGTGCTTAGTGGACTCGGTTTGCAACTGGCTTTGGCCCTCTTCATATTAAAAACCACAATTGGTCAAAAAATTTTCAGCAAACTGGCTGCATTCATCACCCATATACTTGATTTTGCAAATCAAGGAGCTGAATTTGTTTTTGGCATTTTAGTAAAGAAAGAAATACTGGACAGCGTTTTTGGCCCAGCCAATAGTTTTATATTTATGTTCAAGATCATTCCCACCATCATTTTTGTAGCAGTACTGGTGAGTATAGCTTATCATTTAGGCATCATGCAACGAATTGTTCAAGCATTTGCATGGCTAATGAAACGAATCATGAATGTGAGTGGCAGTGAAGCATTGAGCAATGTTAGCAGTGCATTTGTGGGTCAAGTGGAAGCACAAATATTAATTAAGCCCTATATAAATGGCATGACCAATAGTGAATTGCTAGCATCTATGGCGGGGTCAATGGCCTGCATAGCAGGAGGTGTAATGGCCATCTATATTCAAATGGGTGTTCCTGCTCAATATTTATTAGCGGCAAGCTTAATGGCAGCACCAGCCGCATTGGTAATTGCCAAAATAGTATATCCTGAAACTAAGGAGTCAGAAACCAAAGGAACTTTGAAGTTAGAAATAAAAAAAACCAATAGTGGCTTGATGGATGCCATTAGCCATGGAGCAGCTGATGGGCTTAAGGTATCTCTCAATGTTATTGCAATGCTAATAGGTGTTATTGCATTAATCGGTCTCATTGATTGGATATTAGGAGGGATAGGTAATTTAATTTATAACAATACTTCATATGCGAGCATATTGGGTATGAATCTCCAACAATTTAGTTTAAAAGAAATTCTGGGAAGTATATTTTCAGTTTTTGCTTATGCTATGGGGGTACCTGCAAATGATATCCACCATGCTGGTCAAATGTTAGGAACAAAATTAGCGGTAAATGAGTTTGTAGCATATTTAGATTTTGTAAAAATGCAAGCTAGCCTTAGTCCTAAAACCATTACGATTGTGAGTATTGCACTCTGCGGTTTTGCAAATTTTAGTAGCATAGCTATTCAGGTAGGAGGTATTGGGGAATTGGCTCCATCACGTAGGGGAGATTTAGCGAAACTAGGATTTAAGGCCTTAATTTGTGGCACCTTGGCTTCCTATTTATCAGCCACCATAGCGGGTATTTTGATGTAGTGGATAAAAAAAATCACCAAATAAAAGAATAGAATCGAAGAATGAGTCAGAAAGCTAAAGAATGATTATTTTCGCGGTTCAAAAAAAAATAAATAAATGAAAAAAGGGCCAGTATCACAGTTTATTGAAAAAAACTATTTGCATTTTAATGCAGCAGCATTGGTAGATGCAGCCAAGGGTTATGAAGCGCATCTAGCAGCTGGCGGTAAAATGATGGTAACATTAGCCGGTGCTATGAGTACAGCAGAATTAGGTATTTCACTTGCTGAAATGATCAGACAAGATAAAGTAGCCATTATCAGCTGTACTGGAGCTAATTTAGAAGAGGATATAATGAACCTAGTGGCCCATAACAGTTACAAACGAGTACCCAATTACCGCGACCTCACTCCACAAGATGAATGGGACTTGTTAGAAAACCACTATAACCGTGTAACCGATACATGCATTCCTGAAGAAGAAGCATTTAGACGTTTACAAAAGCATATTCATAAGGTATGGAGCGATGCCGAAAAGAAAGGTGAAAGATATTTCCCCCACGAATATATGTTTCAATTATTACTTAGTGGTGATTTGAAACAATACTACGAAATAGACCCGAAAAATAGTTGGATGTTAGCTGCAGCTGAAAAAAACATTCCAATTGTAGTACCTGGCTGGGAAGATAGTACAATGGGAAATATATTTGCGAGCTATGTGATAAAGCAAGAGCTTAAAGCCAGCACCATAAAAAGTGGTATTGAATACATGGTTTGGTTATCAGAGTGGTATAGACAGCATTCATCTGGCAAGGGAGTAGGGTTTTTCCAAATTGGTGGTGGCATAGCAGGCGATTTCCCTATATGTGTGGTACCCATGATGTACCAAGATTTATCATGGCATGATGTACCATTTTGGAGCTACTTCTGTCAAATAAGCGATAGCACTACGAGTTATGGCAGTTACAGTGGTGCAGTACCTAACGAAAAAATTACTTGGGGCAAATTAGACATTCACACACCAAAATTTATTATAGAAAGTGACGCGAGTATTGTGGCTCCATTGATGTTTGCATGGATATTAGGAATGTAAGCTTAGTTATGACTTCTTGTCTGCCGATTTATTCAACCAAAAATAAATTGGGATACCTATAGCAACAATTAACAATCCATATAAACTACTTTTAGTTTGATAAATATACATTACAGCAGCCACTGCTGAGGCCAATAATATATATAAAGCAGGCAGTAGCGGATAACCAATAGCTTTGTAAGGACGATGAGCATTGGGTTGAGTAATCCTAAGTTTAAAGAGGCCAATGGTAGTGAGTACATAAAATACCATCACTACAAACATGATGTATTCAAGCAACGAATTATATGTTCCGCTGAAACAAAGTAAGCATGACCAAATGCATTGCATGGTAAGTGCATTAGCAGGCACGCCATTCTTATTTAAAACTGCTGCTTGTTTTAAAAAATATCCGTCTTTGGCCATGGCATAATAAACTCTTGCCGCAGTAAGTATTACTCCATTCAAACACCCGAAAGTGCTCACCATGATGAGAGCAGCCATTAGCAATTTTCCATTTTCGCCCATTATAGTTTGAAGGAGCAAGGTCCCTACCCTATCGTTCTCGGCAGTCTTTATTTGTTCGATAGGCAGAATGAACAAGTAAGAAAAATTGGCTATGATATAAATTAGAGTTACAGTACCTGTACCTATCAGCAAAGACAAAGGCAGGTTTCTTTGAGGATTTTTCACTTCACCTGCGGTGTAGGTAATATTATTCCAAGCATCAGCACTAAACAATGAACCTGTCATGGCTGCTCCAAAGGTTCCCCACACTACCCAGTTAAAATTATCAGGCCAGGTGGGTTCAAAATTTTGCACGTTGCCCATTCCTTGAAAGCCAAAATAAAATCCAAGACATACTACTACCAATAAAGCGAGTATTTTAGAGACAGTAAAAATATTCTGAACTACTGCCCCAGACTTTATATCTTTAAAATTATATAAGCTTAAAAATATAATAATACAAACCGCGAGTACTTGTTGAGAACTAATTTTAAGAATAACCAGGTCAAGAAGCACATTTTGACCATTAATGGCAGGCCAAAAAACCCCAGTAAATTTAGCAAAGGCAACTGCAACAGCAGCGATGGTACCGGTTTGAATTACACTAAATAAAGACCAGCCATAAAGGAAGCCCCATATTTTTCCCAATGATTCTTTGAGGTAGATATATTGCCCACCAGCCCTGGGCATCATAGCGGCTAGTTCACCATAAGACAATGCACCCAAGATGGTGATGACAGCGGTTAGGCCCCATGCAAGTAAAAGCATACCAGGCGTTTCAACCTTACGAGCTATTTCTGCAGACACAATAAAAATACCAGAACCTATCATAGACCCCATGATAATGGTGGTGCTATCAAATAAAGAAAGTTTACCGTTAGATTGTTGAGAAGACATTCGGCAAATTAAAGATAATTATTTAAGGTTTGTATATTTGCGCAACATGATTTTTGGATTGTTTAAGAAACCAGCCACGGAAGCTGGATCAGAGATGTCTTTCTTAGGACATCTAGAAGAGCTTCGCTGGCATTTAATCAGGGCAGTAATGGTGATTATAGCAGGAGGAATTTACTTTTTTGTACAAAAGGAATTTTTATTTGATCAGGTATTATTAGCACCCAAGGAACCCAGCTTCATCACCTATAAAATTTTATGTCAATGGGTGGATCGTTATGGATTGCCAGAAGACATTTGCATGACTGCAAGCAGCTTTAAGCTCATCAGTACCGATATTTCAGCCCAATTTACTACACATATGTGGTCTGCTTTTATAGGTGGATTGGTAATCGGATTTCCATATTTAATTTGGGAATTATGGCGATTTGTTAAACCTGCCTTAAAAGAGACAGAAAAAAAGTACGCCACCGGAGTGGTGTTCTTTACTTCATCGCTTTTTTTACTGGGCATTGCATTCGGCTACTATGTGATAACGCCCATGTCGGTTAATTTTTTAGGATCGTATCAGGTTAGTAGTCAAGTAGAAAATACGATTACTTTGGATTCATTCATAGGCATGGTTACTACCATGACCTTAATCACGGGTATAGTATTTGAATTGCCGATGGTAGTTTACTTTTTGTCTAAACTTGGGATTATGTCGCCAAGTATGATGCGTACCTATAGAAGGCATGCAGTAGTGGTGATCATGATATTATCAGCCGTAATTACCCCTACAAGCGATGTTACCACCTTGTTATTGGTTGCAATTCCGCTGTACATACTTTACGAATTGAGTATTTTTGTATCGGCCTTTGTAGTTGGCAAAAAATCAAGCACTTAGAAAAATAATATTTTTTAAAAAGTCTTGTATAGCGTTAATAAATAGCTATTTTTGCAATCCAAAATTTTTTGGAAAAAGAAGAAGGTCTGGTAGTTCAGTTGGTTAGAATACATGCCTGTCACGCATGGGGTCGCGGGTTCGAGTCCCGTCCAGACCGCTTCAAAAGCCTCGATTTTTCGAGGCTTTTTTTATAGGTCATATTCAAAAAAAATGCAGCAGGGTTGAGCTGCTGCACATCGAATTGTTGAATGTTTCAGTTAAAGGTATTGTTATATTTTCTGGATGTCTTTTGACACTTTCTTTTCATTGTAGATTAAATGCAATCTATACACACCGGAAGTGAGGGTTTCTAAATTTTTCATGCTATAAAGATTTTTTCCTTGTGCTGCTTCAAATGTTTGCGATTGGTATATTTTTCCTTTTTGATCTGTTAGCTGTATCCACACCTTTCCTTTTTGTGGTATTTGATAGGCAATGTCAATAGCTGATTGAAAATTAGCGGGAGTAATTTGTTCGATAACCGCAGTTACGGGGTCATTTTTTATTTTAATTGCCGCCACTGGATGAGATACAAATTTACCATCCTTGAAGTGCTGCTTAATTCTGTAATAAGTAATACCCGTGTTTACAGGACTTTGATCTAAATGAGCATACCCTTCTACAGCTACTTCAGGAGGGAAAGCATTTATGATAGCCACATTGGTAAAATCGATTCCATTAATGGAGCGATCAATACTAAAAGATTTAACCCTATCGCCAGCAGTAGTCATCCAATGCACCTTTATACCCTTATCAGTATGTTGGAGTGAGAAATTGATCAAAGTTTCGGCTAAAGGTGAAATATAAGAAGTAGTTCTAATAATCAAATTATCAAACAAACCTACATCGTTACCTTCAGCATCCATATTTTTTCCAATGATAATATTCCCTGCATCTTTCCAATACAATGCTGTATTTGCTCCAACTTTATGACTCCACACAGGCACACTAGAAACAAAAATTTCTGCAACTCCATTAGTAGGATTGAAAATAAATCTATAATTGCGCCACTGGTTATCTTGGGGCACTTCATAGTCAGTTTGTGCATCTATAAGTATAAACCCACCAGACTTGTTTTCAACTTTAAAACTGATTGCCAAAAATCCTTTATGAATACCAAAATTAAAGTTGCTTCCACGAGAAAAGAAACTTCCAGAAGGTTCGCTATAACGATAATCAATACTCATATCAATACCCTCTTGATCAAAAATGGCATCACCTGGGATGGTATAATTTAATTCTTTACCACCTCCATTTAATGCACCAGTGAGTGCTCTTCCATCTAATGATAGGTAGGCAGCCTTTCCAATTTGAATGGCATCAGGACCTATAATAGCTTTGTGAATACTATCAGAGTTAAAGTTAAAACTAGCAATCACTTCACCATTGCTAATATTCGAACCGCCATTGGCATTGCCAGCCGCTTTCGATTTTTTGGTATCACCCAATTGGAAAACGAATACCATTACAATGGTTAAACCCACAACTATGGATGCACTGGCAGCAATAAGGTAGTATTTCAGCTTTTGGGTTTGGCGCTGTCTAGTTTTTTGTTGAATTCTTCGTTTCGACATTTTATTTAATTTTTAATTATTTTATTAGTTATTTTTTGTTCATTATCAGCAATGGAGATAATATACACCCCTTTATTGAGTGAAGCTCCCTCTTCAAACTTATAAGTATTGAATCCTTCATCAACAGTAACCACATCTTGTTTCACCATTTGTCCACTTGTATTCATTAAGGTGATGGTTAATTGACCAGATTTTTTCACCATATAATTCAATTCAAAGCGTTCACTAAAGGGATTGGGTGCTACGTTTACTATTTCAAAAGCAGGTCCATCAGCACCTTCCTGCTTAATGGTTTCCACATCAGAATAAGAGAATCTGCCATCAAAATCTGTTTGTTTTAATCTGTAATAACTAAACCCATTTAGTGGTTTATCATCATCAGCTGAGTAATACTTGGTTACATTTGAATTGCCTGCACCGGGTTGAGAATTTATAGCTGTAAAATTTCTTCCGTCATTAGATCTTTCAATGGTAAAGAAATCGTTATTTATCTCAGCTGCTGTAGCCCATTTTAACTTGACTACACCATCATCGAGCAAGGCTTTAAAATAAATAAGTTCAATTGGTAGGGCGGAACTAGAGCTCACTATTACAAGAGGGCCCCAAGTGCTTAGACCAGTGATGGAAACTTGTCCCTCACCAACTGTAACTCCTGAACCCGTACCTGCCACTGGTGGCCAATAAGTTCCATTCCATACTTGGATACCCATATTGCCACTGCGCAGTGCAGGGTCAATAGTATTTTCATTAGCTCCATCATAGGAAAGCGTGAGGTCTGCAATCACACCGGGGGCTTGAATATTCCACCACCTATCAATAACGCTATGGCTACTTTGATCGCCATTCCCTGATCCCGACATAGAAGTAACCCCTGAAGGCCAAGGCAAATTATTAGCCGCATTGGTTGCTCTAGTAGCAAAAGTAACATCAGCGCCAGCACCACTTAATACAGTCATAGTGATTGGAAGATAAGTATCCTCATCAACTCCAAAAGGTACAATATGCGTTCCTGTGGTTATGCTTTGCCATAGTACAATACTTGTATTATTAGCTGCATTTGTTTCAGACCGAATGAATCCACTAGATCTAGAAATTGCATTTGCTGCTCCATTGGATATTGAAAGAGTGTATCCATTCAATTCCAATTCGCCATCAACTAAATTTAAATTTGTTCGAATATGAACATTGTTAGCATCAAGTGTTACTTTATTACTTGCTCCACTTCCTGTGTTATTGATTATCAAGTTTCCATACTTATGATTTGCTCCACTTCGCGACACAGTGGTACCGGTAAGGCGTTGGGGTGTACTGCCGGTATAGGCTATAGTACTACCCGGATCAAGGCTAAAATTCATATTAGCATTTGACGATAAAGTTGATGATCCATCGGTATGGTAGAATCCACCTGATTTTGTTAATTCTAAAATTGCACCACTCTCTAACATTATTCCTGAGTTAGTATAATTGCCAGATGGGCTTATAGTACTTGCATTAGCTATAAGCTTTCCTCCTCCCACTATTTTTAAATAATCATTAGCAGCAGTATTATGACTGGTTACTCTAAAGTTTGAAGAACCCACATCAACTGTGGTACCCGACAGGATGGTTTGCTTCACTTGAATTATCTCTGCACTACCAGTTCGATTGTAATTGATTGTGCCATTTCTGGCATACTTAAAGTGACCAAACACAAGCCCGGTACCTTGCCCTGACCGAGATATGCCTGAATTGCCTGATATATTAAAATTTGGTCCATATAAATTTAACTCATGAACCTGCCCTGATGTGTTATTATCAAACAAAAATGAATCAGCAGAAAGGGTGAAATTGCCATAGACATTCATAGCAATGCTATTAGTAGCGGCAGTGGATGAATTTTTGTGGAGATAAAATTTCCCTCCAGACTGATTATAATTACCATTTACATTAATAGTTGTAGCGCCATTTAAATCATTGACAGAAGCTATTCCTCCACTAATATCAAAGTTCCCATTAAAGGTAGCATTGATGGCACCACCATAATAAGCTATTCCAAAAGTGGTTGAACTACCAGATTGGCTTGTATTTCCATGAACATACATATTAAGCGGATGAAGCTGCGCTGCGGTCCAAGGCCAAGAGAAATAATTGTATCCACCTGTCATGGTCAAATTTGCAAGCAGGCTATCATACTCTGGGCCACTACCGGAGTGCGTGGTTAGCGATCCTCCAGAGTTGCCAGTTAGCAGTACATTACCAGTATTTCTCCATATTAAAGAATTGGTATTACCTACTCCACTAATACTGCTCAATCCGGTGATCCAAAACTGTGATCCAGAATTATAGTTTACCGTTGTAGTACCGTTTACATAAAGTGTGCTAAATCCAGATCCTGTATGAATGGCATAATGAACCATAAAGTCATCACCATTGTGATTAAGATTTCCGTTGATGATAACGTTCGCATTTCCTGCGCTAGTGGTAGTTTGATTATATATTCCAAAAAAATCACTGCTATTAGCAGTTGTAAAATTTCCGGTTACAGTTAGATTTGCGTTCCCATTACCTACTCCTGATACGCCATCGTTCTCAATTAAAAAAAGATAGGCCAATCCATTAAGTGTAATGTTGCCACTTACGTTTAAGTTTACGTGACCATTGCCATTATAAATACCACTAAGCGTACCATCAGTTATGGTGAGGTTGCCCATGTTTACAGTAACGGTAGATGGATGAGTGCCATATACAAATGATAGCGTAGAATTTACATTCATTAGCACTACATTATTGAAATTAGTAGTGGTAATGGCACCGGATCTATCAAGGGTAATCCAGGCTTGATCAATGCTGAAAGTGCCCAATACCAAATGGGAAGCAAATTCATTTTGTTGCCGCCATTCATTTACAGTGGAACCATTCTTACTATTTAAAGTTAGATTTCCAAAATTACCAGTAACATGATTTCCAAGAGGAATAGTATAATCGTACCATTTTTTAATAATCAAAGTACTATTGGGATCAAATGACTCAACCCCATTGGTAAACAATTGGGTGCCTGCCAGGGTGTTGGTGCCTGGTTCAAAAGTAAATGAACCACCGCTGCCAATAATAAAATTTTTACCACTTGCAAAATCAATGTTACCATTTCCCATTGTCATGACTCCATTCACGGAAAGATGACCAGTCATGGTTAATTTTTTACCGGAAGTAATGGTTAATGTACCTCCGCCTTGCACTGTTACATCTCTGATGGTATAGTTATTATTGACTGTAACTGTTCTTCCAGAAGGAATAATCACATCATCGGCTGCAACAGGAACACCAGATGGAGTCCAAGTAGCGGCTGTTGACCAATTTCCATTAGCGGCTGCAGTTTTAGTAGCTGCAAAGGTTTGGTGATTAATCAGAAGTATAATCAAAATTATACTCAGAAAGTTGAAGTAGCTGCTCTTCATTTTTTGATTAATTTTTTAGTTGTACGTTTATCATTCTTTGTAATTGAAAAATAATAGATGCCGTTTGGAAGGCTATATTGATCATTGAATTCATAAAATTGATGTCCCTTAGATGCTGCAATAGTTTCTTGATGCACTACTGCTCCATTGCTACTGGTGAGGGTTATTTGCACTTCTCCGTCAGAAGAAAGGGTGAACCCTGTTTTAAAAGAATTAGAAAAAGGATTAGGTCCTATTTGTTCAATAACTGGATCATCACTAACCGACTCGCTATATTCAATTGTTTTAACTTCGCTATACGTATTGATACCTGAGGCATCTGTAAACATGAGCCGATAATAATTAGTACCCACACTTGGATTTTTATCAATTGAGGCATAGGTATTGGTATGGGTGCTTGTACCAGCACCACTCATTCGGATGAGGTTTTGAAAATTGGTTCCATCCACGCTTCGTTGTACAGTAAAGTATTGGCAGTTGAATTCAGATTGTGTGGCCCAATTGATGTAAACTTCATTTACTTTTAATAGCACATCATAATAAAGTAAATCTACAGGAGTAGAATTATCTGCTTTTCTGAGGGCTAATATTCCGAAACCACTGATACCATTTGCAGTAACTGTAGCAGTGCCACTTGTTACGGCTTGGCTAATGCCACCATGATTGGCCCAATTACCCGCTTGCCATTGAACCATTGAAATTAATCCATTTCTATATCCGGGGTCTATTGTATTTTCATCTCCATCGTAAGTGAGCGTTACATTACCTGATAATCCCTGAGCGTCAACATGCCACCATCTGTCTATCATTTCAGTAGTGGGCAAACTTGCATTGGCAGGATCGAAGTAAACTTGTGTGGCAGGGTTGGCAGTAGCTGTACCAGGCACTGTGTTGGGTAATGGTTCATTGTTGGGGTTAGCAGTGGCTCTAGTGCTAATGTTAATGGTGCCTGACCCATTAATGACTTCAAATGTTACTGGAATATAAGTAGCATTGGCTTTAACAAATGGAAAAATATACTCCCCTTGACTGGTTTGTAGCCAACTAACAATATTCTCATTAAAAGCATCATTGCCTTCTGAAAGTATACCACCATTCACTCTAGTTATTGCTGAAGGACTACCAGATTCAATAATTAATTTATAGTCATTTAAATTTAGTATTCCTCTTTTAAGAAGCAATAGTGTTCTCACGATACTATTTTGACCAAGAGAAACATTATTGGTTAGGGATACACTTGCACTATTAATAGATAAAATTCCATATTTACATTCTGATACAATTGCAGAACCATAGCCGTAACCAGTTAGCTGCTGTGCATTGCGAGAGCAATATTCTACAATGCTAAGTGGATGGAGCGCAAACCTTAAATTCCCTCCATTACTGAAGGAAGCTGTTGCGGTATTGTTATAAAGTCCATTGGCATGGGTAGTTTGCACCATGGCGGCACTATCAATTAATATTTTTGAAAACGGGAAAGCTGCATTACTGAAAACCGAGAAGTTCAAAATTTTTAATATACCACCAGGATTTACTGTTAGTAAGGGATTCAAACTAGTGGCATGAGAGGGTATTTGAATATTGCTTTGCGCTTGGAGCTGACAATTTGATTCTACGATTAATTTAATCTGCGAAACCGAGTGGTTAGGGCTGGGTCGTTTATACTGCATCGACCCGTTTCGAGCAAATAATAATTTACCGAAAGTAGCACTCGTACCTGCACCCGCTTTAAAAATTATACCATTTCCATTTAAATTTACTTCTTCTCCCTTTAATATAATTGCGTTTTCAGCATTGCCACTTAACAGGTTATCTTCATAGTTTATAATGCCATTGGATTGAGTAAAGTTACCTTCAATGATCCATTGAATAGGCGTTGGATTAATAATGGTGGCATTTCGATGAAGAGCTAGTGTTCCTGCAGTTTGTAAATAATCACCATGAACTAAACAATTGGCCGCACCTGCATCAGCTTTTACTACCAAGTTTCCTCCTTGAAGGAGTACATTTCCCTGAATAAGAGTATTGAGTGTACCTGCATTTCTTGATAAAAAAATGCTGCCTGCCACTAGTGTTAAATTTCCTTGAATGGTTAACTGAACTTGGTGCGCAGCTATTGCATTACCATAGTTTATATTAAAAGCTCCATTATGAATATTGATATTGCCTCCAATTTGAATTAGTTCATCACCTTGTGCAGCTGATGTAGTAAATTCTGCAGCGGCTGGACCATTGAAGTTAATATCTCCACCAACGGTAAAATTTAACTTCATATTATTAATCACCCCGGCAATATTTGACATGGAGGCTATTCTGAATTTGTCAGCAGTATTGTTAAAATTAATATCTATATCATCACTCACTGTAAAAGATGAAGTTCCCCCATTGACATGGATGGCAGTTTGCGCAAAGAAAATTCCGCCTGTAAGATCAATTTTATTAAACGAAGCGGTGAAAATTCCTGAATTGAGCGTGGTGATATTGTAAATAATACGGGTATCTCCAAAGGATTGACTAAAAGTACCGGCTACTGTAAATACCGCATTCCCATTTCCTACGGCTGCTACTCCACTATTATTAATAATTTTAAAATTCCCTAAATTGGTTACGTTACCATTCACATTTACAGATACATTTCCATTACCATCAGCTAAACCATAAAAAGTTCCACCCATGTTCTTAATTTCATTGGTATTAATAGTAAACCCGCTGCTATGTGTTCCATTGTGTCCATTAAAGACAGAGTTCACATTCATCAATTCAATTGCACCTATAGAGGTGCTAGTAATATTTGCACTTTTATCTAGCGTAATCCATCCTTGGTCAATGGATAATTTTCCTAATACCTGATGAATACTGAATGTGTTATTTTGATTCCATTCAACAATATTGCCAGTAGGATTGAGTGAGTTAAGAATGATGTTTCCGAAATGCCCATTCACACTATTGGCAAGAGGAATACCATAGTTATACCACTTTTTAATTATTAAAGTGGAGCTTGATGAGAAATTCTCTACCCCGCGGCTGAATAGTGTGGCTCCGGCAACGGTATTGGTAAATGGATCCCAAATAAAAGTTCCTCGAGGGCCAATTTCAAAATCGAGACCAGGCGTACTGAAAGATAAATCGCCACCATTCATATTTAAAGTTCCATTCACTACCAAATCGCCAGTTAAAATCAAGGCGTGACTTCCAGACCAAATAAGGTTAGCCGCTGTATCAATAGTTAATTTGTTTATAGTGGTTGACGCATCTACAGTAAGTGACTTTCCTGTTGGAATAATTACCCGATCTAGCGAAGCTGGAACACCTACTGGTGACCAAGATGCAGGATTTGACCAATTACCATTTGCTATTACAGTCTTATCTATTGCATGCAAGAAGTTGCTACAATGCAAACCAAAAATAAGTGCTAATAAATATTTATACACCGTGGCTAAAAATTAGAATGATTAATCAAGAGTAGTATTAGCATTAACGCTGAGCGGTTTTGCCACTTTCATTAATACAGTATTTGGTCCAGCAATCGGCCGACCATTCATAAACGGCTGTGCTACCGATTTATCAGTACTAAACTCCTGATCTGTGACCATTAAAAATGCTGGTGTAGGAGCTGTGCTGGCCTTAGTATCTTCTGTATTTGAAAAATTGAAGAAAAAGGTAAATCCAATAACCAACATTACAATTGAAGTAGTGCTAGCAATGATAATCATCTTACGCGACATGCGTTGACGAGTCCGGTGGCGCAAACGGCCTTGTTTTTTCTTTCCAGTGTTTTTCATTTTATATTTTTTTTATTTGATACACTATATCGAATATCTTTTACAAAGAGCCTTACCAAACGTTGAATAAAAACTATGGCAATGCTTACAGTTTAAAACAAAAAAAATCCTGCTCTTCAGCAGGACTTTTTATTAACCCAAACAATTATGAAAAACTAAAATTTTAATATTATGCATTTGCAAATATGATGTCATCTGGCTTTATGTTATTGTCTTCACACATAATGGCTGCTCTCTCAATTACTGCTTTCAATTCACGAATATTTCCCGGCCAATTATAAGTTTGAATAAATGATACTGCTTCCTTAGTAAGGGCAATATTTTCTAGTCTATTATCTCGACAAAAGTCATTCAGAAATGCTTTAGATAGCAATACAATGTCATCACCACGTTCAAATAGTGGAGGAAGGTGAATTAAAAAACCTTGAAGGCGATAAAATAAATCTTCCCTGAATCTTCCTTCTTTTACTTCATGCGCCAAGTTTCTATTGGTAGCCGCTATTACTCGAACATCCAATTTTACTGGTTTATTGCTTCCTATCCTGGTTACCTCTTTCTCTTGCAATACTCGTAGTAATTTAGTTTGCATCAGCAAATCCATTTCACCGATCTCATCTAAAAATATCGTTCCTTCATTGGCTTCTTCAAATTTTCCAAGTCTTCTCTCGCGTGCATCAGTAAAAGCTCCTTTTTCATGACCAAACAATTCACTTTCTATCAGGTCTTCTGGAATAGCGCCCATGTTTACAGTCACAAATGGCTTTCTGCCCCTTGGAGAGTTATAATGGATAGCTTTGGCTACAAGTTCCTTCCCTGTTCCGCTTTGCCCAGTAACAAGTACCATGATATTACTCTTTTCTACTTTTTGAATAAGTTTTATCACTTTCAATACAGCACCAGAATTACCAAGTATGTTGTTGTATTTATTTCTGTCAATGATTTGATCTTGTAGTGTTTCTACTTCTTTTTTCAGTTGAACATTTTTACATAATTTTTTGACAGCATTCTCTATATTAATGGTTGCATTTTCATTTTTGATGATATAGTCAGAAGCACCTTTTCTATAAGTTTCCACCACTACATCTACTTTCTCTTGTCCAGAAACTATGATACACTGAATGTTCTCATTATAATTTTTTATCTTTTCCATTAACTCAAGTCCATTCATTTCAGGCAGTAAATAATCGATGGAAACTATATCAGGATTAGCATGCAGGTTGTTTAAACAGTCAGCTGGAGTTAGAAAATGTGTTACCTCTAGATTTTCTATTTTTTCCAAACTTTTTTTAATGAGCGCACCTAAAAATTGGTCGTCTTCAACTATAAATACTTTTATCATAATGTGATGGTTTTATTAACAGATTACCGGAATATTTTTAGTAGAAATGCAGCGGAAATGTTGCATGATACGGTACCTTACCAACTCAGTAAAAGTGTAAGAATAATATCATAAAATAGCAATTAATTGAAGCAAAGAGCTTGAGTTAGGGTTGTAGAAGGTATGTTGGGTTGGCAAAGAGTTGTAAGAAGTAAATGAAGATTACTTTAAAATATGATCCCCAATCAACCAGAAAGCTAAGTTGAATTTAAAGATTAAATAAAAAAATGAAAAGCAAGTATATACTCAGAGTGTTTGTTGTATTATTACTTACCCCACTATGGATGAGAATAATTTGGCAATTTATTCCTACCCGGCAAGTATCCGTGATCATTATTGACAAAACTGTTAAGGATGACACACATGCCAAACATAGAAGTTTAAATTGGATATTAAACCATAGAAAATATGTGAAGCGTGATGGGAGCAGTTACGAAATAGACAAAGATTATTTTGGTTTTTTTCCAGGGGAAGATGAGCAATACTTAATAAAAGATTTTGATAATATGAGCGATGCGGAAGTGGACAGCATAGCTAGTGAAAATGATATGTGCTACTTTACCGATACTTATGGCGTGTGGAGCGATGAATGGTATCGCAGAAAGAGTAGGTTAGAGAAATCTATAAATATTTACGGTGGTTTGTCAGAGAAGGATGTTCTATTGATGCTTAAAATGAAAGCTCAAAAAAAATTGGTGATCGCTGAATTCAATATACTAGGGGTACCCACACCTACTACTGTTAAAAATAGATTTGAAGAACTCTTTGGATTAAAATCTTCAGGATGGATTGGAAGGTATATCACCACGCTAGACACCACCAATAATCCAGATTTGCCACAATGGATTGTAAGTGCCTATAAACAACAAAATAATGGCGACTGGAAATTTAGGAAAGAAGGGATGATATTGGTCAACGACACTGGTAAAGTAATAATTTTAGAAGCTGAAGCAGAGTTAAGTGAGGCCATTCCAGATCTATATACCAATGTCACTGCCGCAAAACGCTATAACCTACCGGAGCAAATTATTTATCCCTATTGGATGGAAATAGTGAGCACATATTCACCAGAGTCTAAAGTTATTTCAGAATTCACCATCAACACTAACAATGCCGGTGACGCCATTTTGAAGGCAAACAATATTCCAAAAAGATTTCCTGCCATCATATCTCATGATGCTGAGTACAGATTTTACTACTTCGCTGGTGACTTTGCCGACAATCCTACAAAATTTAGATTTTCAAAACTCTGGGGAATGCGTCCATTAAGATTCTTGATGTATAATGCGATAGATAAGACCGATAGGAACAGATTTTTCTGGGAATTTTATCAGCCCCTTATGGAAAAAATATTAGAAGAGCAGCACGAAAAAAATAAGGTTAAAACCTAATTAGGTTTGGGCGTGCCGAAACCTTTTCTAGTCATTTCACCCCAGCTTTTGGCACCGGTCATTAAGTCTAGATTACCTCTGATGGCATAGTAAACCGTGAGCGGATGAATGATAAGCGGCTCAATCATAGCTGTAGATAACAATCTAAAGACATCACGTTTTTGCTTATATTGATAATAGCTGAGTTCATCAAACAAAATAGCACTAGCGCTATACATGATAGCAAAGGTATAAATGACAAAAAACAAAGTAAAAAACATTTCCACATTTAGAATACCGAGGAAGGTCATTATAATAAGATAAATAAAGGCCAAGGTTTCTACTATGGGAGCCATCCATTCAAATAAAAACCAATAAGGTAGGCTGATCATACCTAAGAAACCATATTTAGGATTGAGCATCAATTTTTTATGGATGAGCAAGGTTTCAGCAGTTCCTCTGGTCCATCTATTGCGTTGCCTACTTAAAATATTAAAACTACTTGGTGCCTCAGTCCAGCAAAGCGGATCTGGCAAGTACACTACACAATATTTCTTTTTTCGCTCTTCCATTAACCGCCTCATCCTGATTACCAATTCCATGTCTTCGCCTACGGTTTTGTGATTGTAGCCGCCTGCTTCAATAGCAATTTTCTTATTAAACATACCAAAAGCTCCACTGATTAAGATCAATCCGTTCAATCTACTCCAGGCCATACGGCCCATTAAAAAAGCTCTAATATATTCTAGTACTTGTACCCTTGGCAGCAATTCTTCCGGCAAATTTACTTTGATGATCTTTCCATCTCTCACCTCACATGAATTAGCAATTCGAACCACTCCACCCACTGCTATTACTTCCTTATCTGGCTTTTGCTCCATAAAGGGTTTCACCATTTTCAATAGCGATTCATATTCTAAAATACAGTCGACATCAATGGCAGCAAATAAATTATAATTACTCACGTTTATTCCTGCATTCAATGCATCGGCCTTTCCTCCATTCACTTTGTCCACCACAATGAGTTTACCAATACCAGGAAGTTTTGATTTATAAATGGCTCTAATAGGTTTGCTTTCTAATTTCAACTCAATAGCATAATCTACGGGTTCTAGCTGATAAGCCTCTTTCATCAGATCAAGGGAATTATCCTTACTTCCATCATTTACAATTATTACTTCAAAATTAACATAATGAATATTGAGAAGAGATCGTACATTCTCCACTATTGTAGCAGCTTCATTGTAAGCCGGAGCAATAATGGAAACACTAGGAGCCGATGGAGCATTGAGAATACTTCTATGGTCAATGAAACTATTTTTCCTTATATAATTTAAAATATCAAGAGCCGAAAAGAAGGAAAGAATAAAATAAGTACTAAACAATATGCTGCTATAGATCAATATGAAATGATCTGCAAATCGTGTGAAGTAATAAAAAAATAAACCCATACTTGATTAAATTCTTTGGTCATTGGCATGTGCCAGTAAAAGCTCAAAATTTTCAGAAGGCATTGCGGCTATTTCATTAATTGCACTCAAGCCTTCATTTCCCAATTTTTGTAATGTTCTTATTGCTACAATTCCCTTTCTATAATCTTTCTTTAAGGTAATTAAAATACTCTTTAAAAATGAAATACTCTTAGCTGATGCTAATACTTCAAGGGCATCAATGATTTGCGATTGAACTTCACCATTGCTGGTGGCATACATGGCTACTAACGCAGGTTCTGCCTCTTTAGCCTGAAGCACTTTTAAAACTTTAATAATTTCAATTTTACTTGCATCACTCCCATTTTGCATTAGTTGAATAAGGCTTGGAATACTTTGCTTTTGTTTAAACACCCCTATCATACTTATACAAAATGTTACTACTGTTTCGTTAGATGCATGCAACCAGCGACTAAAATCTGGCAGTTCAACATCAGACATGGTGCTAAGCATTGAATAGATATTGGCCTTATCCCACTCAGTGAGGGGTTGCGACTCTTGCCCCAAAAAAGCTAAATGGTCATTGGTAGAGAGTTTCATCAGGGCAATACGTGCTTCCATGCGAAGTATTCCACTCCTATTATGAATAAGCGGTGTAATGTGTTGATAAGCTTCTACAATATTCATCATGGCCAATTCACGCATGCCTTTGGCTTTTACGTACCATCTAAAGTGCTTTAGCTTTTTTAAAGAATCCTTATCAAAGGAAAGTTTTCTATAAAGTAGATCAATTCTCTCGCCTGTTTCCCCTCTAAAATTTTGTCTCAGTAATTGCAATTCTTCAAGAATAAAATTTCGAAAAGGCTGCTTATAAAGATCCTTTGGATCAAACAGTTTTACTAAATCAGGGGATAACAATCGCTCATCATCATCAAATAGGATGGAAGTGAGTATAGGCTGGTATTTCTTTTGAATATAGGTTTTGTAAAGATGCTGCTTGGTTTTGTACACCCTACTGCTTATAATAATACCAATAAGCAGTACTATGAGAAGTATAAAAACAGCTGCTATTAAAATTAAAATCCTGATGTGAAGTGGCAGTGTATGAGTATAACGCTGCAAATCTTCAAACCAAAGGGCCGCTGAATCAGGATTGAATTTCATCAATAATTTTTAAAATATTATTGATACGAAATTAAGCCGAAGTGGTTTTAGAAAACTGGAGTTTTAAAAAAGTTATTCAACAAATTCGTTATTAATCCTTAGTTGATTGCCTAAGTTCAGCTTCAATATGTCTTCGCCTTTCGGCAATGAACACTTTCAGACCTGGAATAAAGTTACCTGGATCTAATGGATCGCCAAGGGTAGTTTTAAGATTGGTATCGAAATCTAGGTTGGTATACATTTTTTTAGTATCGGCATAAACATAGAGTCTGATTCTCATGGCAAGGCTGTCAATTCTTTTATCCATGGCAGCTGCATTAAAATCATTGGCCAGTAATTGCTGAACAATTTCTACATATCTCTTTCTGATCAATTTATTTTTTACAATGGTGTTAGTAAGCAATGGTCTAGGGCCTTGGTAAGGCACAGAATCAGGCACAAACACACTCATGTTAGTGAGTTGGGTCATATTTTTTACTGAATTCCATGCTGCAAAAGAGTAATTGCCATCTACTGAAATCCAGTGCCAGCGCCCTTGGCTACTATCTTGATAAAAATAAAAGTTATGGGGATAGAAAATATTATAGGCATCGATATTGCCGAGCAGATTATTAATAGCCCAAGCCTTTAAGCATTTGTCCAAATCAAACTTTGATTCAAGAGCATCCATAAAAGCCTGTTCGCTGCGCGCTGTGTCATTTACCAATTTTATAAAATTGACTAGTTCTGTCCAGTCATTTTCTACCTTATTATTTTTTAATATATACCGTGGATAATAGTCAACTTGATTGTTAGAAATATATTCAAAATTTGCTAGGGGTTCGCCTTGAAAGAGCGAGCCTTTATCAGTTTTGAAAAATCTTTTTAGAAAAGAATCTCCGATATTGTCAGTCACCAGGTAAAGTCCTAAAAATTTATCATTGACAAAAACTTTGGCATAGCTGGCTCTTGGAGCGGGGCAATTGTACTTCTTTAATAAATCTAGATAGATTTTTTCACGAAGCATGGTAGGATCTTTAAAATTATTGTTGAGGTTGATATCTTCTAACCCCATGTACATTTGATCCTTTATAAATTTATTAAATTTTATTCTGAACGATTTTTTATCACCGGGATAAAATTCATAGCTCGATTCCCCTTTAAAACGCACACCACAGGAGTAAAGTTTTTTCCCGTCAATAGTAACATTGCCTTGTAGATAAGTGGTAATGTTTAAGCTATCTTGAATTTTCTTTCCCATCTTGAGTGAGTCCCAGTAATTACACTCTATAAAATTTATTCGAATGGTATGAACAGTATCTTTAGTAAAAAATTGTTCGCCAAATTGAAAATCTTTCTTAGGTGCCTTTGCTCCGGCAATGGTAGAGATGGCAATCAATAGCAAAAAATATAGCTTGTCTTTCATGAAGCGGTATGTGATGGCTTTAGTCAAATGAGGTAGTTTAAATTTATCTGCAATGGAATTAGGTTTCTAAAATAGTGTTTTAAAATTTATTCCGAACGAGAGTCTCTTCCGTTCACGCGTGCTAGTTACTTGCTCATCTGCAAACCCTAGCTCGGCTCGCATTACCACATAATTAAAAATTCTCTTCTGATATTCAAATGCGCCTTGGTATGACCTAAGTCTCACAGGATTTTTATCTATTATCCTTCTTTGATCCGGAGATTGACCTGAACCCAATCGCATTCCAAAAAAATTGTCGGCATCTCCAAAATAATTTCTAAAGAAAGCTAGTACGGTTACAGAATTATTTAAGGCAAAGCTAGAAGATTGAATGAGGTCATTCTTTCTTGGGGTAACAAATGCGCGGGCCGAAATCCAATATTTTTTAAAATAATTACCCAGGCTCATGGTATAAACAGTAACACCTGGTTGATCAAAATATAAGTATCTAAATCCACCACTTAATTCAAAACCTGCTCCAAGTTTATGAAAATGTTCAAGTCCTGCCCTATACTCTGGGAATATGGTGGAGGCTGAATAGCCACCATTGACATACATATAGGAATTTTTAATTAATTTTAAATAACCATCTACCTCATATTGCACACCATTTCTATCAAATCTATTAGCCAGCCCTACTCTACCAATGAATGTACCAAACTTGAATGAATGACCTGCTTCTACAGCGGCATATTGTTGTGGTAGATCTGTTTGATCGAAATAGTCGACTTCGTAACTTACTTGCATTCTATTATTAAGGCTACTCACGTCCAATCTTTGAAGCATTTCTAGTGCTTCTTTGTTTCCTGGATTTACATCCAATACTTTTCTAAGGGTAATGGCGCCATTTTCTTTTTCGTTATTGGAGAATTGCACCTTTGCCTTCCTTATCAAAAGGTCTTCATTATTTGGATAATTACCCAATGCCTGTTTCAGGTACTGCTGTGCCACCGAATTATTGCCAATCCAAGTTTCCACATCAATTAATGCCACTAGCGCTTCCACATTATAGGGTTCATCAGTAAGAATGATGCCTAATTGTGTGCGGGCTTCTTCGTATTTTTTATCCCACATGTAAGCACGGGCAAGTGAGGTGCGCACATCAGTATAGGAGGGTTTCACTTCTAATATTTTTTCAAAAATGGCACGTGCCTTTATAAAGTCTTTTTTGTAGCTTAATTGTATTCCGGTTTTATACAATTGGTCTATATTAGTGGTATCGGTTATCACAATGCTACTATCACCTACTGCCATGGCATGAGCTTTAAACACTGATGAAGTGAATAACAAGATTAGCAATAAGTGTTTATAAAGAGTCATTAAACCAATTACTAAGTATTTGGGAGCAAAAAGTTTCATTAAAGTGAAAAAATATTACCTAATAGGACGGCTTAGTAGTTTTTGAACCCTTAGTGAAAGTTCATTGGGACTAAATGGTTTGGTAATAAAGTCATCAGCCCCTTGATGGAAGGCCTCAAGAACGGTATTCTCCAACCCTATAGATGATACAATAATGATAGGTGATGTAAGTTTAATTTCCTGTCTAATTTTACTTACAAACTCCAAGCCAGTAAGATAAGGCATCATTATATCTGTTATTATTAAATCTGGAAGTTCAGTTTGTGCTTTGAGATAAGCTTCTTTGCCATCGATTGCGGTAATTACATGGTACCCATCTTTCAGCAGCCGAAACTCTACCATTTTAAGCACCAATTCATCATCTTCACAAACTAGTATTTTAATTTCTTTGGTCATGTTGGCGCAAAGTTAAACTAATGATTCGATGTAAGGTGAAGGATGGATAAATTTGTAATCAATCTAAGTAGAATTACTTTTGGCGCATCATCAAACTTGCTATCTCCAAGTCTATTGGTGCATCAATATCAATTACTTCATCAGGGTTCATGATATAAGGCAATAGCTTATCGCCTGTCATGCTTTGCTTTTGATATAGGGTGGACGGTTTAGTAACATCTATCACGCAATTATAATAATACATTGGTGGTAAGTCTTGCCTTCGGAGTAAATAAGGAGTAGGATGTTCATCCTTCATGATGGGGTCTAGGTACCCATCGGCTGCAATTCTAAAAATCCGATATGGATGTTTATCAGGCATCGAAACGGAGCGCACACTATCGGCCTCAGGATGATCTATGAGTAATTGAATGGCGCTATCTATCCAGCCCTGCTTTCGCAAAGGAGCAGTGGGTCTAAGGTGGACAACAAAATCAGGTATATAGTTTTCTGAATTTTTAAGATAATCCAGGGCATGAACAAACACTGGCCAATCGAGTACTAAATCGCCTGCCAACTCAGCTGGCCTTATAAAAGGAGCCTCAGCACCATGTTTCACCGCTTCCGCAATGATGGCTTCACTATCGCTTGATATAATGGTTCGGGTAATTAACTTACTTTCTTTAGCATGAATGGCGCTCCACCCTACTAATGAAATATCATTAATTTTTTTTAAATTTTTCCCTGGAACGCCCTTGCTTCCACCGCGAGCAGGAATAATAGCCAAAATATTCATTGCACAAAACTATACATTCAAAGCAAAGTTTTAACTGATCTTCTTTAAATCACAAAAATATTTTCAGCAAACTTTTTACTAACGGAAATTTTTTTCCCATCAACTTCAATCACTACTTGGGCATCAAAATCATTTTTGGAAACTACTCTTAATTTATCGTTCAATCCTAACCCGAGGTTCACTACATACTTTAAAAATGTGGTTGAATTATCCTTTACTGCCACCATTTTACAGTGTTTTCCAGGGGCAATATCAAATAACGTTTGCTTATATACTACCTTCATCTCTCCCTTTTTGGATGGTATGGGGTCGCCATGAGGATCATACTGTGGAAAATTCAAAAATTCGTCCAATTTATCAATCAATTTTGCTGATTGAATATGTTCTAATTGCTCAGCCACTTCATGAACTTCATCCCAGCTGAATCCTAATTTATGATATAAAAAAGTTTCCCACAAGCGGTGCTTCCTCACTATATCAATCCCCCATTTTTTTCCAGCTGCAGTAAGTCTAATTTTTCCATATCGCTCATAGTCAACTAAATTTTTTGCCTTCAGTTTCTTAAGCATATCATTGGCGGTGGCTGGCTTAACACCAAGCATATTAGCCAATTCATTAGTACCAGCCTCCTTGTTACCCGACTGCACCGTGAGCCGGAGTAGGGTCTTTAGGTAATTTTCCTCTGCATTGCTAAGCATAATGCAAGAAACAACATTTATTTTGACAAATAAAATTATTTTTGTTAGATAAGCCTAACTTTTGTAATTTTGCCAAACTAATTTATTGGATTTGCTTAACATTCATCACAAAAATCTAAATATACTCCTAGCTAGCTGGTTACTTTTAAGTGCTATCATGGGTATTACTACTATTGCCAAAGCGGGAACAAGTGTGGAGTTAAATGCGGATACCATTAAAAATTTAAAGCTAGACGAAATAGTGGTGAGTGGAACTATGAAAGCTATCCACCGATCAGAAAGCCCTGTGCCAGTAGAAGTTTATAACCAAGCGTTTCTAAAGTTAAATCCCAGCCCAAACCTATTTGAAGCATTACAAACCATTAATGGTGTACGGCCTCAAATCAACTGCAATCTCTGCAATACTGGCGATATACACATCAATGGACTTGAAGGGCCATATACCATGATGCTAATAGATGGAATGCCTATAGTAAGCAGTTTAGGATCGGTTTATGGATTGAGTGGTATTCCCAATGGCTTGATTGAAAGGATTGAAATTGTAAAGGGTCCAGCATCAGCGCTGTATGGCAGCGAGGCTGTGGCTGGTTTAATTAATGTGATCACCAAAAAACCAACAGCTAATGGTTCACTCACAATAGATCAAATGGTTACTTCATGGGGTGAAAGCAATACAGATATCAGCTGGAGTAAGCCCATCAGCAAACAGGTGAAGTTATTGAGCGGATTCAACTATTTTTTGTACAACAATCCTAAAGATGCAAATAATGATGGCTACACTGATGTAACACTTCAAAATAGGCTCTCAACATTTAATAAGCTACAATATTATTCGGGCAATGGATCAAATCACCAAATAGCAGTTCGTTACCTATATGAGGACCGTTGGGGTGGACAAATGATTTGGGATAAAAAATACCGTGGCGGCAATGAAATATATGGCGAAAACATTTACACAAATAGATATGAAATATTAGGCCAAAATCAGTGGAGCAACAAAACCAACTTTCATTTATCCTATTCGCTGATAGGCCATAAACAAAATAGCGTTTACGGCAATACTGATTTCAACGCCAAACAGCATGTTTATTTTATTCAAACCACCTGGCAAAAATCAATAAAGAGGCATGAACTGCTACTTGGCTCGGCAATAAAATACCTAAGTTACTATGATGATAGTTCTGTCAACTATTTACAAAATACCAACAGCAATAATTCATTCAACCGATCACTTTTACCAGGTGCATTTTTTCAAGACGAAATCAAAATTCTTGACAAGCATACTGTATCTTTTGCTTGCCGATATGATTATCACCCGACTCATAAAAGTATTGTAACACCACGCTTAGCACTAAAAATAAAAACTGGGCCTTTGTCAAACATTAGATTCAATACAGGAAGCGGATTTAGAGTGGTAAATTTATTTACCGAGGAACATGCAGCCTTAACTGGTGCAAGAAGCATTATATTAAAAGATAAACTAAAACCCGAATCATCAATAAACATCAATCTAAATTATACTAAAAAAATATTTATTGGCATCTATAGCTTACTCAACTTAGAAATTTCAGCCTTCAGCACGCGGTTTTCTAATAGAATAATTCCAGATTATTTAACCAATCCAAATCAAATCATTTATGGCAATTTGAATGGCCATGCCATAAGTCAAGGTTTGAGCATAAATATGGAGGGCACTTTTGATAAGTTGACCATGCAATTAGGTGCCACAATTATGGAAAACAATAGCATTGAAAATGGGGTAAAAAAAAGACAGTTGCTCACAGAGCATTTTAGCACTACATGGACCATAAGTTACACCTTAAGAAAACAGTCATTAAACATTGATTATTCAGGCAATTTGTATAGCCCCATGCTATTACCTCTTGCAGGCACGCTAGACCCGCGACCAAACACTTCACCTTGGTGGAGCATCCAAAACATTCAACTTAGATATACAAAATTTAAACAATTAGAATGCTATGCAGGAATTAAAAATTTATTGAATTGGACACCGGCAAAGGGAGTGCCATTTTTGATTGCCAGATCACACGACCCATTTGACAAGCAGGTAAATTACAACTTGGATGGAAGTATCGCTTCAACACCTGAAAATCCTTATGCTTTATCTTTTGATCCCACTTATGTATATGCACCCAATCAAGGCGCAAGGATATTTGCTGGTGTTAGGTGGAGTTTTAGCAAATAACGCTCAATCACAACCATTTTATACATACACTAAATTTAAGACTACTTAATGTAAGTGGCTCATCATTTGTTTGATACATGCTCATACCTTCGATGATAAGTTTCACCCTACATTTAGCTTGCTCCTTCACTTCAACAACTTGTTTAAATTCAAAATCGCCATGTCCGTTTAGGGCAATTTTAATATTTTCTGCCAGTAAAATATTTAGATCAAAATTAAAAATATGGTCCTCGGCTATGGTTAGGGTAAGCTGCTGCGCCTTCCAATCTATTTCGCTTAGCAAAGCTGTGAGTGTATCATTCGGGAAAGATAAATTTGATTCATAAGCTGATCCTGATTTGCCTGCATCCATTGACGCAACAAAATCATAACCTGTTACACTTACCAACGATGACTTGTGGTTTGTACTATAATAATTTTTATAATCTGTTTGATAGTTTTGCATAGCCTTTGCTGTACCTAGCTCGTTTCTTACCATTTCAACAAACTGATAATCGTACACTTTACAATTTTCGCAATCGGCTAATTGCCTTTGTATGTTGCCATTCAATTTTGTAACGATACTAGGATTGAGCAATTTTAGAAGGGCGCTTCTACCGTGCCATTCAACAAGGTAGGAAAGTTTATCATTAAATTCCACTATCGGGTTCATGCGATCAACATTTGTGGAATCATTCCTAAAATCCAATATATATTGTTCCAATTTTACTGAATCAATAGGAACTAATTTTTCTTCCATTAACATATCGGCCTGTGATGCTATTTTCAACAATTGTTGCTGCTGACTGGTTTTGGAAACTATCTTACTGGAATCAAAGCTCACCACTCCAGCTATAGCCAAAGAAAGTGGAATCAATTTAATATTTTTATACTTACTAAATAAAAAATACAATACAATGCCTGCCAACCAAATTCCTAAAACAAGTACGGTAAATCTATTCTCTGTGAAGCCATAATCATTAATTCGTTTAAAAATGGCAATAAAAAGTACTATTATTGGCAATACCAGAGCACTATAAAAATATTTAGAAAACGAAGCAAACCAATTACCATGCTCCTCATTGCGCACGGGCCACACCAATAACAAGCTAAGCATTCCAGAAATACTTAACGATAGAACTAAATAAGTAACCCAACCCTTAGGCCAATTATTGGTAAACAATATTTTAATAATATAAACATGGATAATTAAAATAAAAATCACAACTAGAGGAAGCAGCACATACTGCGTGAAAATTTTTAAACCTTTGGGATAGGCAATTTCACTTTTGAGTATGATTTGGTTTGACGGCAATCCTCCTAAAAAAAACACCGTATTGAATAAACCTGCCATCCAAATAAAAAGATGGCCATAAACTTTATAATCGATATCAACATTAAAAAGTTGATCGATGGCAAGCACTGCCAAACTCAGTCCGCCCCAAAGTACAGCCGTATAAAGTCCACCGGACAAAAATCTTAGAAAAAGTGTTTTATTGTATTCCCAAAATTCATTTACATCATCATGCCAAGTTGCAGGCATTAAGTTAAAAGGAATGAACGCTACTATCAAATGCAACACTATAGCATAAAATAAGAATCTTACACCATCGGTGATTCCTAAATCAGTCTGCGGAAGGAAAAAAAAGTAAGTTAAAGACAATAAAACAACGATGGCACCTAGCCAAATTTTAAGCTTCGGCTTAGCGTAACGAGGCAATCCAAGATATACAATTATAGAAAGTAAAAAACCAATGTATAGACTCATCATCCATTTTTGACCTTGCTCTTCCTCAAAATGATTCTCAATGGTACCACTCATCAATACACAAATAGCCCCTGCAAATAAAATGCTTAATGGAAACCGATCCACTACATTGTTGAGGGAGCGAATTAAGTAAGTAATAGAAAAGAAGTTTTTTATCATCCGTTGATTCGTTATTATTGTGAATTCAAATCTAAAAAAATCTTTTAAGATGCAACTAAGCTATTGGGAACGGCAACAATATTTTAATCAAGTAGATGTAGCGATAGTGGGAAGTGGTATTGTGGGCCTTAGCAGCGCCATCCATTTAAAACGAGAACGCCCAGACTGGAAAATAATTGTAATAGAAAGAAGTTTCTTACCTTATGGAGCAAGCACTAGAAATGCAGGTTTTGCATGCTTTGGTAGTGTGAGTGAACTTTTATCAGATCTTAAAAACCATACAGAAGAAGAATTATTAGCATTGGTAAAACGCAGATATTATGGCCTGAAAACACTCCGCCAAATGCTAGGTGATGATGTTCTTGAATATGAGCCACTGGGCGGATATGAAATTTTTTCTGTCAATGATTCAAAGCAATGGCACACCTGTAAGGATCAATTGAAGTATTTAAATCAATTATTATCATCAGCTATCCCAGAAAAAACCATATTTGCTGATGCAAGTGCTCAACTCAATAACTTCCAATTTTGTAATATCATAGGGATGATAAAAAATCATGCAGAGGGTCAGTTGAACACAGGAAGCATGATGCAAGGTTTAATAACATTGGCACAATCACTTGGCATTATTTTAATTAATGGATTACCTATAAAGCAAGTGGCTGATGATGGTACACTAATTACCGACACTTTTGGTTTTCGACCAAAAAATGTATTGCTGGCCACTAATGCCTTTGCTGCAGAACTTATTCCAGATCTGGCGGTCCAGCCTGCAAGAGCTCAGGTACTCATCACTAAGCCGTTGGAAAAGATACCATTTGCAGGAAGTTTTCATTTTGATGAAGGTTATTATTATTTCAGAAATGTAGGCAATAGGATCTTACTCGGTGGTGCTAGAAATATAGATTTTGCTGGTGAGTTTACCTCGGCCTTTGGTCTTACAGATATCATACAAAACAAATTAAAAAGCATGCTTGAAGAAACCATTTTAGGCCACACGAATTATGAATTAGACCTTCAATGGAGCGGCATTATGGGTTTAGGAACAAAAAAAACTACCATCATTAAAGCAATCCACTCCAATGTATTCTGCGCAGTAAGAATGGGAGGAATGGGTGTGGCCATAGGAAGTTTGGTAGGCAAGGAAGCTGCTGGCTTGGTTATCAGCCACAATTGATTTTCGCAGAAAAAAAATTGCTGCCATTTATTTTAAAAATTTGATTACTTTGACCCCTTCTAAACTAACTAAACAATAATTATGACTACTACTACACAAAGCACTGGCCATCCAAAAGGGCTTTATGTGCTTTTCACTACCGAGATGTGGGAACGATTTAACTTCTACGGTATGCGCGCCTTATTAACCTTGTTCATGGCTGAAGCCTTGGCAATGGGAGAAAAAGACTCTTCCATAGTTTACGGTGGTTTCTTAGGATTATGCTACCTCACTCCAATGTTAGGGGGTTATGTATCAGATAAACTTTTAGGAAATAGAAATTGCATACTGCTTGGCGGTTTACTGATGGCCATAGGTCAGTTTATGATGTTTGGAAGTGCATCTGTTTTTACTGGCGATATTGACACAGCCAAAACCATGATGTGGGGAGCGTTGCTGGTGCTAATTTTTGGAAACGGCTTTTTTAAACCCAATATCTCTTCAATGGTGGGTCAGCTTTATCCTCCTGCTCAAAAGAGTAAGCTTGACTCTGCCTTCACTATTTTCTATTTAGGGATAAATGTTGGTGCCACGTTAGGTCAATTTATATGTCCGCTCGTAGGTGATGTAAAAAGTGTAGATGGCGTTCGTGATTTAACAGCTTTTAAATGGGGATTTCTTGCTGCAGGAATTGCAATGCTGCTAGCATGTATTGTTTTCTTTATATTAAAAGACAAATATGTGACCACTCCAGATGGTCAGCCAATTGGAGGCAAGCCTGATAGAAAGGCCATGGAAAGTGACTTATCTCAAAAAACAAGCTTTAGTACACAATCTATCATCACCTCTTTTGTACTGTTGATAGCGCTTACATTTGGATTTCATTATGCTTCACTTGACAGCACAGTAGCCATACAAAATCCGATCAAAGTATGGCTTTATCCTTTCATTTACAGTGCAGGACTAAGCTTGGCGTTTTTAATTGTATCAGATAAATCGTTAACCAAGATTGAGCGCGACAGAATATTTGTATTGTACATTGTAGCATTCTTTGTAATGTTCTTTTGGGCTGCTTTTGAGCAGGCGGGATCTTCACTCACCTTTGTTGCCGATAAGCAAACAGATACGAATTTATTAGGATGGAATATGCCACCGAGCATGGTCCAAAATTTCAATGGAATATTTGTAATTATTTTTGCCATACCTTTTAGTTTGATTTGGCTTTGGATGGGGCGGAAAAAAATTGAACCGATATCGCCAGTCAAACAATCATGGGGATTGGCATTGATCGCCATTGGTTATTTAATAATTGCACTTCAAGTAAAAGATATAGGCCTTTCGGGTAAAATTGGAGTGGTGTGGTTAATTGTACTTTATTTACTACACACTTGGGGCGAACTTTGCTTATCGCCCATAGGCCTCTCATTGGTGGCGAAACTTGCACCGGTGCGTTTTTCTTCATTGCTAATGGGTGTCTGGTTTATAGCCAATGCCGCAGGCTATGCTTTGGCTGGCACATTGGGGGCATTACTCCCTCCCACTGGCGATAAGTATGAAGCAGCACAAAAATTAGGTATTAACCTAGAAGGAGTATTAAACAAGTCCATAGCACCCACAGCTGATCAGTTAGCTTTGTTAAACAGCAACAATCTACCCACAAGTTTTCCATCATTTGCTGGATTCGAAATTCACAATCTATATGAATTTTTCATGCTCTTTGTAATTTTACCAGGTATAGCAGCCTTATTGTTATTGGCCCTTTCGCCTATTATGAAAAAACTAATGCATGGAGTAAAATAATTCGATTCAAAATTTAATGAACAATCAAATAAACTTTAACCTCGGAGCCGAATATCATTTCGGCTCTGTTGCTTTTACAAAGGATGAAATCATTGCTTTTGCCCAAAAGCATGACCCACTCCCCTTTCATACAGACGAGCAAATAGCCAACAAAGGATTTTTCAAGGGAATTATTGCAGCAGGCGCCCAGCCCTTTAACCATTGCTATCTACACTATTTCATACCTAATTTTGGAAGTACCGTAGTAGCCGGCCTCGGCCTCAACAATTGGAAATTTCTAAAGCCTGTTTACCCAAATCAATCCATTAGCTTCTCGCTTCAAATCACATCGCGTGAACCTCATGCCATAACCGGATTGTGGGCCATCACATGGCATATCAAATTCACTAATAAAGATGGCGAAGATTTCCAGACCTTAGATTTGATAGTATTGCATAAAGTGTAAAGTATGTCATGTAAAATTCACTTTACTTCGATCAAAAATGCTACTTTTAATGTTAGCAATTTTAATTATTGATTTATTTTAAAATTTACAAATGAAAAATCTAATGGCCTTATGTCTCTTAGTTAATCTAGGAGTATCAGCACAAACGGAAAAAATAAAATGGTATACTTTTAGTGAAGCAGTAACATTAAATCAAACTTCACCTAAAAAAATATTTATAGATGTATATACGCAATGGTGCGGCTGGTGTAAAAGAATGGATCAAACCACATTTACAGACCCTAAAATAGTAAGTGCTATGAATAAAGATTACTATGCAGTAAAAATTGATGCTGAAATGCGAGATACGATCATCTTTAATGCCCATACTTTCGTCTATAAACCGGAGTTTAAATCGCATGAACTAGCCTTATCACTCTTAGAAAGGCAGATGAGCTATCCTAGTTTTGTAATTTTAGATGAACAACTAGGTAAAATTACGCCATTAGCTGGCTATCAAACAGTGGAACAGTTAAGTCCCATATTAAACTACATAGGCAGCAATAGTTACAAAACCAAGAACTACGAAGAATATTTAAAACAATAAATTGATGCTAGCTATTTGTAAATTAAATTCAAATAGGTACTTTTGCGCCCCTACCTCATTTAGATGAAGTATTGAAGGGGGATTAGCTCAGCTGGCTAGAGCGTTTGCATGGCATGCAAAAGGTCATCGGTTCGACTCCGATATTCTCCACAAAACTATGGTGGTTGTAGCTCAGTCGGTTAGAGCATCAGATTGTGATTCTGAGGGTCGTGGGTTCGAGCCCCATCATCCACCCTTTTTAAAATACCGCTTTATAGCGGTTTTTTTTATGCTCAAAGTCACCAAAAAAAACTTTGCCCACACATATTAATTTTTATTTTTGCTTTACAACCTTAAAAAATAACCTTGGATTTTCCGCGCATCACCGTTATTACCCCTTCTTACAACCAAGCATCCTATTTAGAAAAAACAATTTTATCTGTACTTGATCAGCACTACCCTAATCTTGAATACATCATTATGGATGGTGGAAGCACCGATAGCAGCATTGAAATTATTCAAAAATATGCTCAAAAAATTACCTATTGGGAAAGTATAAAAGATGAAGGTCAAAGTCATGCGATTAATAAAGGCTTGGCCATGAGTACTGGTGAAATAGTTACTTGGCTCAATTCTGATGATTGCTATACACCAAATACACTTCACCAAGTTGCACATTATTTTAAAACCAATGATTGCGATTTCTTATATGGCAGTACCTTATTGTATGGAAATAAAATAAAAAATAAAATTCAAAGTGCCCCTAAAGATCATGTAAACTTAAGAACCCTGGCACACATTCCATTTCCTCAACCATCAACTTTTTTTAAAAAACAAATAATCTCTGAAACTGGCCCGTTAGATCAATCCCTTCATTATGGAATGGACTATGATTTAGTGGCAAGGGTAGCACTCAATTTTAAAATGATGGGTGTGGATGATCTATTTTCACATTACCTTGTTCATGACCAAAGTAAAACAAATCACTTAATGGGCTTTGCCATGGATTGGCAACAAGTATTTAGCAATGTGGTGAGAACAATAAAAGGACTTGAAAAATACATACCCGATTTAAAAGCATTAAACCTATACCATAACGGTACCAAACAGTACCCTTGCAAGCATCAATACACTGATTATGAATCAAAACAAATATTGTGTTACTTTTTGGAAATGCAATTGCACTATCATTACCTAGCATGCCAAATGGAAAAAGTGATGCCGATAGCACAATATTTATTGAAACATGATGATAATCCAACACGAATGAAGGAGATAAAAAGCATTTCAACGAAGGCAGCATATTTACCTAAATTTATAATTAAACTATTAAGAAAATTTACACAATGAATTGTCGGTTTTTTTCAATAGTAATACCAGCATATAATAGGGCTGCTTTTCTGCCTGACACAATCAATAGTATTTTAAATCAAACTTTTAATGATTTTGAAATAATTGTAGTAGATGATGGAAGTACCGATAATACTCAAGCCGTTATTGCTGAGATAGCAAAAAATACACCTCAGTTAGTTTACATATATCAAGATAATGCCGAACGTGGGGCAGCGAGAAACAATGGATTCAAAAATGCCAGAGGCCAATATGTGATCTTTTTAGATAGTGACGACCAATTTGAAGAATCACATCTAATTACATTATATAATGCCATACAAAGAACGCACTACCCTGATTTTTTAGCTACAAAAATACAGCTACTTCGCAATGGAAAAAAGGTTGCCACCGCTGGAGTGAACTTGAAAGAAGGCTTTTATGATATCAATCTATTTTTAGAAGGTGCTCACTTTGCATGCAATTATTGTGTAAAGAAAAATCAAGTTGATTTGATTCCATTTATTGAAGATCGAAAGTTTTCTGTGATTGAAGATTGGATTTACATTGCGGAGAACACCGTTTCAAAAAAAATCTTCATTATTGATAAAGCCACTGTTCTAATGAATGATCATGATCAACGATCTATGAGGGGTAACCAACAAATGATCATCATCAAGCATATTTTAGCCACAGGTTATATATCAGGTAAAATTGATTTAACCACAGCTCAACGAAAAAAATTATATGGTCATAGTTGGTACTTTTGTGCAATCCACAGTTACATAGATAATAAACGAAAAGATACTTTTAGTTTTCTATTAAAAGCATTAAAGTATGAAAACCCTCAATTGAAACATCTAACGCTTGCTATTAAAGCCTTTATAGGCTATTCTATTATTTCAAAAATATTTAATCGCTAATGAGCAAAGTAAAAAACATATTGATCATCACCACTTGGAGTTATAGGGATGCACTAATACAAACTTATACACTACCCTATTTAAAGATGATTAGAAAAATTGTTCCAAGCGAGCAGAAGATTTACTTTAATACTTTAGAACAAGACCACCTGCACATACCAGCAGATGAAAGATCAGCAATTAAAAAATCCTATTCACAAGAAAACATAATTTGGCTTCCATCTAAATTCAAAAAAATAGGTCCACTTGCTGTATTGCTTCGAATGCTAGAATTGATCAAGCTTCTATGGATCTGTTATACTAAGAACATATCTCATATCCATGTATGGTGCACACCCGCAGGTGTAACTGCCTATTTATTATCCCTACTTACTGGCAAGCCACTCATTATTGACAGCTACGAACCACATGCCGAACCAAGTGTTGAAAATGGAACATGGCGTGAAGATAGCTGGGCGTTTAAATTTTTATTTTGGATGGAGAAAAAAATGACTCAAAGGGCTGTGGCGCTAATCGGAACTAGCACTTTTATCAGAAAATACGCACTCGAAAAATATAATATAGACCTTCCAAATATATATGTTAAGCCCGCACTTATAGATTTAGACAAATTTAATTTACAAATAAAAAAAGATTCACCCTTGCAATCGGAACTTGGGTTAGAAAATAAAATAGTAGGAGTGTATGCTGGAAAAATTGGTGGAATATACCTGGCCTATGAAACCTTTGACATTTTAAAGGCCTGCTACAACCATTGGGGTGATAACTTCAGATTTGTATTTTTAAGCAATGCCTCAAAAAGCGAAATAGATACCTTAGCCCATCAAGCGGGTATTCCAGAGGGTATAATTTTTTCGAAGTTTATTCCACATCAAGATGTCCCAAAATATTTAGGTCTTGGAGACTTTGGCCTTAACCCGGTGAAGCCGGTTAAATCAAAAATATGTTGCACCTCTATAAAGGATGGCGAGTATTGGGCTTTAGGTTTGCCTGTGTTGATCACTAAAAGCCTTGGGGATGATGTACAAATAATAGAAGAAAACAACATTGGAGTGGTAATTCCTTCCTTGACTGCTGAGAGTTATTCAAAATCGGTTAAAGAATTAGACAAATTAATTAGTTCGAATTCCAATGGGGAATTAACAGCTCGTATTCGAAATGTAGCCATTAAACACCGTTCTTATAAAATTGCTGAAGAAATTTACAGAAAGATTTACCTATAGAACCTTTTCCTTTTCATGTGCCGCGTTTTCGGCAGCCCGTTTGGCTTGATACAAGTGTTGAAGAATAAAAAGGCTGGCTAAGAAAAAAGGCATTGCAGGAATTTTATACCGTACAAGGCTACCGAAATTGGAAGTGGTGAGTCCAATAGAAAATGCAAAAAACAAGCTAAATACAAGGCTAAAAGAAAGTAAATTTTGGTTAGTAGCAACAGTAAATAGATTAATGACTTTTAATCTTAGTAGGAGCAGTATACTAAACCCAATGAGTACTATATTTTCAAGACCAGAAAAAATCATTACACTATTGCGTGCCTCCCAAAGATAAGGTCTGAACAAGGCTGCATTGATTGCCAGTGGAGCTTTTGAAAGGATTCCGCTAAAACTAGGATCAAAATCTCCAATATCAAAAGAGGCACCTCCATATTCCTCTCTTTTAAGATCTTGTTGTGTAACCACTGCCTTATTCAATACGTTGCCCACTTTATACTGCCCTAAATTACTACCGATTAACTTTAAGATGACTGCTCCAAAACCGATAGCAACGATTATACTGAATGGTACAAATATTCTACGGAGTGATATAGACTCTATTTTAGAGAGTACAATAGAATTTAACCAAATAGAGGTTCCTGGAAGCAAAGCAAATAATATATAGGGTTTTATGTTAACGATTAGATAAGAAGCATACATTACAATTAATAAGTTTAAAAAAATCTGTTTCTTCTGCACAAATATTCTATAGAAACTAGAAGCATAGGCTGCTACACAGGCCAGCGTAACGGTATCTTTCAACAACCCTGACCCCCAAAAAAACACAGAGGGAATAAAGAAAAAAGCTATAGCTAATTGCCTACTTAACGAAGGATAAGAAATTAAAAATACTTGATACAAACGCCACATAGGGAAGAAAGAAAAAAAGGCCAGCCACATGGTTTGACCAA
>JBDKJS010000140.1:0-6795 GCA_039806065.1 Bacteroidota bacterium | reverse complement strand
CCGTTTGGATTCGAACCAAAGACCTTCCCGACTTACAGTCGGGATGCTCTTTCCAACGAACTTTACTTAGTGATTCCGTTTGGATTCGAACCAAAGACCTACTGCTTAGAAGGCAGTTGCTCTATCCAACTGAGCTACGGAACCTAATTATTTAATAAAAAATGCAGAATTAAAATGATTGGTATGAGCCATTTAGATTCTGCATAAGTAGAGTTTATGCAACTCTGTTTCATTATTAAGCCTCTTTAAAAAAGGCAATTATTAGTGTCGGGGTGGCCAGATTCGAACTGACGACCTCCTCGTCCCAAACGAGGCGCGATACCGGGCTACGCTACACCCCGAAGCCTATTGCGGTGAGGGCGGGATTCGAACCCGCGATACGCTTTAACACGTATGACAGTTTAGCAAACTGTTGGTTTCAGCCTCTCACCCACCTCACCGTCAATCTCTTTGCATTCTTCCCTCAAACGGCTTTATTTCAAGGGGCGGCAAATATAGAAAGCTTACCTGACTATATCAAAAATATTTTCATTTTTTTTGTTTTTCAAGCTTTTCTTGTAAAGCCAGCATCTGAAGTGCAGTGGCTGCAGCTTCTATTCCTTTATTTCCGTGTTGGCCCCCAGCTCTATCCTCAGCTTGTTGATTGGTATCAGTTGTAAGCACTCCAAAAATTACTGGCTTGCCATATTTGATTCCCACGCCTACTAATCCATTTGCCACAGCATCACTTATAAAATTAAAGTGCCGAGTTTCGCCCTGTATGATACAACCTATGGCTATGACCACACTCAATGATGATTGATTGGCATAAACCAAATCCGATGCAGCTATTAACTCATAACTCCCAGCCACATCATAAAGATGCAAGTTATTGGGTCTTATTCCAGATTTAAGCAATACCTCTTTGCATGCTTCTCGCATGGCATGCGTAAATTTCGAATTCCACGCTGAGGTGATAATAGCTATTTCATGTTGGCCGGCTGCCTCCAATAATGGAACATGAACTTCTGATAAACTTTTAGTGATTGACGACATATCTTGAACCTGACAGGTAAATAATCAGTATAAAATTTTAAATTTGTGGCAAGATTATTGACAAAATTGAATTAAAAAAATATATAATGAAAAAAGTTTTCACAATAGCACTTTTGTGCTTTATCAGCTTCACACAAGCAACTGCACAGACAGGAAATAAAAAAGCAACAACGCCCAAACCAAAGATAGGCTTAGAAGTTGGTGATATGGCTCCTGAGATTGTTCAAAACGACCCCTCTGGAAACCCAATAAAACTTAGCTCTCTCAGAGGCCAAGTAGTACTAATTGATTTTTGGGCTAGCTGGTGTGGTCCTTGTCGCTATGAAAATCCTAATGTTGTGAAAGCTTATCAAGAATTTAAAGATAAAAAATTTAAAGGCTCAAAAGGCGGAATGACGGTGTACAGTGTATCGTTAGATAAAAGTAAAGAGTCGTGGGTAAAAGCCATAGAGCAAGATAAACTCACTTGGCCATCGCATGTTAGCGACCTAAAATACTGGAGCTCTGCAGCCGCACAGCAGTATGGCGTTCAGGGAATTCCTACCAATTGGCTTATTGATGGTAAGGGAATAATTGTTGCTAAAAATTTAAGAGGTCCTGCTCTTGATGAGGCATTAAAAAATATGCTTGACGATACCAAGAGTGAGAGAAAAGATTAATTAATAGCAGAAAGATCTTCCAAATTAAAATTTATTAAACTGTGTTGACCAGGGCAGCACAGTTTTTTTATTGTTCTGCCATTTTGACCCAGAAACAAGGGTTGGCAAAATAATTGTTCAAATAGAAAGACTTCATTTTACTAACTTATGACTCAAGAAGAAAACAACACGGCTGCACATCAAGATCAAGCAACAGCTTCTACCGAACAAGACCAAGCAATGGCTTCCACCGAAAAGGAAAACAAAAGTGTTGAGGCCAGCCTCACTACCGAAGATGAAAACGAACAATTAAAAGCTGCCGTTGCTGAACAAAAAGACAAATTTTTAAGACTCTTTTCAGAATTTGAAAATTACAAACGCAGAACCACTAAAGAAAAGTTAGAATTGCTCAAAAGCGGAGGCGAAGATGTATTTAAAATAATACTTCCGATTATAGATGATATGGAACGCGCTATCAGCTCCTTAGAAAATGTTGATGATCCCGCTCTTCTATCTGCCAAAGAAGGAATTTTATTGATTTATCAAAAACTACTCAATAGCGCATCTGCCAAAGGATTAAGTCCAATGCAGGCCAAAGGGACTCCTTTCAACCCTGATCTCCATGAAGCCTTAAGCAATATGCCGGTTACAGACGATGGACAAAAAGGAATGGTGGTAGAAGAATTAGAAAAAGGCTACTACCTTAATGATAAGGTGATAAGATATGCAAAAGTGATAGTTGGAGCATAAATCCACAGTAAGAAAAGAAAAATATGGCTAAGAGAGATTACTATGAAATTCTAGGTGTGTCAAAAAATGCAGGCGAAGCTGAAATAAAAAAAGCGTATCGTCAGATGGCCATCAAATACCATCCTGATAAAAATCCTGGGAATAAAGAAGCTGAAGAAAAGTTTAAAGAAGCAGCTGAAGCTTATGAAGTATTGAGTGACGGCCAAAAACGACAACGTTACGATCAATTCGGTCATCAAGGGATGGGAGGTGCCGCGGGGGGGGGTGGTATGAATATGGACGATATCTTTTCTCACTTTGGCGATATTTTTGGCGGGGATGGCTCACCATTCGAAAACTTTTTTGGTGGCGGCAGGAGTTCGGGTGGAAGAAGAGTGACAAAGGGGCAGAATTTACGTATCAAAGTAAAACTTACGCTTGAAGAAATTGCTAATGGGGTTGAGAAAAAACTAAAAGTGAACAAATTTGGAGGTTGTGGTAGTTGCAAAGGTTCAGGAGCACAAGATGGATCTGCATTTAGCAAATGTGGAACTTGCAATGGTAGCGGTCAAGTACACCGGGTTACCAATACTTTCATTGGGCAAATGCGCACAGCACAAGCCTGCCCTAATTGCAGTGGTGAAGGTCAAACAATTACTAATAAATGCAAAGGTTGTCATGGAAGTGGTGTAGTTAGAGGTGAAGAAGTAATAACCATTAACATTCCTGCAGGTGTAGCCGAAGGAATGCAACTAACAGTTCAAGGGAAAGGCAACGCTGCTGAAAGAGGCGGCATACCGGGTGATCTATTCATTGTAATAGAAGAAGAAGGCCATCCATACTTACAGCGTGATGGCAACCACCTACTCTATGATCTTTACATTAGCATTGCTGATGCAGCTTTAGGTGCTCAAATAGATATACCTACATTGGATGGAAAGGCTAAAATAAAAATTGAAGCTGGAACACAGGGTGGCAAGTTGTTAAGATTAAAAGGCAAAGGCCTCCCTTCAATAAACAGCTATGGCAAAGGCGACTTAATTGTTAATGTAAACGTTTGGACCCCACAACAACTCTCTTCAGAGGAGAAAGCCATTCTTGAAAAATTAAAAAAATCAGTTAACTTTCAACCAAGCCCTGGCAAAGGCGATAAGAGTTGGAAGGAAAAAATGAAAGAATTTTTTCAATCGTAGTCATGTTAATTTGCGCAGTTGCGCTATCCCTAATCCTATAAATAATGCAAAAGGTTCTGATGGTTTGCCTAGGCAACATATGCCGGTCGCCTGTGGCTGAAGGTGTTTTTAGATCTTTAGCTGAGGCTCAAAGAAAATCGGTGATTGTTGATTCTGCTGGAACAGCTTCTTTTCATATTGGCGAACATCCCGATCCTAGAAGCATCGTCAATGCGCTATCGCATGATATATCCATTGGACAATTAAGAGGCAGACAATTTCAATTAGAAGATTTTGAAAATTTTGATGTTATCTACGTAATGGATCAAAGTAACCTAAAAAACGTACTTGCACTTGCTCAATCTACCGCTCACCGCTCTAAGGTTTTTCTTTTAACAGAGGCGGCAGGACTGATTGAAAAAGAAGTTCCTGATCCTTATTACGGTACGGTTTCTGACTTTGAAAAAACATTTGATATTATTCATAGAGCCTGCAGTAAACTAGTAAATAAATTATAAAATTATTTATTTATTTCATAAAGTCGGCTAGTTCCAGTGGTGCCGCTCGGATATCCAATATTTAGAAAGTTGCAAATAGTGGGTGCTATATCTTCAATCGCCACCTTAGTATGCGTACTACCAGCATTCACATTCCAACCGTACATAATCCATGGAACATGGGTATCATAACTATATGCCGCACCATGAGTGGTACCAGGCCTACCCCATTCCATCCAAGCAGGATTCAAAACGATACTGACATCACCAGAAGCTTGTGGATTAAATCCTTTCTGTAAAAAACTAGCTAAACCATCGCGCAATATTTGTTTGTTCAATTCACAAGCAGTCATCGCAAATGCAAATTCTGGAAAGTTTAGCAAATAGGTAGCTACTTCATTTTGCAAAACGCAAATTTCCACTTGCTTTTCTGATGCTAGAGATCTATTTAAATATATCTGATGGCTATTGGCATCTAGCACCCAATTCCCGTCACCATGCAAAAGGTTTAAGTACTTTTTTAAGCTATCTTCCACTACGGCTTTATACCTGCCACCCGGTAAATCATGGTCATCGCAAAAGTCAACATTGAGGGCAGCCCCATGATCAGCGGTAAGAAAAAGTAAATAGTTGCTCTTTCCATAATTGATATTAAGGTGGTCAATCAAATCGCTTAGATCCTTATCCAATCGTAAATAATTATCCTCCACTTCTATCGAGTTTATACCAAATTGATGGCCTATATAATCGGGTGATGAGAAACTAATGGCTAAAAAATCAGTGCCTTCACTCCTACCCAACTCTTCACCCTTTAAAGCAGCCAAAGCAAACTCCTTAGTGTAAACATTACCGGCAGGAGTTCTGCGAATGAGCTCTTGATCACTATTGCGAAGTGTATCTACCCTATGAGGAAATACTGGTCTTAATTCATTTTTATAAGTAGACTCATATCGATTATCATCAGTAGTGCTTTCAGTATAAGAGGTTATGGGCAGCAATGTTTGCCATGGTGTAGATAATAGTTCGTCAGGCCTCTTCATTGCATTGTACACTTGCACCCATTGAGGGAGCGAATCCATATAGTAAGTACTACTGATCCATTTATTCAAATAGGGATCGTGCCAATATGCAGCATTAGCAGTGTGCCCGCCAGGTAAAATGGCGCCTCTATCTTTCAGGGCTATGGCTATCACCTTTGACTTAAAATTAGTATGCAATCTTAACTCATCTGTAATAGTGGTAGAAAGTAAATTTTTGGGAGACATTTTTCCGCTAATACTGGTGGTTCCTACAGGTTTAACGGTGGTGTCACCCACGCAGTACATAGATTTGCCTCTTATTCTACTATACCATTCGTTGCTAATAATACCATTCACCGCTGGAGTAGTACCAGTATAAATTGATGCATGCCCTGGAGCAGTATAGGTAGGTACATAATTATAAAATGTATTTGAAAAATTAAAGCCCTCATTTAGCAATCGTTTGAATCCTGTTTCAGAGTATTTATTAAAATACTTAAATAAATAATCATACCGCATTTGATCTACTACTATACCCACTATTAATTTAGGTCTTTTAAGGACAGTTGGCTTTTGAGCCCATGCTAAATTTGAACTTAATAAAACGAGAGTTATTAATTTAATTATTTTCATACTAATTGACTTATATTATGATCTATCAAATAATTGCGATGAAGATCGTTTAAAACTCCACCTGTTCAATTTGGCTCTATTAATAAAATAAAATCGATATCTTTTTTGCATATACCATCCTATAAACCAGCCCAATAAACCACCGCATATAATATCCAATGGAAAATGGACGCCAAGATATATTCTACTATAGGACACTACCAATGCCCATAGAACCATAAACATGGGAAGGATTTTCATTTTTTTTCTTAGAAGAAAAAACAGAAAGGCTGCCAATGCAAAACTATTGCATGCGTGGGATGATGTAAAACCGAAAGGTCCTCCTTTATAATTTCGAAGGGTGTGTATCTGCGAAACAAGGTGAGCTTGATGGGTGGGGCGAGGTCGTTCTACTAAATTTTTAATCAATGAACTTGAAATTTGATCGGATAGAAAAATAGTAAGAAACAAAAACAAAAGTATCCATTTAAAACTTCTAGGGTATTGTCTCCAAAGGACAATAAGGAGGAAAAAATAAAATGGAATCCAAAATGGTATAGAAGAAATGTACCACATCATATCATCCAAGTAAGGATGGTGCAATGAGTTGAGCTTTAAAAAAAGTAGCTCGTCTAACTGGATGATTGATTCTAAGACACTATGCATTTAATGCACTCCAAAGTACATCTTTCAACTCTGTGATGCCTAATCCAGCAACAGAAGATATGAACACAGTTTTTATTCCCCGTGGCAATTCTTTTTTCAACTCTTTCAACATTGCCTCATCCAGCATATCACATTTGGTTATGGCTAGTACTCTTTCCTTATCTAATAAGTCTGGATTATAAAGATCTAATTCATTAACTAAGGTTTTATAATCAGCTTTAATATTACTACTGTCGCAAGCGATCATGAAAAGCAAAATAGAGTTTCTTTCGATATGTCTAAGAAAGCGATGCCCCAATCCTTTTCCGGCATGTGCACCTTCGATAATACCCGGAATATCAGCCATTATAAATGATCTTCCCTCTCTATAACTAACCACACCAAGGTTGGGTACCAAGGTAGTGAAAGGGTAATCGGCAATTTCGGG
>JBDKJS010000139.1:0-7767 GCA_039806065.1 Bacteroidota bacterium | reverse complement strand
CCACCAGGCCTGAATCTTTCCCATTCACCACTGATTTACAGATCCCTTCAGCTAAATCAAAGTTAAACGCTGCATGCATGCCACCTTGAAGATATGGCGCTACTACACTTTTAGCATTATACACTTCGCCAACCATATAAAAATCGGGCTTGATTCCCTGCATTGTTTTTCTAAATTTCCTCCAAAAAGCGTGTGTCTTAGGATCAGAGACATTAGGATACAGATGCTGTGCTGCGTCTAGTCTAAAACCATCTACCCCTAGATCAAGCCAATGCTTTCCAATGCTAATCATATAAGCTTCTACCTGAGGATTGTCAAAGTTCCAATCTGGCATTTCACTCCAGAAGAATCCGTAGTATTTCTCACCTTGGATATATTTTCCATTGGTGCCTTTGGAGTAGTACCAATTTTGCTTTTCTGTAGTAATTTTACTTGTATCAGACCACACAAACCAGTCGCGATACTTACTTTGTTTATTGCCACTGGCATCAATAAAATAAGGATGCTTGCTACCACAATGATTGAGCACTAAATCAATCACCACGCGCATACCCAATGCGTGCGATTTTTCTACAAATCTTTTGAAATCTTCCATAGTGCCATACTCTGGATCGATTCCAAAATAATCTACCACATCATATTTATGATAGCTTGAGGCGGGACTTATCGGCATCATCCACATGCCATCAGCACCTAAATTTTTAATGTATTCTAAATTTTGCGTCAAGCCTTTAAGATCTCCAATTCCGTCTGCATTTCCATCAGCAAATGAGCGAACGAATACTTCATACATCACTGCCGACTTCCACGATGGTAAATTATCCATGGTTGCAAGTTCATCCATCATAGTGGTTTTATTATCATGTAACACAGCTTGTGCGGTGGCACCTAATACATTTAGTAATAGTAGCGAAAGGATTGGGATTTTTAGTTTCATTGGTACCAGAATGTTTAATAATTTGAGTATGCTTATTTGCATAGATAGAATGAATAAAGGTAATCATAGTTTGCAAAAAACAAAGGTTGTATTAAAAGTTGGCTTACAACTCATCAATACAACCTTTGATCAACCTATCATCACAGGTTTTAATACCCTGGATTTTGTGTTAGATTTGGATTAGCAGTAAGATCACTTACGGGAATAGGATAAACATTTAAATGATTGCTCACCGCACCACCAGCATAGTCTCCACCTTTGAATGGCCAAACATAAGCACCCCCGGTGAACAAACCGTAGCGAATAAGATCTGTTCTTCTGTGACCTTCCCAATACAATTCTCGAGCTCTTTCGTTAAGTATAAAAGGTAGATCAATGCTTGCAACATTACCAATCCCTGCACCGAAAGCACGGTCACGCAAGCGATTGATATATTGAATGGCAGTTGCTTGATCTCCATTTCCGCCTCTTAGCGTAGCTTCGGCATAGTTCAAATACATTTCTGCCAATCTAAACATCGGAAAATCTGTATCAACAAAGTTACCCGTATTGTCACTGCCAGCTGCTCCAGAACGAGTTATATTTTTCCATTTAGTTACGGCATAACCACGAGTAAAAGTTCCTAATTGATTATTGGCTGAAAAATCTAAAAATTGACCTGCTGTATAAAATAAATAGCGACCATCAGTAAGTGTATCAGCACCAAAAGCATCATACAGTTTGCGGGTTGACCGCAAGCCGCTCCAGCCCCCGTTTACACCGAATTGGCTAGCAGGCATGCTTCCGCCAATTGCTGCATGGATTAAAAAGGTTGTAACACCATACGATTGAGTGAACAATCCATCACTAACTATGGGAAAAATAACTTCATTGCTCAAATGATTATCGGCAAGGAATAGGTGTTTATAATCAGCATCAAGAGCATATCCAGCATTGATTACTTTATTGCTGTAGTTAACGCATTCATTAAATTTAGATGTATTGATATAAGTCTGAGCATTTAAATACATTCTACTAAGTAAGCTCCACACAGCAGCTTGATCTACACGTGCATATTCATTTTGTTTAGGTGCAGGTAATAGCGGCTCTACGGCCAATAATTCTGACTCTACATAACTAAACAAGAAGGGTCTATCTTTTTGTTGAGGGAAGAATGCTCCAATTCCATCGGCTTCGGTAATAAAGGGACCTGTTCCAAACAAATCCATTAGATGATAATAAGAAAGTGCTCTCAAGTATCTTGCTTCATTTTTAAACCCTTTAATGGCAGTTTTGTCAGTTTCTGAAAATCCTCTATCAGCCAGTTTCGCATCATCGCATTGGCGAATAAATTCATTACATAGGGTTATTTCAAAATAGATGCGGTAGTACATCCCTCTTACCCAAGGATGTTGTGAAGACCAGTTCATGGTATTCAATTCGCGAATGCCAGCGTCATTGAGCCAGCCACAAACTGCTTCATCAGTAGTAACTTCTTGCAAATTCCATAGCACCCTTATGTAATTACTAAATCCTTCATCGATGCCGCTGATATCAGGATTACCTGCTGGGCCTTGGTTTCCGGTAAGACTAAATCCTCCATATATTTTTGCTAATACTCTTTTGTAGTTAGCAGGATCATTGTACACGCTTTCGGTATTTAAGCCATACTTCGGTGAAAGATCAAGATCTTTCATACAACTTGTAGTACTAAGCATGAGTATTGCTATGAGTACTATTGTTCCGTGAGTTAAAAAATTTTTTTTCATTTTACTTAATTCTTTTATATGATTAACAAATAACTGAAACTAATAGTTGTGTTAGATTTTAAGATTTACGCCAAGGGTATAAATTCTAGGTCGAGGATATAAGTTGTTATCAATACCACCTGCTATCTCAGGATCTATACCATCATATTTAGTTATAACAAAAGCATTTTGGACTGTAAATGAAAGACCCAATCCTATTTTACCATTATTCAAAGGCTTGAATTGGTAAGCTACATTTATATTATCCATTCTAATGAAGGTAGCGTCTTGAATCCAATAATTGCTTAAAATTTGCTCAGTCTTAAAAGGTTGGTTGATGTAGTCAGTACTGAGATTGTTTAGCGCTTTTACTGATCCGCCTACTGAAGTAAAATTACTTCTCAAGGCTGAAACGTTATTATACATTTCGCTGCCAAATTCACCTCTCATCACAAATCCTATATTCCATCTTTTGTATCGTAGGTTTGCGTTCAATCCCACAAAAATATTAGGCTCAGGATTACCATTCAATACAAGGTCTTTTTCATTAATGGTACCATCACCATTTATATCCTCATATTTTCCTTCAAGGGGTTTACCATTACCATCATACAATTGATTATAGGCTAAGAAAGTAAATGCACTATACCCTGGTGCAAAAGCTTGGATGGTGCTACCAACGCCTCCTGCTATGCCACCCACATTCACCAAATCTGTATCACTCTTAGTTTGCGAAAGAGCAATTACTTCATTTTTATTATAAGTAAGGTTAGCTCCTATAGTTAATTCAACATCTTTTTTTGCAATTGGCACTACATTTAAAGATATTTCTAAACCTTTATTTTGAACTTCACCAATATTAGTTAAAATAGCATTAGAGAAATTAGTGCCTGCAGGGGTGGGAACAAAAGCTATCAAATCAGTAGAAGACTTTTGATACAAATCTATGCTACCATTAATGCGACCTTGGTAAAAACCATAATCGATACCTGCGTTATAAGTGGTGGTTACTTCCCATTTTAAATTTGGATCATACTCATCTGGTCTAAGTACATTGTAAAACACATTTCCGAATTGATATTGAGCAGTAGGTGTACCTTGGCTATAATTGGCAATATAGGCGTAGTCATTATTTATATCCTGTTGTCCTACCGATCCATAACCCAACCGCACTTTGAAATCAGAAAGATTTTTAAACTTACTCATAAATTTCTCATCGCTCAATCGCCATGCGAATGCAGCTGACGGGAAATAACCTGCTCGCACATCAGGAGAAAATCTAGATGAATAATCATTTCTTAGATTAAAAGTAAAGAGGTACTTTTCTTTAAACGAATAATTTAGTCTTGTATAAAATCCGATCAAGGCATTTTGAGTAAAGAAAGGTAGTCCCACCTTCACCACTGTATCTCCCAATACATTTAAATTAGGAAAACTTGGAGCGCTCGTTTCCCAGAACTGATAGGAATAACCACCTGTTAATTCAAGTTTCGATTTGATTTTTGCTAAGTCTTTAGCATAAACTAAATAAAAATCGAGGAGTTGATTAGATTTTTCTTGATCATATTCTGTAACCAGTCCTTTATTAAAATAATCAGATGCGGCAGTGGTGTCAACAAAAATATTACCAACCCCATTGCTAATATCAGTACCTAAATTTAAATTAGCTTTTAGACCTTTAACAAAAGGCAGGTCATAGGCTAGGTTAATATTTCCGATCATTCTGTTAACTGTGCTTTCATCTTGGCGCTGTTCTAATAAGCTAACTGGATTTCTAGTAGCTACAGTAATCGGTTTGTTTTGTGCATCTAACCATTCAAAGTATCCTCCATAGGGTAAGTATTTTGCTGAATCTGCCTTTACAGTTTGAGTAGGGTCAAATGCAATGGCTGCTCCAATGGCACCTTGATTGGCAAAGAAACTTTTGGTTTGGCTATACTTCACATTCACATCCACACTTAATTTATCATTCAAGAATTTGGGGCCAAGGTTGAGGGAGGCACTGTATCGGTCCAATTCTGATCTTCTCAAAATACCATCTTCATTTAATACACCGAGCGTGAGTCTGTAAGGGAGTTTTTTAATGCCACCACTTACACTCACATTGTTATTAAATGTAAATGAGTTTTGAAAAATTTCGTCCTGCCAATTGGTATTGGCATTCCCTAGCAATGCAATTTGATTAGCAGTGCCGCTATCTCTCACCGCTTTTCCAAATTGGTCGCCATCCATCACATCCACAAATTTGACAATATCATTATAAGAGAAAGAACCATTGTATTCTACTTTTAATTTATCGCTCGAGCCCTTTTTAGTAGTAACAATTAAAACACCATTGGCTGCACGCGCACCATAAATAGCCGCTGCACTAGCATCTTTTAATAGGGTTATGTTTTCAATATCGGCCGGGTTAATTAAGCTCAACGGATTTGGCGAACCGGAAATTCCATTATTATCTACTGGAACCCCATCTATTACTATCAATGGATCATTGCTAGCACTTAATGAAGATCCACCTCTTATTCTAATCCTGCTTCCGCTACCTGGAGCCCCTCCATTGCTGGTAATTTTCACCCCTGCTACTTTACCTGTTACTAGCTGATCAGGCGTGGTGATGATCCCCTTATTAAATTCTTTCTCTCCAATTGAAGTAACAGTACCAGTGAGATCTTTTTTTCGAGTAGAACCATACCCCACTACTACCGCTTCATCAAGATTAATCCTTCCATCAGCTAATTTAAAATTAAAAGAAGTGGTTTTGCCATCAACTACCGTTAATCTTTTGGTGGTGGTAGCCATTCCAATAGAAGAAACTACGATATTTACCTCCCCTGATTTAACGTTCGAAAGCGTAAACTTTCCATCCATATCAGTAGATACAGCTTGCGAACTTCCTTCGACCCTAACAGTAGCTCCCGGAATGGATTCTCCCTTACCATCCACAACTATACCGGTGACTGTACCTGATTGCGCCAGTGCCGCAGCACTCATAAAACAGGCAATTACCAATGGCAATAATTTTCTAATGTAATTTTTGATCATTTGATTTAGATTTAACTTTTAGCTTTTAATGTAAATAATTATTTTAAATGGTGAAATAAAATTTTGGTTTAACTTCGCAGCTCAATTTAAAGTTTACTTCATATGCAAATAAAAAAATCATTCCTTAAAAATACAACTATTTGTGCATTAATACTTAGTGTATTTTTTACACTTAGCGTAAAATCTCAACAAATTACTAACATTAGCGCAGGAAAATTGCTTGAACTTAAACAAAGCGACCAAGTATTTGAAATAAAAGCTGAAAACGCCATCTTTCGTGTTTCAGTTTTTAGTCCTACTGTGTTTAGGATAAAAGCTGCTCGGAGTAAATTTGCAGATGATTTTTCATACGCAGTTACAGGAAAGCCTCAACCTACTAAAATTAGTCTAATCAAGACTGATGCCCATTATTTGATTAAAACTGATAGCATGCAAGTGAAAATTGACCTTGCACCTACCAGATTTAGCTTTCTTACCATTGATGGACAAGTAATAAATGAAGATGACAAGGGATTTGGACTTTCATTTTTGGGCGATGAGGTAAGCATGTATAAAAAATTATTTCCAAGTGAGCGTTTTATTGGTCTTGGAGAAAAAACCGGAAATTTAGATAGAAGAGGCAATGGATATGAAATGTGGAATACCGATGCCTTTGGATATACACCAGGCACTGATCCAATTTACGTGAGCATACCGTTTTATATAGGTTTACACGATGGGTTGCAATATGGTATATTTATGGATAATAGCTATAAGAGCCATTTTAATTTTGGTGCATCACAAGATCGATTCAGCTCTTTTACTGCTGAGGGAGGTGATATGGACTACTATTTTATCTACCGCAGCCAGGTGGCAGGTATCATTGAAGACTATACATCATTGACAGGTAGAATGCCCATGCCAAGTTTATGGAGTATCGGATACCAGCAATGTCGCTATTCCTACTATCCACAGGATGAGGTAGTGAGTATTGCCAAAACATTTAGAGATAAAAAAATACCATGCGATGTGATTTACTTAGACATTCACTACATGGATAAATACAAACTCTTTACCTGGAGTCCTGAAAATTTTCCTCAACCACAAAAAATGTTGAGCGAACTAAAAGCACTCAATTTTCACACTACAGTCATTGTGGACCCAGGAATAAAAGTAGAGAAGGGTTATGCTGCCTATGAGCAAGGCTTAAAGGATGATATCTTCGTAAAATATCCAGACGGTACCAACTATAAAGGGGAAGTTTGGCCGGGCTGGTGTAATTTCCCTGATTTTACAAATCCAAAAGCGCGCGATTGGTGGGGTAAGCAATTTACAGGTTATGTAAATGATGGCATTGATGGTTTTTGGAATGATATGAATGAAATAGCTACTTGGGGGCAACGCTTACCCAATCTCATGAATTTTGATTTTGATGGTCATAAAAGTAGCACAATGCGTGCACGCAATGTATATGGTATGCAAATGGCTCGTGCCACATTTGAAGGAACTAAAAAACTGTTAAACAGGCGGCCCTTTGTATTAACTCGAGCAGGCTTTGCCGGTGTACAACGTTACAGTGCCATATGGACTGGCGATAACCAGAGCTATGATGATCACATGTTGTTAGGGGTTAGATTGGTAAATGCGCTAGGCCTCAGTGGCGTGGCCAATGCAGGATATGACATTGGAGGATTTACCGGAGGAAGTAGCCCTCAGCTATTTGGCCGTTGGATGAGCATTGCAGCCTTCACTCCATTTATGAGAGGGCATAGCATGATCAATAGCCGAAGTTGCGAACCATGGGCCTATGGGGAAGAAGTAGAAGAAATATCAAGAAATTATATTCAACTTCGGTATAAGTTAATGCCTTATTTATACTCACATTTTTACGAAGCTTCAAAAACAGGGATGCCTGTGGCTAGGTCACTTGCCATAGACTACCCTCATGACAATAAAGTGTATTATGGCGATTATCAAAATCAATTTTTCTGTGGCAATGGATTATTGGTATGCCCCACTAGCACTGATAAGAGTTTAGCTAAATTTTATTTACCTGCTGGCAACTGGTATGACTTTTACAAC
>JBDKJS010000138.1:0-4862 GCA_039806065.1 Bacteroidota bacterium | reverse complement strand
CTTTAGTACTGCTTATAAAGTTTTACCTTTGTAGTATGAATATTTTATCGGTTGAAAAGATTAGTAAGAGTTATGGTGATAAGCAATTGTTTAGTCAAATTAGTTTTGGACTTGCTGAAGGTCAGAAAGCTGCCTTGATAGCACGCAATGGAGAAGGGAAGAGTACCATTTTTAAAATATTAATGGGACGTGAAGTTCCCGATCATGGGCAAGTTTCATTCAGAAAAGGAATTAAAATTGGATTTTTAGAACAAGATGTAACTGCATCAGCACTTTCGACTGTAGCTGATTTTATTTTTGATAGTGGCCTAGCAGAATTTGCACTTATTAGAGAATATGAATCAGCAATTAGAAAATATGAACTCACGCACGATTCGGGAGCACTAGCCCAAATGCAACTCCTTAGCGATGCCATTACGAACGCACAGTGCTGGGACATAGAAGCGCGCGTAAAGCAAATTTTAGGAAGATTAAACATCCATGACCTTGATCAAAAGTTTTCCTCTCTCAGTGGTGGACAACAAAAAAGAGTTGCTTTAGCCAAGGTCCTCATCAGCAAACCAGATATATTGCTCTTAGATGAACCTACCAACCATCTTGATGCAGAATTGGTAGAATGGCTCGAAGATTATTTAGATCAAGAAAGAATTACTTTGCTGCTTATTACTCACGATAGGTACTTTCTCGATAATATTTGTGATACAATTTTTGAATTGGATGCTGGGAAAATATTTAAACATGAAGGCAATTATGAATATTATATTGAAAAAAAGGCCGAACGCGAAGCTGCGCTTGCTAGCGAACAATCTAAAGATAAAAACTTGCTTAAAAGTGAATTGCAATGGATTAGAAGAATGCCAAAGGCTAGAGGTACAAAATCAAAAGCAAGAATTACCGCTTATCAAGATTTGAAAGATAAATTGACAGGAATAAAAAAGAAGGAAGATCTTGTACTCAATGTAAAAATGAATAGGATAGGAGGAAAGGTTCTTGAATTTAAAAAAGTCTATAAGCAATTTGATCGTTCCATTATTTTATCTGGATTTGACTATACTTTTAAAACTGGTGAACGCATTGGCATAGTAGGGAGTAATGGTGCAGGTAAAACTACTTTCCTAAATCTAATTGCAGGTACCGAGTTGGCCGATTCGGGAAAAATTAATTTAGGTGAAACAGTTCAGCTAGGATACTACTCGCAGCAGGGTATAAAGTTTTCGCCCGAGAAAAGAGTGATAGATATTGTCAGGGATGTGGCTGATGTGATACAACTTGCTGATGGCTCAAAAGTAAATGCTTCTGCTTTTTTAACTTTGTTCCAATTTCCACCGGCTGTTCAACATAGTCCTGTCCAAAAATTAAGCGGGGGTGAAAAAAGAAGGTTGTATCTCCTTACGGTATTAATTAAAAATCCTAATTTTTTAATTCTTGATGAACCTACGAATGATCTTGATTTAATCACGCTCAATACACTCGAAGAATTTTTGATGAATTATAAAGGCTGTTTGATTGTAGTCTCACATGACCGTTATTTTCTTGATAAAATGGTGGATCATCTTTTTGTTTTTGAAGGCAATGGAAAAATCAAGGATTTTAATGGATCCTATTTTGAATACCGATTGCTTCAAAAAGAAACAGCAGCTTTTCAAAAGCAAATCAATTCTTCCGAAAAAAATACTGCTAAGTTACAAGAGGTGAATACTTCTAAATCGAAGAAACTTTCTTTCAAAGAAAAATTTGAGTTCGAAACGTTAGAAAAAGAGATTCAAGAACTCGAACAAGAGAAGATCAACCTCATGGAACTACTAGGCTCTAGCACCGATCATGAAGCACTTGTTACAATGTCGAATAAAATTGAGGAAATAAACAACTTACTTGAACATAAAACCATGCGATGGCTCACCTTATCTGAAATGCAAGCATGACTAACCCTATCAATGATCCTTTTGCCGCATTTAAAATACTAGACTTTAGAAGATTTATTTTTTCTAAATTTATGTCAACGCTCGCCTTGCAAATTCAATTTGTAGTAATCAATTGGCAGGTGTATGCCATCACAAAGGATGCGCTGTCTTTAGGGTTGCTGGGGTTGATTGAAGTGATTCCGGCTGTTTTGTTTGCCTTGTATGGGGGCTTATTAGCCGATAGGTATAATAAGAAATATATTCTCATTACTTGTGTAGCTACGTATCTGGTGGCTAGTATCGTGCTTTTATATACCGATAATTTCTTAAGCCAAAATTTGCTATGGCCTTATTATTTAGTGATGTTTCTTATTGGTGTCACCAGAGGCTTTTACAGCCCTTCGCAATTCGCTCTTATGACCCAACTAGTACCTCGCGAGGCTTTTGCTAATTCTGCTGCATGGAATTCTACATTTTGGCATATTGCAGTAGTAGCAGGAAGTACTTTGGGCGGTTTGCTCTTAGGGTTTGCAGGATTGTTAAACACTGATTTACTCATTTCCTTTCTTATTGTTTTAAGCGTTGTGCAATTGTTTATTATAAAATTTGACCACCATCCCAATGAGCAACAACATGCCGAACCAGCGATGAAAAGTATTAGAAAAGGTCTGCATTTTGTATTTAGTGATCAACGGATATTGGGCGCTATGACCTTGGATCTTATTGCAGTATTATTTGGTGGTGCCACAGCATTGTTGCCCATCTTTGCAGATCAAGTGCTGCATGTAGACGAGAAAGGATTTGGAGTTCTTAGAGCAGCCCCTTTTGTAGGTGCAGTCATCATGGCATTGTTGATGACCAAATACCCTCCTGTAAAAAATGCTGGTAAAAAGTTGTTGTTTTCAGTAGGTGCTTTTGCTTGTTGCATGATCTTATTTGCACTTTCAAAGAATTTTTATCTTTCGGTTTGCATTCTCGTTTTAAGTGGTGCTTTTGATAATGTAAGTGTGGTTATTAGAAGTACAATCATACAACTCTTTACACCTGACCACATGAGAGGTAGAGTATCTTCCGTATCTACCATGTTTATTAGCAGTAGCAATGAATTAGGTGCTTTCGAAAGTGGGGTGGCAGCCAAGTTACTTGGGCTCACCCGTTCAGTAATAATAGGTGGTAGCATAGCCCTTACAAGTGTTTGGGTAGCTACTTTAAAATTGCCAGCATTAAAAAACCTTGATCTATCTGATACATCTAAGCATTAAATGCCGTAATTTTGTCTTTTAGAACGCTTAATGGAATCAAATAGATTACATGCCGTGTCGCCTATCGATGGGCGCTATGCATTACAAACACAGCCACTGCAACAGTATTTCTCTGAAGCAGCATTGATCAAATATAGAATTCAAGTTGAAGTAGCCTACCTGATAGCATTGCATCAAGTAGGATTGAATTCTTTAAAGCCACTTTCTAAAAGAGATACTTCTTTGCTAAATGGAATTTACCTACATTTTTCAATGGCTGATGCTGCTGCTGTAAAAAAAATAGAATCCATAACCAATCACGATGTAAAAGCAGTAGAATATTTTCTTAAGAAAAAAATTGCCGAAGCTAAAATCAAAACTAATATCGAGTTCATTCACTTCGGACTTACATCGCAAGACATCAACAACACAGCTTTTCCTCTTGCTATTAAAGATGCCACAACCCAAGTAATCATTCCTGCTTGGGAGACTATCATGAATAAAATTGATTCCCTTGCCAAGGCTTGGATGAAGGTGCCAATGCTCAGTAGAACTCATGGGCAGCCTGCCTCACCAACCAAACTAGGGAAAGAAATGTTAGTATTTGTTGAACGCCTAAACAGGCAATTGGCTGAATTAAGAAAAACGGTTTATTATGCAAAATTTGGTGGCGCCACCGGTAATTTTAATGCCCATCATGTAGCTTTTCCAAAAGTGAAATGGAATAAATTTGCCGATACCTTTGTAGGCCATCTTGGTTTAAAGAGATTGCAGTATACCACGCAAATTGAACATTACGATAATCTTTGTGCCTTATTCGATAATATAAAAAGATTAAACAATATTTTAATTGATTTTAACCGTGATGTTTGGACTTATATTAGCCTTGATTATTTTAAGCAACAAATAAATGAACACGAAGTAGGTAGCAGTGCCATGCCACATAAGGTGAATCCTATAGACTTTGAAAACAGTGAAGGAAATCTTGGCATTGCCAATGCTTTGTTTGAGCATCTCAGTGCTAAACTGCCTATCAGCCGCCTGCAACGTGATCTAACTGATAGCACCGTGTTGCGAAATGTTGGTGTCCCTTTTGGCCATACTCTCATTGCCACCAATGCAGTGATGAAAGGCTTGGGAAAAATTATTGTAAACCACGATTCATTAGCCAATGATCTAGAACAAAATTGGGCTGTGGTTGCAGAAGGAATCCAAACAATTTTGAGACGAGAAGGTGTTGTCAATCCATACGAACAACTGAAAAAACTTACTCGTACCAATTCAAAAATAGATCAACAATCACTCCACAAATTTGTAGATGAATTGAACATCAGCCCAAAACTTAAAGCGGAATTAAAAAAACTAACGCCACATAATTATACCGGCATTTTCTAGTTATTAAAGAGCAATTGCCCATGTTTGTTTCAGGTTTTACTTTTATTCGAAATGCCCTTAAGTATGATTATCCAATTGTGGAAGCTATCACTTCTATTCTTCCCCTATGTGATGAGGTAATCGTATTGGTTGGCAATAGTGAGGATGAAACTTTAGCACTTGTTCAATCTATTAATAGTACTAAAATTAAAATTCACCATAGCGTTTGGAATGATGAAATTCGGAAGGGTGGAGCAGTACTAGCAGATGAAACCAACAAAGCTTTCAACCTCACCAATCCAAATGCTGATTGGTGCTGTTACATACAGGGTGATGAAGTTTTGCA
>JBDKJS010000137.1:0-14972 GCA_039806065.1 Bacteroidota bacterium | reverse complement strand
ATACTTTTAAGTTCTTTTAAAGAAATAAAAGCGTGATTAATCCAATGGAAATGAAACAAAGCTGCATCCATGATTGCATTACGATGGACCATGCTACTTCCAACATTTGATGGCGAAAAATTCCACCTTATGTTTCTATTTTTTTCTAAATGTAAAAATTTAATTCTCTCTAGAATTAACGTGTACCAATGCCTTAGGGTACCCAAAAATCCTTTGAATAAAACTCCGCCATTACTCTTTTCGCCAACCTTATTGATAAAGCTAAGATTAAAGCCCTGACCTAACATCAGTTGGAACTGCCTGTTTGCCGCAATTGCAGCTCCACCACTGTTTGCATAGGTATTGAAAATGGCAATTTTATTTTTTTTGAGCTTTGCAGTATCCATCAGTAGGGAAAGCGGAATTATTTCAATTGTTTGGCGAAAATATTAAGTTGCAAGTACATGATTCCGTTGATAGGTTGTGTCATTAAGGGGCTTTTTTTGTGATGCACTGATTCTATCCAATATTCAAAATTATTACTTCCCAGAGTGTCTAAAATTTGCGATAGGTGCTGCGATTTACCTTTATAGTCATGGTACTCAATAAATATATTCTTCACTTTTTTCAATGCTTGGCCACAATGAGGTATCACCACACACTCAGCACCCTCAATATCCATTTTCAGAAAATCTACAACATCCTGTTTTATTAAAAAATCTTTTAAATCAATACTTGGCACTAATTGGTGCTTACCTTCAATGGCATTAATAGCTGATCCACCATCAGCTCCTTCACTGTTGAAATTTACGCCATCATGATGAGTCCAAACTGCTTTTTTAATAACAGTTATATTATCCAAATTATTTTGCGAAATATTTTCTTCTAAGTATTTGGCAATACCCTGATCTGCTTCAAAGGCAATAATACGTGCTTCAGGATAACGCTGCCTTAGCCATATACAGCTGGTACCTACATTGGCCCCACAATCTATAATCAAAGGGGCTGAGTTTACCTTTTCAAAGTGATAACTTTCATCTACAAAAATTTCTTTAAACTGCCATACAAAACTTGGAGCATCAGGAAGAGCAAATTTACAGCCTGCAATGTTGGTCCTTAAGGGGAGGTACCGTTTTTTACTGCCATATTTAAACAGCAACCAAAGAAAGGATCGATAGTGGCTATTGAAAAGAAATTTGTGAATATTGACTAAGGTGAATTGCAAAAATGCTTTCATGAATTATTTTATTTAATGGCATGCAAAGTAATTATTACTTGATAGCTACGATCTGTTTCACTTAATTCATGAAACGTAAGTTCTTCGGCAGCGATACCATGAATTAAGGCAGTAGCTGCTAGCACATTGCCATGGGCTTGAATGCGCACATTGCTTTCCTTAAAATATTTTGTAGCCAGCCTTCTAATCGATTGGTCTGTAAAACGCCAATAATCACCCCATCGATCGTAGTCATAAGCTGAAATTTGACAAAGGCCAGCCACGGTCAAAAGTAATGAGCCCCCTGGTTTTAATAATTTGTAACTGCTTTCCATGGCTTCATCAATTTTAAAAATAAAGTTCAATGTTTGTGTACAAATAAAACAATCCATTGCATTTTCAGGAAGCGTATCGGGATTTTCTAAATCACCGGTAAGAGTTACACCAATAGCGGTTGCATCTTTATGCAATATTTCAAACTTCCCTACTGCATCACCATACTTACTACTATAATAACTATCAGCTATTTCAAGAACAGTACCTTTGATGTAATGCTTATGCGAATTTAAAAATTGATCAATGTAATATCGATCAATAGGGGTTCCTCTTTCGAATCCGAATACTGAAGAAATAGGTTTGGTATAACGCAGATTGTGCCATTTAACTGGGTGGAGCAATTTTACCAATCCTCGTAGTATTGAGTTAATTGTTTCGCCAATCATTTAGATAACTGCTTAAGGAATCGAACTCGTCCATTTAATTTAATGCTTGCAGCATCCGTTCCAACTTTTCTGTATGCCATGGCAGCCTTGTTATTTTCAAGCAACTGCAAGTAGTATTCTCCTTCAATACCCCTTTCAGATCTCCAGATGGTGTGTTGCATGGTAGCCGCTTTGGATTGGCCCACTTTAATTCTTATTACTGGGCTATCCTTTTCGATGGCCGATAAAATATCTGAATTGATTGCTTGAAGCCAAATGAATTTATGATCTTGGCTTAATTTATTAAAACCTGTTTCTATTTGGTCAATTTTTTTCAAGTAACCCATCATCCGAAATTCCTTCATCCATGCGGTAAAGCTATGAATAGGATAATAGTGGTAATTGCTTTCGATCAATTGATCATTCACCTCAAAATTCAGATCAGGCGCTGTGTCTCTTAAAAAGCAACGTTCTATTTTTTTATCTTCGGCATTAAGCCATTTCAATTCTCTGACATTTCCGTCAGGAACAAAAAAAGAACTTTCACCATCACGCCAACAAAAAGAAGTTTGATCCTTGGTTTCGAGTATTGCTTGATTCCACTGCCTAGCATTGAAATGATGAATACCATTTAAGAAAGCGTGTGTGAGCTTACCATTAAAAATAATACAATTGAGTGAGCTATTGAGTAGCCCACGTACTACATAAGCTTTTTTGGGTAATCGTTTCACGATATCATCCTTGAACCGAGCGGGATTAATAAAAGTACCTTCTACCTTTTGTCCTGTTAAAATAAGTATCTGCTCATTGGTGAGCATAAATTCAGGTGGTAAAAAGTAATTGGTATAATGCTTGAACAGCTTGCTCAAAGTCTTCTTGCCAAATTCTAAATTATATTCAAATCCCAAGGCACTTCTCAAAAGCGCAATATCATGACTGAAGGGGCGCAGAATGATTTCAAAAACATTCGGGTTATTGTTGATTAACTGGATGGACTCAGGGTTATGAATAGCAATATCTGCTGCAGTTGCTCCAGTTATTCCAAGGGCAATTTTTTTATTGGTTTTAACATAAACACTTAGCCATTGAAAAAAATAACTTTCAACTCCTCCATTGAGCATATTGAGCCATTTGGCAGATGAAAGACAACTAGCATCAGCGTTCAAATTCACAACATCTACAATTCGTTTTTTTTTCATTCTTCTACTTTGTGTTTAATAAAAATCGCTTCAATTAATCTAACTGAAGCGATATATTAAAATTACTATATAAATACAATTAGGCAAGTGTTTTATTCATCACATTTGCCATAGTAGCACCTATTACTGCAGGCGATTCCACTACGTGGATGCCGCACTCAGCCATTATTTTCATTTTAGCGGCAGCAGTATCATCGGCACCTCCAACAATGGCACCTGCGTGCCCCATTCTTCGACCCGGAGGCGCTGTTTGACCGGCAATAAAGCCAACAACTGGCTTGGTACCATTTGCTTTAATCCATCTGGCAGCTTCAGCTTCCATACCACCTCCTATTTCACCTATCATAATGATGGCCTCAGTATCCGGATCATTCATAAAAAGTTCTACCGCCTCACGTGTAGTCGTTCCTATGATGGGATCGCCTCCAATACCTATGGCAGTACTAACGCCCATGCCTGCCTTCACCACCTGATCGGCAGCTTCATAAGTAAGAGTACCCGATTTGGACACTATACCTATTTTCCCTTTTTTGAAAACGAAGCCGGGCATGATGCCCACTTTGGCTTCTTCAGGAGTGATTACACCTGGACAATTAGGCCCTATGAGTCGAACATTTTTATCCATCAAATATTCCTTTACCATGATCATATCCTTAGTGGGAATACCTTCCGTAATAGCAACTATTAAGGCTATACCGGCTTCTGCAGCTTCCATAATAGCATCTGCTGCAAAGGCAGGAGGAACAAATACTATTGATACGTTTGCACCAGCCTGTTTTACAGCATCGGCTACAGTATTAAATACTGGTTTTCCTAAATGTGTGCTACCACCTTTACCAGGGGTAACTCCACCTACTACATTGGTGCCATAGGCTATCATTTGTTCGGCATGAAAAGTGCCTTCTGTACCGGTAAATCCTTGGACGATGACTTTGCTATTTTTATTGACTAAAACACTCATTATTATTAAATATATTTTTTCTTGCTGCGAATGTAGGTTATTTCTCTAAAATGAAAACCAATTAATTCTATATTTTTGCACCATCCAATGAACCTTGAACAATTAGATCTTTCAGATACCATATGTGCCATTGCCACTCCTGCAGGAATGGGAGGAATAGCAGTCATTAGAATTTCAGGGGTTAAAAGCTATGCCGTAGTGGACAGTATTTTTCATTCAAGGCGAATTAAGCTGGCCGATGCTGATGCGAATAGCATTCACTTTGGAATCATCAAAAGTGAAGATCAAATCATTGATGAGGTATTGGTTAGCAAATTTAAAGGGCCCAATAGCTTTACGGGAGAGGATACAATAGAAATAGCTTGCCATGGAGCCATTTACATACAGCAATCCATCCTTAAATTACTTCAACAGCATGGATGCCGATTGGCAATGCCCGGTGAATTTACCATGCGTGCCTTTTCTAATGGTAAAATTGACCTGTCGCAAGCTGAGGCTGTGGCAGATTTAATAGCGGCAGAATCAGCTGCATCACATAAATTGGCAATGCATCAAATGCGAGGTGGAGTAGCACAAAAGTTAAATGAACTAAGATCGCAGTTAATTGAATTTACGGCCCTATTAGAGTTAGAGCTCGACTTTGCCGAAGAAGATGTAGCATTTGCTGATAGAAATAAATTTGAGGCCCTGTTGAATAGCATTTGCCATGAAATTACCCAGTTATTAGCTACCTTTTCATTTGGCAATGCCATAAAAAACGGTATTGCCGTGGCCATTGTAGGACCACCCAATGCAGGGAAATCTACGTTGCTCAATATGTTGTTGCAAGAAGAGAGAGCAATTGTAAGCAATATTCCAGGCACCACACGCGATACGATAGAAGAAAAAATAACCATTGAGGGGCATTTGTTTAGATTGATAGATACGGCAGGAATAAGGCAAACTACTGATCCGATAGAAAAATTAGGAGTAGCCAGAAGTCAAGAAAAGATACATCAATCTGATATCGTTATGATGATGTATGATTGCACCAACTATGAAATAGAAGAATTGAAAGCAGCCATTGACTCCATCCCTCCCGATAAGCATGTTCTACTTTTAGCCAACAAAATAGACCTCACTAAAAGCAAGCTCTTTGCCTTTGAAAAAGTAACCATGCATTTAGAGATATCAGCGCTGGATGGTAAAGGTATCTTATCATTAAAAGAAGCACTCATAAAAATAGTGAATGACCATATAGGAGTAGCCACTGCTGATGTAATTCTAACCAATCAGAGGCATTATGATGCGCTCCAACAAGCCTTGAATACCTTAGCGCTGGTGAAACAGCAAATGGACCATAACATCAGTGCCGATTTACTTTGTATTGACCTTAGGGCAGCCATTAGACTGATTGGAAACATTACCGGAACGATAGATATTGACACAGATATCCTGGGCACTATCTTTTCCAAATTCTGTATCGGCAAATAAGCATACATTTCATTATAGAAATTATAGGCTAGTTTATTCCCAAACGGTAAGCCGTAGATTTTTAATTTGAAGACTGTCATTTTCAAAATTGTTTACATAGGCTTTGAGGGTGGCATCTTCAGGCCACAATGTATCTATGTCCATGACCACATGTGCCCGGCCCAATCCACTTTGGGCTAATTCAAAATTTTTCAATTCCATTGTTCGGTAATGGAGCAGGCTATCCCCCATTTGAATAGTGATTACTGCTGCGGCCTTCTTATTCAAATTTTTAAAATCTACATCGAATTGAACTTTATTCCCCTTTTCGATTGGAAGTTCGCCTAGGAATTTCTCAAAGGTGGCGCTATACTGCACATTCACATTTAATATTTGCTCAATCGGTAGGTTGGCATCATGGCTGCTATTGAGTATTGTTTGATATTTAGGCTGAAGGTTAGTTTTAGTTCTATTGCTAAATATATAAATAGCACTGTTATGAAACCGATGCCGTGCCCGTTGGAAAGGAAAAAAATCTTGAATAACGGCCACAGCTTCGTCATAATGGATAGCATTGGTCCAGCAATAATAAAAGTAGGTAGTTTTAGAGTTGGCCACAATATTGGTAAATCTTTTCAATGAATCGGTATGCTCCATATTATACATAGCTACACTTGGTTTCAAACCTAGCTGGTTAAAATAAAACTGAATATACTTTTGATTGATAACATTAAATACAATGGTAGTAGCGCCAATTCCCTTTTGCTTCTCCCATTCTTGTAAAACCATTACCGGTTCCTTGAACACACCAAAATGATTGCGATCATAATGCGCACAATCAATTACAGTAGTCTTTGCAGCGAAAAAAATAATAACCACTGAAATCAAATAACCCCTCTTGACCCCTTTCAAAGCATAAGATGCAGCTACTAAAGCAAATGGAGTTGAAAAAATTAATCCAGAGTATTGCAACAGCGGACTTTTATAAATTGAATAACAATACATCACAACAAATTGGCCAAAGAATAGAAAAAGGGAACAATAAAAAAGCCATTCACCTTTTGCAAACTTTAGTCGGATGATACTGATCAAAAGTAAGATCAGCAAAGCGATGCTTAACAATGTACTATTGTTCCATGAATAATTCCAATAATCAACAGCAGCATTGGAAGTAGGAATCGGTAAAAACCCTTCTAAACTTTGTGTACTTATTTGCTGTGTTATTAATATAAATGCAGGGAAATAGGCTATAATCATCATGCCACAAGCAAGCACAAGTGGCCTATCAATTTTTTTAAACGAAAATAGCATGGTATACAATGCTACCAATACGATAAATAGCAAGGCCATGTAGTGCAAGTAAGCTGTAATTATTACCATGATGCACATACACAGCAAATGCTTTGTGCACTTTCCTTCATTAAGATACTTGAGCAAATACCAAATTGCTAAAAGCGAACTGAAAGATGCAAGACTATACATCCTTACAATAGTACCATAGAGCACTGGGTATGATAATACAGCCCACATACCTCCTACCAGCAGTGCAGCACTCATGCTTATATACTTTCTTGCTAATTGAAATAAAATAATTACACTTCCCACTCCGGCCATGGCAAAGGGCAATCGCAGCCACCAGATATTTTCGCCAACCAGTTGCACCCAGAAGTACAAAAAGATTTGTAAACCAGCTGGATGCACATCAGTTGCAATTCCTTTCTGATAAAGTTCGGTAAGGGAGGAGTATTGAGCTCTTATTACACTACTTAACTCATCATTACTAAGAGAAGTACTACCAAGGTTATAAAATCTTGTAATAGCAGCTATGGTAGCCACAATGAGGAGTAGATAATTAGCCTTTATGAAACGAATCATTTAGCATTTTTTTGCCTTAGCGATTCAAACATTACTATACCTGCAGCTACTGAAACATTGAGAGATGAAATGGTGCCAGTCATAGGGATGATTAATTTGCTATCAGCCATTTTGAGCAGTGCAGGAGAAATGCCATCCTCTTCGCTACCGAGTATAAAAGCACAAGGTCTGTTTAGATCAGCATGATAATAAGGAGTAGCATTTTTTTCGGAAATGGCAGCTATGTGCACGCCACTATCCTTCAAGAAGAATACAGCATCTTTAAGTGAGGCCACTCTACAAACAGGCAAACTGTTCAAAGCGCCAGCAGAAGTTTTAATGGCATCGCCAGTAATACCTGCACTTCCGCTAGCTGGAATTACAATGGCATGAAAGCCAGCGCAAGCAGCTGAACGGGCTATAGCACCAAAATTTCTCACATCTGTAATTCTATCGAGCAATAACAATGCAGGATTTTCTCCGTTTTCAAAAATAGACAATACCAGGCTTTCCAAATTAGCGTAACTTACTGCTGATACGAGGGCCACAATATCCTGATGATTGCCTTTAACAAGGTAATTTAATTTTTCTACAGGAACCTCCACCACAGGCACATCAGCACTGTGTGCCATTTTTTTTAATTGCAATATTTCAAAATGCGATGACCCTCTTCTGATGTAAAGTTTTTCAATATCGCGTTGCGAAGCAAAAGCTTCTTGGATCGGCCTAATGCCATAAATTAAGTTTTCTTTGCTCAATGAATTTGTGTAATTTAAAATATGCTTAAATATTTAACTACGCAAATATAGTCAAGTTACAGCGACTCTAAAAATCGGATGATAGCCAACCTTTCTGTAGCAGATAAATTCACAAAAAACTGCTTGCTAGCAGCCGCTTCGCCACCATGCCATAAGATGGCTTCGGAAAGGTTGCGTGCTCTGCCATCGTGAAGAAAGTAACTATGGCCATTGACCACTGGCACCAGCCCTATTCCCCAAAGTGGCGGGGTACGCCATTCTGAACCATTGGCACTAAAAGCAGCAAAGCCATCGGCTAAATCGGGTCCCATATCATGGAGCAGCAAATCGGTATAAGGATAAATAATTTGATTGGATACGGAAGGAACGCCTGCTAATTGGGCAGTATTCATTTGACTTCTGTGGCAAGTAGCACATTTAGCAGCATTGAAGAGTAAGGCTCCTTGCTTTACCAATGGGTCATTCATATTACGCCTTGCCGGCACCCCCAGTGATTGGGCATAAAATGTAGCAGCCTTTACAATGTCATCCGTTATTTCTGGATCATCCTGAAGTGAATCTATTTGAGGTTGTCCTGTAGAATTTTCAGTTGTAAAATTAGGAGAAGTAATACCCATATCACCTAAATAAGCTTCAGCAGTTTGTTGATACAAAGTAGGCTCGGTTGCCTTCCAACCAAATCTTCCAATTTGCATTTGCTGCGCTATATAATTCCAAACATAATTTGGTTTTCCTGATATGCCATCGCCATTAGCATCATTCGGATCTGCTGCGGCTAAAATTTCTGATTCACTTACTGCCTCTAATAATCCTAGGCCAAAAATGGCCGGACCCACTCTTGGAGAAATATGTGTGCCAGGAGGCAACTGGGTATAAGTTTGCGTTATTTGATAAGAAGGAATTTGCAACTCATAGTTAGTACCATCAAGAAAATTATTAACTTGATAAGTATATTGAATGGATACTTGCCCCTCTGGTTGTAAACCAAAAATAGCTTTGGTTTGCAACTGCCCACCAAACCCTGCTACGGGTGCAGGTGCACCATGAGCTGCTACTGCCCCATTGCTTAGCCTTAAAAGAAAACCCTTGAGATCGCTGTTAGAAGGTGCGGCCGATCGCCCATTCCTTGGATGGCAACTAACACAAGCATTCTGATTAAACAAAGGCCCCAAGCCACTATTGTTAGTGGCTGGTGCCGTTACAAATGTGGCTTCAAATGCTGCATCACCTTCGGTGTGAAGTAAAAATTCTTGTGGATTTAAATTTGCGGAAGGTTGTTCATAAGCAGTGCTTCCATTGTTGAATATGGTAGTATTACCCCCACTAAAATAAGCAGCGGACAATGAACTGTCTTGGGATGCATTGGTTACCTCATCCTTATTACAACCCACGCTGATGGTTATAATGAATATCGCAATAAAAAATCTACAATAATTAGAGGCCATTAATAAAATTCAATAAATCATTTTGAAGAATGTTTTGAAGATCCCTTACTTTAGTCTGAGCAGCTTGAATAGCTTGAGGATTGGCTGTGATTGCAGTTGTGAATGTACCCGGAATAGCTTCAATACTTGTGATCGATTGCTCAATTGCTTGCTTAACTTGGGCATCTAATGAGGCATTGGTCTCACTTACTATTGAACTAATGCTTTTACCACCAAGAGAGCTTAAACTACCTATATAAACATTACGAATACTGCGCATATTGTCAGCAAAATCTGCCTTGGAGTTGGCACTAAATCTTGATTCCTCCAAGGTCACATCTCCGGTTGATAGCGGATCATTAATTTTACCATTAGCAACTTCATCAGCTATGGTAATTACCCCATTTACAAATTCCTGCAATGCCGATTTTTGAGAAGGATACAGCGTACTTCCATTTCCTGCTGTAAGTAAGTTGTTAGAAAAATTGCCACCGCTGGGTATCCAAGCATTGTAAAGATCAGCAGTAACACCTTTCAAGCTTTGAGCACAAGCTTTTAGGTACTCAAATTCACGAGTTGTAAAGGAGTTGAATTGTTTATTACCATCGGTGCCCCATAATAGATATTCAATAGTATGAAATCCTTTTAACGTGCCATCAAGCGCATCAATGTAGGCTTTAGTGAGCACATTTCCGTTGTTCAATACAGCATCTAAATCTACTACATTAACGGGCCAGCTATCCATATTTGGGTCATACCCTTGTTGATCTACCGGGCCGAATAAAAATCCTTCTGATTGTTCCCATGGTTTGCGAGCATCTCGCCAAGCTTGTCTACTGGCTTCAAGATTGGCTATGGAAGGAGTGGCTTCAAGTGTGCTCAATTGATTTACGAGTGTTGAAACTTTGGCATCCAAATCGGCATAAGTGGCAATGATCACATTGTTAGTGATATTTGAAATATTATCACTGTAGTTAGGTGCAGCAGCAGCTGGAGCAGGAGCATCATCTTTGTTGCATGCAACTAAAATTAAAATTGATGATGCGCACAGTAGGTTAATTACTTTTTTCATATAGAGGTATTGTTTTATAGTAGTTGTTATTTTACAGTTGTTGTTATTTTATATAATATCCAATTCCAAAACTTAGCGTATTCTCCTTATTAAGTGAAGCGGCCTGATTGGTGCGTAGGGCATATTGCCCTTTGAATATTACTTCAGGAATTGGTTGAAAATTCACACCGTAGGTAAGCGTAGTTCTATCCCAACGTGGATTATCTGCCACCTCCCCTGCCACTTGGTGCATGGTATCATAGCTATCAATTCTAGCAAACAATACCAATTCTCCATTGGGATGTTTACATCCTAATAGGGGAAGTAAATCATACACCTCTAAACCCACATCTATGGCATATCCCATAGCTGAAGCCCCAACAGGGGTTCTCTTAACGTTTAAGTTATTTGATAAATTTCTATTAGCATAGGTAACTTTATCTGAATTTTGAAGCTCGCCATAAATCATCAGAGCTGAAATTTCAATTGGCTCAAATTCGTACACGGCATGTAAATCAAACATGGTTACGTAAGCATCTGTTTTTAAATCGCGTTTCGGACGGTTGTTGCGTGAGTTACCATAATAAATAGATGCACCTATAAATTGCTCATTGCCCATAGTATAATCTATGCGTGCTGCAACAGCCATATCTTCTGCATTGCTATATTCAAATCTTTTTTGGATTCCCCTTCTGATGAAGTTAGCGGAATTAAAAGCACTACCATCCAATGAAGTTACAGTGGCTAAATAATATTTCCAGTTTTGCATCTGGCCTTTTATTTGTGCGCCATACTCTGTCCATGCGGTGGGAAGTAAGGTAGCTTCCATCTCTGGCAAGTTGGTAGTAAAAAATTCTGTGGGTTCGTCTCTAAAATTATTCAATGCAAATGGAACCCTTATTCTGCCTGCACTAAAATTTAAATATTTGTTGTGTTCATACTTTAGACCAAATTCTTCAAACCATATTTCGCCACCTTTTTCTACATCAGTTTCAAATTCGCCAAATTCTTCAAATCGGTCAAACTCCACGGTTACTCCGGTTCCTCCGTGTTCAAATTCTAACTCACCAAAGATGGAGAACTTATTTTTTATTTTGTATTCACCCTCAAATACTATCCTTTCCATATCTATATTAGATGGTCTATCAGGCCAAATTTGCCAGTCGTAGTTATAGTAATTCAACATTCCATAACTTCTTAAGGAAAGATTATCGAGTAGTTGATCAAATTTTGAAGGTGGTGGTCCAAGCTTCATCAAGGCATTCAGTAAGGTATCATTACTTTGAGCTGCGGCATTCATCACCAGCAAAAGAAGCAAGATTGGGAATAAGATAAATTTAATTTTCATTAGTCCTGAAGATAACTGTCTAACACTAACTTGGCCTCATATATAGTCATAGATTTACCAAGCATTTGTTCCAACTGATGCAAATCATTGGTGCTAAATACCATCATCATACTGGAAACAGGAGTTTCTAAATAAATATTTTTCAGATTAGGCTGCTTCACATTGGAAGCCATGGCTAATCTCTTGTTAATCAAAAGATGAAAATTATTTAACTCCGGAAGTGTCAATACCCAAACCAGGTTTCCGAAAGCTATTTGAAAAGAACCACATTTAGGATGGAACATTACGTAGCCTTCTGAACTATGCTCTAGCACTATTTGTTTACACATAAATTAGAATTGTTCTAAATAGAATTCAAATGTACTATCTTGTTTAGAATTAATCTAAATAAAAACGGTAAAACGCAATAATTAACTGATTTTGTGGTAGATAATTTAAAACTTGAAGCGGATCGATTTGATTGTCAACTTGGCAGGCAGCAAAAATAAAAAGTGGATGATGGAATTCTTGAAAATATTTTAACATATATGAAATATTTAAAATATCGAAATGAAAATGGTTTGTTAATAGATTGGCAATAGTGGAGCTACCACAAAAATGTATATGTATTATATTCGCAGATCAATAATTTTTTAAAACTAATTTATGGAAAACACAGGAAAATGTCCTTTTCATGCTGGTAAGCTACCGATGGCTATATCAGGAGGAGGCACTAACAATACTGATTGGTGGCCCAACCAACTGAAATTAAATATACTGAGGCAAAATTCAAAAATGTCCAACCCAATGGATGATCATTTTGACTATAGGAGTGCGTTTAAAAGTTTGGATTACGATGCCTTAAAGAAAGATTTACGTCAATTAATGACTGACTCGCAAGCATGGTGGCCAGCAGACTTTGGCCATTACGGACCATTTTTTGTACGCATGGCATGGCACAGTGCGGGTACTTACCGCACAGGCGATGGCAGAGGAGGCGCAGGTACAGGGCAGCACAGATTTGCTCCATTAAACAGCTGGCCCGACAATGGAAACCTTGATAAAGCAAGAAGACTATTATGGCCGATCAAACAAAAATATGGCAATAAGATTTCATGGGCCGATTTATTTATCCTAACCGGTAATGTGGCACTTGAATCGATGGGATTTAAAACCTTTGGGTTTGCTGGCGGAAGAGCCGATGTATGGGAGCCAGAGCAAGATGTATATTGGGGCAATGAAAAAAAATGGTTGGACGATGGCCGCTACAGTGGCGATCGATCATTAGAAAATCCTTTGGCAGCAGTTCAAATGGGATTGATTTATGTAAATCCAGAAGGCCCCAATGGGAATCCAGATCCGGTAGCTGCAGCTCGCGACATACGTGAAACATTTGCAAGGATGGCCATGAATGATGAGGAAACAGTAGCACTCATAGCAGGAGGGCATACCTTTGGCAAGGCACATGGAGCTGGTGATGCATCATTAGTAGGTGTGGAACCGGAAGGTGCTGATATAGCACTTCAAGGATTGGGATGGCAAAGTAAATTTGAAACTGGTGTAGGCCCGCATGCTATAACTTCAGGCTTGGAAGTTACGTGGACCACTACGCCTACCCAATGGAGTCATGATTTCTTTAAACACTTATTCGAATTTGAGTGGGAACTTACCCAATCGCCAGCAGGAGCACATCAGTGGCAACCAAAAAATAATAACGGTGCCCATACCGTACCCGATGCCTTTGACAAAAGCAAAAAACATTCGCCAAAAATGTTGACTACAGACTTGGCACTGCGTTTTGATCCGGCATATGAAAAAATCAGTAGAAATTTTTATCAAAATCCTGAATTATTTGCTGATGCTTTTGCTAGGGCTTGGTTCAAACTTACGCATCGTGATATGGGGCCCAAAACGCTATACCTAGGCAAAGAGATTCCTGCTGAAGACTTACTGTGGCAAGATCCAATACCAAGATGTGATCACCCATTGATAGATGCAAGTGATGTGAAGGAGCTTAAAAAAAAGGTCTCAGAAAGTGGATTAACCGTGAGTGAATTAGTGCTTACTGCTTGGTCTTCAGCTAGTACTTATAGGGGTAGTGACAAGCGCGGTGGAGCCAATGGGGCGCGAATAGCTTTGCTCCCTCAGCGAAACTGGGAAGTGAACAATCCAGTTCAACTAACGAAAGTGTTAAACAAATTAACTAGTATACAATTAGCTTATAATGCTCAAACCTTAGGCGGGAAGAAGGTATCATTGGCCGATTTAATCGTATTGGCTGGCAATGTAGCCATTGAGAAGGCTGCTCTAAATGCTGGTTATTCGATTGAAGTTGCTTTTACGGCAGGAAGGATGGATGCTAAACAAGCTGATACCGATATAGCTTCATTTGATGTACTAGAACCGGTAGCTGATGGGTTCAGGAATTATTTAAAGCATAAACTTAGTGTACCTACAGAGGCCATGCTAATAGACAGGGCACAGTTGCTTACTTTAACTGCACCTGAAATGACAGTTTTAATAGGCGGAATGCGTGTACTAAACGCCAATTACAATGGAACAACGATGGGTGTATTTACAGAAAAGCATGAAACTTTGAGCAATGATTTCTTTAAAAACTTGCTTAGTATGGAAACCGTATGGCATGCTAAGGATGAACATCAAGAAGTTTTTGAAGGCCGCGACCGCAGCTCAGGCCATATTAAATACACGGCCTCGCGAGCAGATTTAGTTTTTGGATCAAATTCTGAATTGCGCTCCCTTGCCGAAGTTTACGCCAGTGATGATGCGAATGAAAAATTTGTGCACGATTTTACCAAGGCATGGACAAAGGTGATGAATTTAGATCGTTTTGATATATTATAAATTGCCATTGAAAAAGAGAAGCCGGTCGGAATTAATTTTTCGACTGGCTTTTTGTTTAGTTGAGTATGTAGGATTTTAAAATTTTATTGCTTCATAAATCTTGTAACTATTTTTAGTGCTTTTAATATGTGTTTAAAAATGTTATTGCATTTGAATAATTAAATTATTAATTTTAAGAAAATTTT
>JBDKJS010000136.1:0-3803 GCA_039806065.1 Bacteroidota bacterium | reverse complement strand
ATGAGCAGCCCTTCAGCCACTCGAATTAGCTTTGTTGACACAAACGGAACACTTTCATGGTCACAAGTTTTAAATCATGGTTACACTTCATACCAATTTATAAAAAACCAAAATGGAGGATTCTATCTATTGGGACATAGAAGCGGTAGTGCCGAAATTATAATTACAAAGTTAGGCAATAGTCTAGATTCCATTGGGACTTTTTCTGTTGGTTTGCCTAATTCTAATGAACGATGCTTAAACGTTCTGAGATTGAACAATGGTAGATTAGGAATAATAGGTAAATCTAACATTGGATCATTCTCTAATTTTGATGATGTTTATTTAGCAATCATTGACTCTACTGGCTATAGCAATCCCGCTAGTTTACAAAATCTCGGATTGAATGATCAATTTGTCATATACCCAAATCCTTCAACAAACAATTTTAAAATTAAAATCAATGCTCTGGCTAAAGTGGCCACTCTTGAGATATTCAATATGGCTGGCGTCTTAATGTATACTGAAGTAATTGAAAGCAATGCTACAATTACTTCACTTCTCGATAACGGAGTTTACACTGTGAGGCTAACCGTAGCAGGACAAGTGTATATAAAAAAATTGATCATATTTTAAACACCTTAAATCGTAAATTCTTTGTAAGATAAATGCTTCTATCTAATCGGCAATGCCATCTTTCATTCGTTCAGCATTCTCAGCCAGTTGAAGTGCGTCTAGCATTTCTTGTATTTCACCGTCTACAAATGTAGGAAGGTTATAAGCAGTAAATCCTATTCTATGATCGGTGATCCTGCTTTGAGGATAATTGTACGTTCTAATTTTAGCTGATCTATCGCCAGTGCTCACCATGGTCTTTCTTTTTTTGGCCACCTCTTCATGGTGTTTGTTTACTTCGCGTTCATATAGTTTCGTTCTCAGCATTTGCATCGCCAACTCTCTGTTGGCATGTTGCGATCGCTCTATTTGGCAGGTAACTACAATCCCAGATGGCTTGTGTGTAAGCATTACTTTAGTTTCCACTTTATTTACATTTTGCCCACCTGCACCTCCACTTCGTGCTGTTTGCATTTCAAGATCTGCTGGATTAATTTCTACATCCACTTCATCGGCCTCAGGCAATACCACAACCGTACTTGCGCTGGTGTGAACCCTGCCCATGGTTTCTGTATCGGGCACGCGCTGCACCCTATGTACACCACTTTCATATTTTAATTGCCCATAGGCTCCTTCGCCAATCACCTTTATGATCACTTCTTTGTAACCACCAGCCGTACCTTCATTTACTTCAAGGGTTTCTAATTTCCACCCCCTACGCTCGCAATAACGCATGTACATTCGATATAGGTCGCCAGCAAAGATGCTTGCTTCATCACCTCCTGTGCCGGCCCGTACTTCTACCACAGCGTTCTTAAAATCTTCCGGATCTTGAGGTATCAAAAGTTTTCTAATCTCTTCTTGCAACGCCAACTCCCTAGCTTCATAGGTGGCCAATTCTGCCCTAGCCATTTCTTTAAAGTCTTCATCTTTTTCTGTCATTACAATGTGTTTAGCCCCTTCAATATTGCTAAGCACATCCTTGTACTCTTTATATCGCTCCACTACCCGCTGCATTTCCTTATATTCTCGGTTTAGTTTGGTGAACCTTTTCATATCTGCAGTGGCTTCAGGCTGACTTAGCTCCTGCTCCACTTGTAAATATTTTTTCTCTATCTGCTCTAACTTGTCTAACATTATTGTACTCTTATTTAGATTGTTTTATTGAAATTCTATTACACCCTCTGGCCCATGAATGCTTAATTGCTTGCGATTGCTTGGTGCAACATGGCCTATCACTTGCGAGGCAATATTAAATGAATTTGCAAGTTCAATAATACTTGCTGCGGTCGATGGATCAGTATAAATTTCCATGCGGTGTCCCATGTTAAATATGGAGTACATATCGCGCCAGGCATAATTGCTTACTTGCTTTATGATTTTAAACAAGGGTGGAATGGGTAGTAAATTATCTTTAACCACATGCACTTGATCTACAAAATGCAGCACTTTAGTTTGGCCTCCTCCACTGCAATGAACCATGCCATTAATGCGATTTCTATACTTTTCTAACACTTTAATTATTAGTGGTGCATAAGTACGTGTGGGGCTAAGCACCAGATGACCTGCCGTATAAGCTTGTGCATCTATGGTAATTTTATCGGTGAGGCCATAAGGTCCGGTATAAACCACTGATGGGTGCAATGATGGATCAAAAGTTTCTGGAAATGCAGTTCCCACTTGCTCATTGAAAAAATCATGACGAGCAGCCGTTAACCCATTGCTTCCAATTCCGCTATTGTAATTGGTTTCATAGCTTGCCTGACCATCACTTGCCAAGCCTACTATCACATCACCTGGAGCTATTCTTGCATTGTCTATCACTTGCGATCGTTCCATGCGAGTAGTTACAGTACTGTCAACAATGACCGTACGAACCAGGTCCCCTAGGTCAGCAGTTTCACCGCCTGTGCTATAAATAGGTAAATCATGGCTGCGCAACATTTCAAGCACTTCTTCAGTGCCTTGAATAATTGCTGCTATCACTTCGCCATTGATTAGTTTTTTATTTCTTCCAATAGTGCTGCTTAAAACAATTGGAGTGGTACATCCCACACATAATAAATCATCTACATTCATCACTATAGCATCTTGCGCAATATTGCGCCATACACTGCTATCACCAGTGGCCTTCCAATAGGCATAGGCCAGGGATGACTTAGTGCCGGCACCATCGGCATGCATTACTAAACAATGATTTTTATCTCCCGTTAAGAAATCAGGCACTACCTTGCAAAACGCCTTAGGAAAAAGTCCTTTATCAATTTGTGCAATAGCAGCATGCACTTCTGATTTTGAGCTACTTACACCTCGCTGATCATATAAATTTTCGCTGGACATGGTGCTACAAAGATGCTAATTTTTTCGGCATTATTGAAGTGGCGCCCTTTTTAAGTAAGGCATTTACCTGTAACTTTGAAATATTCATGGATCCAATTAGAAATATAGCGACCGGCACCATTTGTCTTCTTGATGCCATTGGTGGCTTGCTTACCTTGTTTGGCCTTAGTGCCTCCTATTTATTTTTCAATGAACATTTTGGGTGGACACTCGGTTGCTTCCAAATAGTCATTTGGTATGTGCTATTGCTCAATTTATTTAGTTGGTTTAATTTTATTTTTATAAAACCTTACAAATATATTCCATTGTTCATTTTGTCTATTGCAAATTTGGGTTATTGCCTGGCTATTGGGATAGCAATTAAAGCAGCTTGTCTGGTGGCTACTCCTATAACTACGGCCTACTTTTTAATTGAAACACTTATTATACTTTCACTAGCTGTTTTAGAATGGAAACGTGCACGTCAAATTAAAAATGAGTTAGCTGCTCACTGAATGTAAAGATTTGTCTGTTATTTTTTTATGGCAGTGTAAACAATGCCGATTTGCTCACTAAATTCTTGTTGCTGCACATTCACATCGGGCATGCCTGAAGCTTCAGCTGCTTTAAGCATCATCATATCACTTCGGTATGCCATCATTGGAGGAGGCGCAGTAAAATTGTAATTGATGTCTTTAATGCCATTAATGGTTAGTTGAGCGGCTTGGGTTATAAGTTGGGCCTTAAGTTCTGCATCGCGCATTGCTTTTACTATTAACTCCTTTTGTATGGTTGATTTTAATGAATCGCTAAAGTTGGTACCATAATGGTATGAAAGCTCAGGCGATCCATCGTTAGCAAAGCTTTTAAGTAACTGATCTAGTTTTTTA
>JBDKJS010000135.1:0-7036 GCA_039806065.1 Bacteroidota bacterium | reverse complement strand
AAAATTATTTTCTTTTTTATCTCAATGCTAACAATTTTTATTTATCATTGTGTTGAAATAATTTTTCACATCATTTCAAGTCATGTTCAAATTTTATTACTGCGTATTACTGTTAATTCTTTGTGCCTGCACTAGCACTCCTAAATTAATAGGAATAAAAACAGTAAAATATGAAATGACAGATAGTTTGCAAGCCACATCAATGGCCGCAAGTACTGAAGCCATTATTCTTCCATTTAGAACCGCACTTGATGAAGAAATGAACATAGTCATTGGAACCACTACAGGTCCACTTGAAAAAGACCAACCTGAAGGTACGCTAGGCAACTTTGTAGCCGATGCTGCATTAAGTATTTCCAACGCCATTTATCAAAAGTCCTATCAAAAAAATATAGACTTCGCTTTTTTTAACAATGGTGGCCTTCGCAATCCTTTGCCTCAGGGAACCATCACCATGCGCAATGCATTTGAACTTATGCCGTTTGAAAACCAAGTAGTGGTTATTACCCTTGATGGTTCTACCACAAAAAAAGTTTTGGATTTTATTTTCAAAAAAGGTGGTGTGCCGGTTTCAGGTTTACGAATGACCCTATCTGATGGCCAGCATACCAAAACAACCATTCAAGGCGAACCATTTGACAGCACCCGAAATTATACCATCATCACTTCCGATTATTTAGCTAACGGTGGTGACGACCTGCACTTCCTTGCTACCGCTGCCAATAAAACCTATATAGATCTCAAACTACGAGATGCCATTATAACTTATTTCAAACAAGAGCAAGCGCTCGGAAGACCTATTCTTTCAAAACTTGATAAACGTATTCAATATGGAAAATAGGAGAACATTCATCAGAAATTCTGTAGTGGCTGGAATGGCCCTTAGCCTTGGAGGATGGCCCTTGGATGCATTTGCCAAAAAAGAAGTAGCCAAAATAACCATACTTCATACCAACGATGTTCACAGCCAAATAGACCCGTTTCCAGCAAATCATCCTAAATTTCCTAACATGGGTGGCGCAAATAGAAGAATGATTATGATCAATCATATTCGTGCTACTGAAAAAAATGTACTCCTACTCGATGCTGGTGATATGTTTCAAGGTACACCGTACTACAATAAATATAAAGGTGAATTGGAATTAAAACTGATGAGTCAAATGAAATATGATGCAGGCTGTATAGGCAATCATGACTTTGACAACGGTGTAGATGCACTCAGTAAAATTTTATTCAATGCCAACTTTCCATTGATCGTTTCTAATTACAACTTTGATAATACGCCAATGAAAGGTAAAACTTTACCTTATAAAATTTTTATCAAAGATGACATTAAGATTGGCGTATTTGGACTTGGCATAGAATTAAGAGGATTAGTTGATAAAAATTTAAGTGGCGATACACAATACCATGATCCGGTGGTGGCTGCTGCACAACAAAGTTTGTACTTGAAAGAAGAGGAAAAATGCGATTTAATAATTTGTCTTTCGCACTTAGGATTTAAATACAAGGATGAAAAAATTTCAGATATTGCATTGGCAAAGCAATCAAAAAATATTGACCTTATCATTGGGGCGCACACTCATACCTTTCTTGATGAACCGATCAACATCATCAATAGAGACGGAAAAAAAGTTTTAGTTGCACAAGCAGGATGGGCTGGACTTAGATTAGGAAGAATTGATTTTTATTTTGAGAAAAATACTAAGAAAAAAATGCACGAAGCATCCACGTTAAAAATTTTTAATTATGCAAGTGCTATTTAATTTTTTTTTAATTTTTTTTCTTCGAATATTTGTTCACGAAATATTTTTCGTTTCTTTATCAACACAAAAACTTGATAACTCAATCAACCACTAAAAAAACCTTTTAAAAAAATTATTCACTAAACCAATAAACTCGAAAAAACTAAATGGAGAAAACAGCTCTTAATGTTTGGGAAAAATGTCTGAAAATAATCAGAGACAATGTAAGCGAGCAAAGTTTCAGAACATGGTTTGAGCCAATCAAACCTGTAAAACTCGATGGCAAAGTTTTAACTATTGAAGTGCCCAGTCAATTCTTTTACGAATGGCTTGAAGAACATTACATCAACTTGCTTAAAAAATGTATCAGACTCCAGCTTGGGCCCGATAGCAGATTAGAATACAGCATTGTGATGGAAAATTCTACCAGCACCAATCCTTATACAGTTAAACTGCCGACCAGAACCACGCATCAAGATTTAAAAAATGCGCCTCTTAATGTTCCTGGTAATAACAATGCAGCAATTAGAAACCCTTTCATCATCCCAGGATTGAAAAAGTTGAATGTAGAATCGCAACTCAATCCTAGTTATAATTTTGATGGATTTGTAGAAGGCGACTGCAACAGATTGGCACGTTCGGCTGGATTTGCTGTAGCCAACAAACCTGGCGGCACATCATTTAATCCTCTTTTAATCTATGGTGGTGTAGGTATGGGCAAAACGCATCTTTCTCATGCCATCGGGATCGAAATCAAACAAAACTTTCCGGAAAAGACAGTGCTTTATGTTTCTTCTGAAAAATTTATGCATCAGTTTGTAGATGCCGTGAGAAACAATTCCCAAAATGACTTTGTGCATTTTTATCAAATGATTGATGTGCTCATCATTGATGATATTCAATTTTTGGCTGGCAAAGAAAAAACTCAAGATGTTTTCTTCCACATATTTAATCACCTGCATCAAACCGGAAAACAGCTGGTTCTCACCAGTGACAAAGCTCCGGTAGATTTACAAGGAATGGAACAACGACTGCTCAGCAGGTTTAAATGGGGTTTAAGTGCCGACATTCAAATGCCTGACCTTGAGACTAGAATAGCCATACTCCGAAAAAAAATGTACATGGACGGAATTGAGTTGAGTCCTGAAATTGTAGAGTACATTGCTTATTCTATTACCAGCAATGTAAGAGAACTAGAAGGCGCGCTCATCTCAGTATTAGCGCAAGCTAGCTTGAATAGAAAAGCTGTTACACTTGAACTTGCCAAACAGATGATTGACAAGTTTGTGAAAAATACTACCCATGAAGTGAGCATTGATTACATCCAAAAAGTAGTTTGCGATTACTTTGACCTACCTATTGAAATGCTGAAGAGCAAAACTCGTAAACGTCAAGTGGTCCAGGCGCGTCAAATTGCGATGTACTTTGCAAAAAGCATGACCAAATCTTCACTGAGTAGCATTGGTGCACATTGTGGCGGTAAAGACCATGCCACCGTACTGCATGCCTGCCGAACCGTAAACAACCTAATTGATACTGACAAAAAATTTAAAGCTAGTGTTCAAGAACTTCAAAAGAAAATTGCCATTAGTAGCAAATAAACATTTAAGCAAATAACTAAGAGAGCTGCTACTTTTAGCAGCTCTTTTATTTTTACAACATGCCATCTAAATCACTTTTTACATTAGCCTTAAAACGTTCACTGATCGAACATTGTACCCAATTAATTGAACAAAAAATACAAGACCTAAATGCAGCCATTTACAATGCCCAGCAACAGGTGCACAATCAAGAAAAAAGTAGCGCTGGCGATAAATATGAAACGGCTACAGCCATGGGACAGCAGGATATGGCCATGTATGGAGCGCAGCTTGAAAAAATAAAAGTGGAGAAAAATAATTTTCTATCCTTACCTATCAACCCTCCATTACAAAGTGTAACCGCAGGACATTTAATAGAAACAGAAAACAATTGGTATTACATTGGTTATGCTGGTGGCAAAATTGTTTTGAATAATTGCAACATCATTAGTCTTTCTACCCAAGCACCTTTGAGTAAAGCCATGTTGGGTGCTAGCAAAGGTGAAGTTATCAACTTTAATAATCAAAGGATTACCATACTTAACCTAATCTAAAGATAGAGCAGAGATCTTGTTTTTGGTAGCAATAAACTCATCCCAGATTTGATTTACAATTTCGGCTGCAGTAGCAATACCATTGATGGAGGCGCTCACCTGCCCTATCTCTAATTCACCAGCTGCCAAATCGCCTTCAAACATTCCTTTTTTTGCTCTGGCCCTACCTAACAAGGTAGTGAGCTCTTCCACACTTGCACCTCTTGATTCAGCATCAGCGACCATTTTCCAAAATTCATTTTTCAGCAACCTCACTGGTGTAAGTTGCTTTAAGCTAAGCTGTGTATCACCTTCATGTGCAGCGACTACAGCATCCTTAAAATTTTGATGTGCACTAGATTCATAGCAAGCTACAAACCTAGTTCCTACCTGTATTCCTTGAGCACCTAATGCCATAGCGGCCATCATGGCTCTACCACTCCCAATACCTCCGGCTGCTATCACTGGAACTTTCACCGCATCCACTATGGTGGGTACTAAACATAAGGTGGTAGTTTCTTCTCTTCCATTGTGTCCGCCTGCTTCAAATCCTTCCGCAACGATTGCATCAACCCCAGCAGCTTCGGCTTTGAGTGCAAATTTTTTATTGGCTATTACATGAATCACTTTAATGCCGGCCCTTTTTAGTTTTTCGGTATACAATGTAGGATTACCAGCACTTGTAATAACCACTTGAACTTGCTCTGATAGAATCACCTCTAAATGTTCTGCTATCGAAGGATACAATAATGGTAAGTTAACAGCAAAAGTTCCCTTGCTTGCAGCTTTGCACTTTTGGATGTGTGTACGCAATACTTCAGGGTACATGCTTCCTGCTCCTATTACACCCATTCCACCAGCATTGGTTACTGCTGCTGCTAATTCCCAGCCGCTACACCAAATCATGCCAGCTTGAATAATTGGATACTTAATGTCAAGCAATTCCGTAATACCGTTTCTCATTCTTTTTTTTGTTCAAATTAATACAATTTAATTCAACCTCATTTCTTATTTTCTTTTTACTTTCGAACGCTCTAATATTAAAAAATTTTACCATGGCTATTATTAAACCATTCAAAGGCATTAGACCCACTGCTGAAAAAGTTCATGAAATTGCTTGTAGACCGTATGATGTACTCAATGAGAAAGAGGCGTTGATAGAAACTGGTGGCCGTTCTCATTCTTTTTATCATGTAATAAAACCAGAGATAGATTTTCCCATCGATCACGATCACTATGCGCCAGAAATTTACCTCAAAGGAAAATCAAACTTTGAAGCTATGTTTAAAAGAGGCCTCTTCAACCAAGATGCTTCTGAATGTTACTATATCTATGCATTAACCATGGATGGTCGAACGCAATATGGTATAGTGGCAGCTGCCGCAGTAAGTGATTATACCAACAATGTGATTAAAAAACATGAACTCACCAGACCTGACAAAGAAGAAGATAGAAAAAAACACGTCCGTATCTCAGGGCTTAATTATGAACCAGTATTTTTTGCCTACAAAAAACACCAAGGTCTTGATGAGGTAGTAGCACAAATTGTGCAATCCAATCCTGTATATGATTTTATTGCCGATGATGGAATAAGGCATCAAATGTGGGTAGTTAATCAGCAAGAAACCATAACCCAAATTACCAATTACTTTGCCGAGCTCCCGGCTACCTATGTAGCTGATGGCCATCATAGAACCGCAGCAGCAGCATTGGTGGGTGCCGAAATGGCTAGTGAAAATAGACAACACAACGGTAAGGAAGCATATAATTATTTCCTTGCTGTCCACTTTCCCGATGACCAATTGCAAATTTTAGATTACAATCGTGTTGTAAAAGATTTAAATGGTCACACAATACCTGCAATAATTGAAGCGCTGAGAAAAAATTTCACAATTGAAATGATCGGTTCTAACATTTACAAGCCACAATCACTGCATGAATTTAGCATGTATGCAGATGGCAATTGGTATAAACTTACAGCGCTTGATCACACATATAACAATTATGATCCCATTGGAGTGCTCGATGTTACCATCTTATCAAAACATGTATTAGAACCATTATTCAACATCAAAGATTTAAGAACCGATAAACGAATTGAATTTGTAGGTGGTATGCGTGGGCTACAAGAATTGGTAAAAAGAGTGGATAGTGGCGAGATGAAAATAGCCTTTGCACTCTTTCCAGTTTCAATGAAACAATTGACTGACATTGCCGACAATGATCTAATAATGCCGCCAAAAGTTACTTGGTTTGAGCCCAAGCTAAGAAGTGGTTTGGTATTGCATGCATTGAATGAACCTTATCAACCTTAGCATATGAAAAAAAATTTCTTCGACAAGGATGCTTATCAATCATTGACAAAAAGATTTGAATCCATTAACCTTGAGAGTAAAGCAAAATGGGGAACAATGAATGCCAATGAGATGATTTGTCATTGCGCTGATGCCATTAGGGAGGCACTAGGAACCAGAACCACTAAGGATAAGAGCAGTTGGTTTGGGCGCAATATTTTTAAATGGGCTGCCTTGCTACTACCTAGCTATCCTAAGAATACGAGAACGGTGGCTGCTTATGATCCCAAAAAAAAGGGTACCATGCCCAACGGGTTTTCCCACGATAGGGACGTGCTTTTAAAATTAATGAGCAACTTATACCAATTCAATGGGGCTGAATTACCTGGCAAACATCCTGTGATGGGAGTACTTTCCCATAAGCATTGGGGAACGTTGATGTATAAACATTTTAACCATCACCTTACGCAATTTGGCGCATGACCAAAGTCAATTTATTATTGTTGCATGGTGCTTTGGCCAATGCTGATGAGCTAAATTCACTTGTGCCTCTGCTAAATGAAAACTATCTATTACACTCTTTTCATTTTTTGGGTCATCATCAAGATGCCATTGTGCCTTTTAATATCTTACAACTTGCCGAACAAATACAGATATATTGCCAACATAATGCCATTCAAAAAATATTTGGCTACAGCATGGGAGGTTATGCAGCCCTCACTGCAGCTCCATTTTTAAACCAGCATGTTCCCATTATAACTTATGGAACAAAATTTGACTGGTCAGATGAAACCATCTTAAAACAAGAAAAGTTGCTCGATCCTCAATGGATTTCCGCCAAAGTACCAGCTCTAGCAAAACATTTGCAAAATACTTTCGGAGAT
>JBDKJS010000134.1:0-9798 GCA_039806065.1 Bacteroidota bacterium | reverse complement strand
TGAAGGCGTTAGTATTGATGGAAATAATATTATAGAAACTTACACTACTTTTAAAAAGCTGGCCGCTTCAATTCGGCAAAACCCGAGACCGGTACTGGTAGAAGCCCGCACTTTTAGAATGCGTGGCCATGAAGAGGCTTCTGGCACTAAGTATGTTCCCCCACATCTATTTGACGAATGGGGAAAGAAGGACCCTGTCATTAATTATGAAAATTTCTTATTGGCCGAAGGCGTCATCAATGAAGCCTACATAGCTGAACTTCGAAAAGCGATAAAAAAAGATATTGAGGATAATTTATCAATAGCCTTTGATGAATCAATTCCTAAAGTCGATACAGCCATCGAATTGGCTGATATCTATCAAAATTCAACAGCTGCTATTCAGATAACTGCCAATGACCCTACTGAAGAGTTAAGGTTTTTAGATGCCATTACTCAAGGTATGGATCAAGCCATGCAAAGGCACCCTAACCTGGTTATCATGGGTCAGGATGTGGCTGAATATGGTGGTGTATTTAAGGCCACCCAAGGTTTCGTTGAAAAATATGGTAAAGGCCGCGTTCGAAACACACCTCTTTGTGAAAGTGCCATTATAGGGGCAGGATTTGGCCTAAGCATCAATGGCTATAAATCTATAGTCGAAATGCAATTTGCAGATTTTGTTACCTGTGGGTTCAATCAAATAATTAATAATTTAGCTAAGAGCCATTATAGGTGGGGGCAAAATGCCGATGTGGTAGTAAGAATGCCTACTGGTGCTGCTGTAGGAGCTGGCCCATTCCACTCGCAAAGTAACGAAGCTTGGTTTACACACACACCCGGATTGAAGGTGGTGTATCCTGCATTTCCGGCCGATGCTAAGGGGCTTATAGCGGCTTCTATTGAGGATCCTAATCCAATCATGTTCTTTGAGCACAAAGCTTTGTATAGATCTATTGCTGGCCAAGTACCAAAGAGCTATTATTCCATACCAATAGGGAAGGCAAACTTGGTTAGAAGTGGCCACCAATTAACTATTGTTACCTACGGGCTTGCAGTTCATTGGGCAATGGAGTATTTGGAAAATAATAAAAATATCAATGCTGACTTAATCGATCTGAGAACACTCCTGCCTTGGGATAAAGATTTAGTGATGGATAGTGTTAAACGTACAGGAAGAGTTTTAGTATTCCATGAAGATACTTATACAGGTGGTTTTGGTGGTGAAATTGCAGCTGAAATTAATGAACAATGTTTTAATTATCTGGATGCACCAGTGATGAGATTGGCAAGTTTAGATACGCCTGTGCCCATGAATCATGACTTAGAATGGAATTTTCTTCCTAAAGATAAATTAGATGCAAAAATTAAATCATTGCTAGCTTACTAATAAGGCCTATAGCGGTTAGTAGGGCAAAAACCAAACTAGCCACCCCATTAGTAGTTCCAAAAGCAAGATTAACCTTCGAAAGATCATCTACTTTTACGATGGATTGCTGATATATTAGCGCTCCAATAAAAAATATTGATGCGAAAACAAACCAACTATCTAATTTAAATTGCCAAGCAATTATAATGAGCAGGAGTGAAGTGATTAAATGAATCAACCTCGATAATAGTAGTGCGTTTGCCCTTCCGATTTTTACAGGAATAGAATGAAGCTGATTTGATTTGTCAAAAACTTCATCTTGTAGGGCATAGATAATGTCAAATCCACTTACCCATGTTAACACTACAAAACCCAGTAGGACAATAAATGGACTACAGGTATTGGCAACTGCCATATAGGCTCCAATTGGTGCTAATGATAAACCAATTCCTAGAATAAAATGACATAGATAGGTGAACCGTTTGGTATAGGAATAGCCTAGTATCACTATCAGCGCAACAGGCGATAAATAAAAACAAAGATCATTAATTGAATAGGTAAGGATGCAAAAAAGTAGCGAACTAGTTACTACCAATAACATAGCTGATGTAGGCTTAATCACCCCGCTTGGAATTTCCCTGATTGCTGTTCGGGAATTTTGCGCATCAAAATATTGGTCGGCCCACCTATTAAAACTCATGGCTGCAGTTCTGGCAAAGATCATACAGCCTATAATTTTAATAAATAACAGCCATTGCAACCCGGCAAGGTTATCTAAACAGCCAAATAAAAATCCTAATATGGCAAATGGTAAAGCAAATATGGTATGACTAAATTTTACTAATGAAAGGTAATTTCTTAACGTAGGCATGGCCAACAAAAGTAATTAATTAATAAACGTTACACCTACTTTAAAATGGCTTGAAATTGCCATTGCTAATTTGCAAACACAAGTAAGCTTATTGTTTGATTAAACTCCCTATTTGAGTACCCAGTGGGCTTTCTATCTTAACAGAATAATAACCAGGAGCCAGTTGCGAAAGGTCTAATCTTGCAATGGTTTCATTTAAAATGGGAGTGAAAATGAAAACAATTCGGCCGCTGATATCTTGAAGGTAAATGGTTTTATTTACCGATTCGAGTTTTTCATCAAAAAGAATAGTCAATGTGGATGAAACAGGGTTAGGATAAAGTTTAACTCCGACTTTGCTTATTTCATCAATTCCCACCGTGCAGCCAGCTATTACTTTGTAAGCATTCACTTTTCCCATTCCCCATTGATTGTTGGGCACATTGGTGCCAGTAAAGGCATCTTGGTCGGCACAATCCATAATTGCATCTTTTACCTGGGCCCATGTTGCAGTAGGATACCTTTGTAAATACAATGCTGCTACACCAGCTACTACTGGAGCGCTCATGCTAGTTCCGCTGCTTCTAATATGTTTTCTTCCAGCTGCTACTTTATTTGGCTCGGTGGCAGCTAAACTATTAGCAAGTGATTGAACGCTGCTACTTAAAACTATTTCTCCAGTTGCAGTAATATCAGGTTTAATTCTTCCATCTCTGGTAGGGCCTTTACTGCTCAAACTAGCTATTTGGCCAGGTGTAAAAGTTGGGAAACTTACGAGTTGATTATTTACATTTGTGTAAAAATTCCTATTCGTATAAGCGCCTACAGTAATAACTTTTTCGCTACAGGTAAAACTGCTCACAATCGTTTGATCAGTATCAGGTTTTTTATATTTATTGATAAGTGGAAATGTAACACTATCAGGTAAGCCGTCAAAAATCATGTCAAAGCACCAACCATCTATTCTTCCTTCACCTTTGGTCATCAAACGCCATAGGTAGCGAGCAGTATCATTTGGATTAATATTGCGAATGCTATCGGCCGTAATTAAATATTGTATAGAGTAGCTATTATTTAGCGGATTATAATCGGCAAAAGACAGCACATATCCCAATCTGTTATTTCCATCGTAAAGTGTATCAGTGATTACATTGCCCACCTGCGTGTGTAAACTTCTAAATCCCACTGCAGCCTTTTCCACCACATCAGGAGCCACTCTATCTATTCCTATTGAGAAAGAAGAATTGATCATGTCCAAACTGTCGGCCCAAAGTTGAATATAAGTTTGCTGCACAGGTGCTGCTGGGTTAAAGGGCACTTGCAACCAAGTAAAGCTGGTGTCATTTTGAGAATTATTGTGCTGCACATGAATGGGAGCCGACCCAGCATTGCCTGCTGCGCAAACCAATGTCCTTCCGGGTGCAGCACTTATTAAATTTTCAATGGCTTGGGCTTGTATATCTTTCCCATCATGCGATCCAAAATAGGTACCTAAACTGGCATTAATTACTGCCGGTTTTCCCAATTGTGCTGCCTTAGTAAACACATAATTTACTGCATCTACAAATGAAGAAAGAAAATTATTATCAGGTACATTTAAATCCATTTTTACAACAATCATATCAGCCGCTGGCGCAACACCCTTGTAATTATTTACCGCCAAACCATTGCCACACGCTATTCCGCTTACATGTGTGCCATGGCTGCCCACATCACTATGTCTTACACTAGTATCAATCATACTCGTGGTATATTCAAAACCATAACCATAAGGTTGAGGTGAATAAACAGCATCTATCGGTAAGCTTTGATCCCAAAGAAACATTATCCTGCTAGTTCCATTTAAATTTCTAAAATCAGGATGTGTGAAATCAATACCCTCATCTATGATACCCATTACCACACCGGCTCCATCATAGGCTTGCGGTAAATTAAAACCCCCGTGTACTTCCAGCACATGATTCCGTGAAAGTGACACATCATTCATGGGAGTAAGCCTTAAATCATTATCTTCAATTCGAATTATTCCAGGTAAAGCAGCGAGTGATGTTATGTTACTTAATTTGCACCTGATTGCCGATATATCGCCCGCCTGATACTTGTAAATTGCTCCCACTTGATCACAATATTTTTTTACTAAGTCTGGATTACCTTTTACAAATACAGCCACCTCTTTTTGACTTAATTCGGGTTTTAAAAGCTTCTCAGTAAGGGTAAAATTATACTGGCCTGCCTTCGCCTGATAGGTTATAATTGCTGCTATTATTAGCGTTAGATAAATTATTTTTTTCATTGGATTTTTTGACTGATTAATCAATTTTTAATTGGCGCGAATCTCCTAAATAGTTCTTTGTATTCAACACCTTTATATCATACTCACTATCACTTGTTTGGGTTGCACCTTAAGACTAAATTAATTTCAAATTTAATCGGTTAAAATTTACCGAAATTTACGATCTTCGCAGCTTGCAGCTGAGATGGGCTGCGAATTTTATTTCCTTCTTAAAAATTAAAAAAATATGTCAGACGATAAGAAAATAATTTTCAGCATGGTAGGGGTGAGTAAAACTTACCAAAGCAGTGGTAAACAAGTGCTTAAAGATATTTATTTAAGTTTTTACTATGGTGCTAAAATAGGAATCCTTGGTTTGAATGGAGCCGGAAAGTCTACCTTAATGAAAATCATTGCAGGAATAGAAAAATCATTTCAAGGCGAAGTGGTATTCTCTCCAGGATATAGTGTAGGTTATCTATCGCAAGAACCAGAACTCGATCCATCAAAAACTGCGCGGGAAATTGTGATGGAAGGCTGCGCCAATGTTGTAGCCTTGCTCAAAGAGTTCGAAGAAATCAACAATAAATTTGCCGAACCTATGGACGATGACACCATGAATAAACTCATTGACCGTCAAGGTAAAGTTCAAGATGCAATAGATGCTGCTAACGGATGGGAACTTGATAATAAGATTGAAGTGGCAATGGATGCTTTGCGTTGTCCTGATCCTGATGCTAATGTCTCAAAGCTCTCAGGCGGTGAAAAAAGAAGATTGGCGTTATGCCGCTTGCTATTGCAAGAGCCTGATATTTTATTACTAGATGAGCCTACCAATCACCTTGATGCAGAAAGCGTACTATGGTTGGAACAGCACCTTAAAAATTACAATGGTACCATCATTGCCGTTACTCACGATAGATATTTTCTAGATAATGTGGCTGGTTGGATTCTTGAATTGGATAGAGGTGAAGGAATTCCTTGGAAAGGAAACTACAGTAGCTGGTTGGAACAAAAATCAAACCGCTTAGCTCAAGAAGAAAAAACAGAAAGTAAGCGACAAAAAACTTTACAGCGCGAATTGGAATGGGTGCGGATGAGCCCTAAGGGAAGGCATGCTAAATCAAAAGCTCGTATCGCTGCTTATGATAAAATGGTGAGCGAAGATAGCAAGGAAAAAGAAGAAAAATTAGAGTTGTTTATTCCGCCAGGTCCTAGGCTAGGCGGTGTAGTAATTGAAGCGAATAGCATTACAAAGTCATTTGGCGAAAAAGTATTGTTCGAAAACCTGAGCTTTAGTCTACCTCCTGCTGGTATCGTTGGCGTTATTGGGCCTAACGGTGCTGGCAAAACAACATTGTTTAAACTCATCATGGGATTAGAAAATCCTGACAATGGAGATTTCAAAGTTGGTGATACCGTGAAGGTAGCATATGTTGATCAATCACACGATGATCTCACACCGGGTAAATCAGTATATGAAATTATTAGTGGCGGAACCGATACCATGATCGTGGCTGGTAAATCTTTCAATGCTCGAGCCTACGTGAGTAAGTTTAATTTCAATGGAACTGATCAAAGTAAAAAATTAGAAGTTCTTTCCGGTGGAGAACGAAACAGGGTTCACCTTGCAATCGCATTAAAGCAAGGGTCGAACGTGTTATTATTAGATGAACCTACGAATGATATTGATGTAAATACCTTACGAGCGCTCGAGGAAGCACTTGAAAATTTTGCCGGTTGTGCTGTGGTAATCAGTCACGATCGGTGGTTCCTTGACAGAATAGCAACACATATCTTAGCATTTGAAGGTGATAGCCAAGTTGTTTTTTTTGATGGAAACTTCTCACAGTATGAAGAAAATAAAAAACAACGATTGGGTGATATCACACCTAAAAGAATCAAGTATAGAAATTTAGTTCGTTAGGTGTTATTCAGTGCTTATCAAATGGTAAGCCTAACTTTAAATGTCTCACTTTTTAAAAAAAATTGATTAACGCTTCTTGAAACCATCCATACCCAAAGGCACACGTGATTTCTCTCCAATAATAATGAAGAGAAGAAATTTTATTTTCGATACCATTGCAAATATCTACCGGCATTTCGGCTATTTACAAATTGAAACCCCTGCTATGGAAAATCTCCATTCCCTTGAAGGGAAGTATGGAGATGAAGGTGATAAGTTGCTTTTTCGTATTTTAAATTCAGGACCAATTGCTGAAAAAATAAACCAAGGCACTGAGCCCATAAAATTGAACCAAATTACAGAGAAAGGTTTAAGGTATGACTTAACTGTTCCATTAGCTCGCTATGTGGTGATGCACCAAAATGATATAACCTTTCCTTTCAAGCGTTACCAAATTCAACCTGTATGGCGTGCCGATAGGCCACAACGTGGAAGGTATCGAGAGTTTTATCAATGCGATGCCGATGTGGTAGGCAGCGACTCACTAATCAACGAAGTGGAATTGCTCGAAATTATTCATCAAGTATTTGATAAATTAAATATTCATACCAGTATAAAATTAAATAATAGAAAGATACTCGCTGGTATTGCCCAAGTAATAGGCGCTGAAGAATATATGGTTGATATAACAGTCGCTATTGATAAACTTGATAAAATTGGCCTTGATAAAGTGAATGAAGAATTGGAAACCAAAGGAATTGACCCAAGAGCAATTTCTAAACTCCAACCCATAATTTTACTGAAAGGCACCAATTCAGAAAAACTTAATTATTTAAAATCATTCCTATCCCATTCTGAAATTGGATGTAAAGGAATTTTGGAAATAGAAACCATATTTAAACTTCTTGAAGATGACCTTAAGCTCCTTAATAACATTGAACTTGACTTAACGCTAGCACGCGGCCTAAATTATTATACCGGTGCCATCATTGAGGTGAAGGTAAATGATGACCGTACGGATTTTAATAGCAGCATTTGTGGCGGTGGCAGATACGATGATTTGACCAGCATTTTTGGATTACCAAATGTGAGTGGTGTTGGTATTTCTTTTGGTGTAGACAGGATTTATGATGTGATGGAGCAAATAAATAAATTTGATCAATTAATGCACAGTAAAAAACAAGCAGCTGTATTATTAGTCAATTTTGGAGAAGACTCACTGAATTACAATATCAAGTTAGCCAAACAGCTAAGATCAAACGGTGTCTTAACAACGATTTACCCAGATGCCGCCAAAATGAAAAAACAATTGACCTTTGCCGATGAATATAAAATTCCTTTCGTAATACTTGCGGGTGATGAAGAACAAAGGGAAGGCAAAATTAAGGTAAAAGTTATGGCAACTGGTGAACAATTTTTGTGTACACTCACTGAATTAATTACTAAATTTACCTCTATTAAATAATAAGAAATCGACTAAACAAAATATTTTAATATTCTCAATATGGCAAACAATTTATTGAAAGGAAAAAGAGGCATCATTACAGGCGCTTTAGATGCTAACTCAATTGCTTGGAAAGTTGCTGAAAAGTGTTACGAACAAGGAGCCACCTTCACTTTGACCAATGCGCCTATTGCTATGCGCATGGGAGAAATTAAAAAATTGGCGGATGCAACCAATAGTAGTATTATCCCTGCTGATGCTACCAATGTTGATGATTTGAATAAACTGTATGACGAGAGTATGCAAGCGCTCGGTGGAAAAATTGATTTCGTTCTTCATTCCATCGGGATGAGTGTAAATATTAGGAAGAATGTTCCTTACACCGAAAGTAACTATGAATACTTCATGAAAGGTATTGATGTTAGTGCAATGTCATTGCACAAAATGCTGAGTACAGCGATGAAAAAGGATGCTATTTCAGAAGGTGGCAGTGTAGTTGCACTCACTTATATTGCAGCACAAAGAACTTATCCATTTTATACTGATATGGCTGATATAAAAGCTATGCTTGAAAGTATTACCAGAAGTTTTGGTTATCACTATGGCAAGTATAGAAGGGTCAGGGTAAACACTGTATCTCAGTCGCCAACAAAAACAACTGCGGGAACTGGTATAAAAGGATTTGGTGATTTTTATAATTTTGCCGAATCACTCAGCCCACTTGGAAATGCAAGTGCCGATGCTTGCGCTGATTACTGTGTAGCTTTATTTAGTGATTTAACCAAAATGGTTACAATGCAAAACTTATATCATGATGGTGGGTACAGTTATACTGGTGTTAGTATGGAGGTAATGGAAAAATTTCAATAAATAGCAGTAATTAATTTAGATAAATTTAGAATTGATGAAATTAAATCAACACACACTCGATAAATTAATAGAACTTGCTTCAGCAGGAGGCTATAAAGTGAGGAGTGAAAAGGGGAATTTTAAATCAGGCTCTTGTATCCTTCAAGAATTGAAGGTAATCGTACTCAATAAATTTGCAACACCTGAAGCTAAAGCTGCTTATCTTATTGAAGCTCTTAGACAAATTGTTCTCAATACTGATTCATTCAATGATAAGCAACATGTGCTTTATAACGAAATTAAACAATTACAAATCGCAGTTTGAAGTTTACATTGCTCGGTACCGGAACTAGCCAAGGTGTCCCAATGATTGGATGCGCTTGTGGAGTTTGTACCAGTACCAATCCGCACGATAATCGATTAAGATCCTCTTTACTTATCCAATCCAAGGCAACCACTATTGTGGTAGATGCAGGTCCTGATTTTAGACAACAGATGCTCAGAGAAAGAGTGAGCAGAATTGATGCTATCGTTTTCACCCATGAACACAAAGATCATATTGCTGGCCTTGATGATATAAGAGCTTTTAATTATTTACAAAAGCAAGCCTTACCTGTTTATGCAACATCACGTGTAATCAGTGCTCTTAAGCGAGAATTTGCCTATGTGTTTGATGAAATACAATATCCCGGTTTACCTCAAATTCAACTTATAGAAATTGATCCGCACAAAGCATTCATGGTTGGAGATTTGGAACTATTGCCAATTCCTGTAATGCACTTAAATTTACCTGTCCTAGGATTTAAAATCGGAAATTTCTGTTACATTACTGATGCTAACTTTATTCCTCAATCTACATTACCCTTAATAAAAAATTGTGATGTATTAATACTCAATGCTCTTCGTCACCAAGCTCATCCATCTCATTTTACTTTATCTGAAGCCATTGGCGTGGCACAAAGTATTAATGCAAAAAAAGTATTCTTTACTCATATTAGCCATCAACTTGGCCTACACAGTGAGCAAAATGCATTACTTCCTGATAATATGCAACTCGCATTTGATGGACTTTCAATAAATTTATAACTCATAACTTATGATTGCTAAAAATAACAAAGGCTAATCGTTT
>JBDKJS010000133.1:0-10266 GCA_039806065.1 Bacteroidota bacterium | reverse complement strand
ATAATAAATCAGGCGCAGTTAGTATAAAGGAGCAAGAGTATGCAAAGGTTATTCACAAAAGCGGAAATGATTTGCTCACTTTAATTAATGATATTTTGGACTTATCAAAAATGGAAGCAGGGAAAATAGAATTGATAATGGAGCCAACCTCGTTTGAAAGTATCAAGAGTAATATTTTTTCATTGTTCAATGAATATGCTAAATCAAAAGGAATTCATTTTGATGCATCTCTTCATGATTCATTACCTAGTCACTTTGTTACTGATTCATTTCGTCTAGAGCAAGTAATTAAAAATTTATTATCCAATGCATTGAAGTTTACACCGGAAGACGGCCATGTGCTATTTTCAGTAAGAAGCGCACCTTCCAGTATTTCTTTTACCACTGAGAATCTACGTAACGCTAAACAGGTAATTGAGTTCTCAGTACGAGATTCTGGAATTGGGATTGCGCCTGATAAGCAACTTGCTATCTTTGAAGCCTTCCAACAGGCTGATGGAAGCATCAATAGAAAGTTTGGTGGAACAGGATTAGGTTTATCCATTTCAAAGATGCTCGTTACAGTGTTGGGTGGTGAGCTCAAGCTATCAAGCGAAGTCAATAAGGGAAGTACATTTTATATCTATTTACCATTAGAAGAGGCTGGTGTAGACATCTCCGTAATGCCTGATAACAGTACTGTAATTAGTGGTCATATTGAAGTACAGACCCCTACTCTCTCATGTAATTTGTCTATTGAAAATAACGTACTAAGTAAGTTTATCGAGGATCGATTGTTAGATTTTAGTATCAATATTGTTGCGAAGGATGATGCTATTTTCACCATCAGTGATACTGAAAATTCTAGCACCAATACCATCCATGTTGATGAGGTGAAGCCTGAACAATCCAAACCATTGGATATACTAAATAAGGGCAATATTGCTAGCTATTTAAATCAGTTTGAGTCTAAGCATTTGCAAAGGCCCATGCGAATTTTGTTAGTTGAAGATGACTTAGTGCAAGTTAAGTTGTTTCATTACGCTATTAAGACTTTGCCATTTGCCGTAAGTATTGCCACTGCTAATTCATTCGATGAAACATTAACACTGCTTGAACAAGATGCCTATGATCTTTTGGTTTTAGATTTGGACCTGGGCCATGGTGTCCGAGATGGGATTGATAATATTTACAAGTTAAAAGCTAACTCCTTTATTCGCGACACACAAATTGTTATTTACACCGTGCATGAATTATCAAACGATGAAATTGCTGAGATCAAGTCTTTCGAATTAGACATTAATTCGAAATTGCACACCACTTTTGCTCAGTTATTGACGAAGGTAATTGCAAAAACCACCTCTCAAGGGTTGCTTAAATTGTCGACACATAAAAAATTGTTAGTTGAAGCATTTAATGGGAAGCGGATTTTGGTAGTAGATGACGATTTAAGAAATATTTTTAGTTTGAAAGCGATTTTTAGCGAGTATCAAGTAAAGCTATTCACTGCAGCATCAGGGAAGCAAGCCCTTGAAATGTCTGTCAGTCAATCTTTCGACTTGGTATTAAGTGATTTGATGATGCCGCAAATGAATGGCTATGAATTTCTAGAGAACTTTAAAAAAATAGAAACTTGTAAAAATATACCAGTATATGCGTTAACTGCCGACATGAGCATTGGAGTTTCAAACAAATGTTATGAAGCTGGATTTGTAAAGTGTCTGTTAAAACCAATTGATAGCGAAGTACTGATAAATGAAATTTTAAGTACTTTGTATACCGCTTAAGTTAAATTTAATTCAATAAAAAACAATACCCATGAATCAAAGTAATGCCAATACTACAATAGCTGAAATAGACATGTTGCAAGCTACTACTCCAGTAAAAATTTTAATTGTTGATGATAGAGATGAAAATTTGGTGTCTCTTGAAAGCATTATTGAAGGGCCTGGTAGGAGTATTTTTAAGGCAGATAGTGGCAAGGCTGCTTTAGCCCTTGCTTTAGAACATGAGTTTGCTATAGCTTTATTAGATGTTCAAATGCCGGAAATGGATGGATTTGAGCTTGCTCGATACCTCAAGGCTAATGACAATACTAAGGACAGTGCTATTATTTTCGTTACAGCCCTCAGCAAGGAAGAGAAATATACGCTCCAAGGTTTTCAGGAAGGTGCTGTTGACTATCTTCATAAACCATTGAATATTAATATAGTAAAGGCAAAGGTATCGATTTTTGAAAGACTTTACCTACAACGTTTGGCCATGAAGGAAAGTGCCACAAACCTAGCTCGAATAAATAAGCAATTGGATGAATTTGTTTATATCGTGTCCCATGATTTAAAGGCGCCCTTAAGAGGAATAGCTAGTCTCTCGTCATTTTTAGAGGATGAATTGGGCACAGGAATAAATGATGAATCAAAGGAGCTTTTGGGATTGATTAAAAGTCGCACCACGAGGATGCAATCACTTATAGATGGGATACTGAAATACAGTAGGTTAAGTAATTCTAAGGCCGATGTAGAGGAGGTTGATGTAAAGGAACTGTTGCATGCCATAATTGACTTAATAGCCCCACCTGATCATTTTAAGTTTGAAATACCTGATACACTACCTGTTTTACAGACAGAGAAGGTGAAATTGCATGAGGTTTTTCAAAACTTAATATCCAATGGAATTAAATATAACAATAATGAAAAAGGTTGTATCAAAATACATTATCGCAATGAAGATGGTACACACCATTTTGGTGTAGAAGACAATGGTGTAGGCATTAAGCCTGAGCATCAAGACAAGATTTGGGGAATTTTTCAGACATTACAGCCAAAAGATAAGGCAGAAAGTACTGGTGTAGGACTTACCATAGTTAAAAAGCTGGTAGAGCAGCAAGGAGGAGAAGTTACTATTCAATCAACCTTTGGATCTGGATCTACCTTTTGGTTTGTTTGGGGTAAGTCAATTTGATTTTTTGAAAATATAAATCAAGCTTGAATAGTTACCTGTTTTTTTGGCAATTTGGTTGGAAATAAAGCCTGCAATAACGGCTTTAATTGCGGCAATTGCTTTGTTTGAACCTTTATATTGTTCACTGAGTAGGCTCACATAAAAGCTATCAAATTGCATACCTCTTTGAGAAGCAAGTATAAAACCATATTTTTTCAAAAGGAGTTGTATTGTTTTAGGAGTAAAATGGTAAAGATGTCTCGGTACGTCCCATGCAGCCCAGTGGTCTAGGTATTTTCTAGCGTCATTACTTAAATGATTAGGTACTGCAATAATTATTGTACTTTGATCAGCTAGTTTTTCGTGTATAAAGTTTAGGTACTGATCCAGATCATGAAGATGTTCTAATACATGCCAAAGGGTAATGGTGGAATATTTTTTGTCTTCAACTTCATTTAAATTTTTGAATACCTTAATACCGTTTGCTTGTGCAATACTTCTGGCATTGTCGTTAGGTTCAACTCCTTCTGAGGCTACCTTATTTTGTAGTAGGTACTCAAGGAAGCTACCGGTACCTGATCCAATATCAAGTATTTGTTGGGTGGGGCTTTTATCAAATTCATTAATTAAAGCCAATTTTTGTTTAAGGGCAATTTTTTTTACAAAGTGGTATATTTTATTGAATATTCCTTTGGTATTCGCAGTATGGCTAATGTAATTTTCAGATTCATAATATCTACCAATTGCCTTGAGGGAGGGTCTAGGATTGGTAAACAAAAAAGTACAATTTTTGCAACTTTCTATTCTAAATGGTTCTTTTGATACAGAGTGATCCGTTATTGCTTTATAAAACACCAATTCTTGAGCGTTGCATACTGGACACGCAGTTAGGGTTTCTTGGTTTTGTTCCACGTGAAACAGTTATTTAGAGATAAATATTAGTAGTGCAGAGATGTCAGAAGGGCTAATCCCACTAATTCTACTTGCCTGGCCAAGCGTAGAAGGTCTGACTTTGCTAAGTTTTTGCCTTGCTTCATTGGAAAGAGCCGGTAGCGAATGGTAATCAAAATTATGCTTTATTGGCAAATTGTCCATTTTTTGCATTTTTTCAACTAATTCTTTCTCCTTTTGGAGGTAACCGTCATATTTAATCTTAATTTCTGCCTGTTCAGCAACCACTTGCTTGTTAGCTTCAAGTGTATTTAAGAATTGGTTCAGCTCAGGCAAATGTTCTGCCAATGGTAAAATATTTACTTGCGGTCTCAATACAAGAGGGTAGAGTTTCTGCTTTTGTTTTAAAGACTCTGATTTAGAAGTTATTAGATATTGATTAACATCCTCTGGAAGCACTGTTAGGTTTTTAGCAAATGCAATTAGATCCTCAGTTTGTGCTTTTTTCTTGTCAAGTGCTTCAAGCCGTGAATCATCAGCTAGGCCTATCTGATGTCCAATTGGTGTTAGGCGCTCATCGGCATTATCTTGTCTTAATAGAGTTCGGTATTCTGCCCTTGAGGTAAACATTCTGTAAGGTTCTTCAGTCCCTTTTGTAACGAGATCGTCAACCAAAACCCCAATATAACTTTCGCTTCTTTTTAAAATTAAAGGAGGTTGATTTTTAATATTGAGTGAAGCATTGATTCCTGCTAATAAACCTTGACAGGCAGCTTCTTCATAGCCAGTAGTGCCATTAATTTGCCCTGCAAAGAACAGTCCCGAAACCAATTTAGTCTCAAGAGTTAAGGTGAGCTGCTCGGGTGGGAAATAATCATATTCAATGGCATATCCCGGCCTAAACATCTTTACTTTTTCCAAGCCAGGAATTTGCTGCAATGCTTTGTATTGAATGGATTCTGGCAATGAAGTGCTAAACCCATTTAAATATATTTCGCAAGTAGATCTCCCTTCAGGTTCAATAAAAAGTTGGTGCCTTTCTCGGTCAGCAAAACGATTTATTTTGTCTTCTATTGAAGGGCAGTAACGAGGCCCTAATCCTTGAATTCTGCCGGTGTACATAGGGCTCATTTCAAAGCCCTCTTTTAGTAATTCATGTACCGTATTGTTTGTATAGGTAATCCAGCAAGACAATTGATTTTCAACGACTTGTGTATTTTTAAAGGAAAATTTTTCAGGATTTTCATCTCCCAATTGTACTTCTACTCTACTATAGTCAATACTTCTCCCATCCAGCCTTGGAGGTGTTCCGGTTTTCATTCTTCCAGACACAAAACCAAGATTCACTAAAGCTTCTGTAATGCCTACAGAGGCTTTTTCTCCGGTTCTACCTCCACCAAAGCTTTTTTCGCCAATATGAATTAGTCCATTTAAAAAAGTACCATTGGTAAGTACTACTGATTGGGCCTCAAACCGCAAGCCCATTGAAGTTATCACTCCTTGAATTTTGTTTTGGGCTACTATTAAATCTACTACCATATCTTGCCAAAAGTCGAGGTTAGGCGTATTTTCTAGCATCCAACGCCATTCAGCGGCAAATTGCATTCTATCATTTTGAGCTCTAGGGCTCCACATGGCAGGACCTTTGCTTCTATTGAGCATACGAAATTGTAAGGTGCTTTTATCCGTTACAATACCAGAATAACCACCTAAGGCATCAATTTCTCTAACTATTTGCCCTTTAGCAATACCACCCATGGCTGGGTTACAACTCATTTGAGCAATGGTGTGCATGTTCATAGTAATGAGTAGGGTGCGCATGCCCATATTAGCAGCAGCAGCGGCAGCCTCACAGCCGGCATGTCCGGCACCCACTACTATAACATCGTATGATTGTTGCATTGAAGCGCAAAGATAGCCAATCGAAAATCACTAAAAAAATTAAACTAATAATAGCCAATTGCAGCAGAAACCTTCCTAAATTTGCAAATCAAAAATCAGCCTTGTGGGCAATCACACCAACCATCATAAAGTAAGCGCAGCCGCATTACTTGTAACTCTAGGAATAATTTATGGCGATATTGGAACTTCACCGCTCTATGTGTTGAAAGCCATCGTGGGTTCAAAGGAAATTAGTGAATCGCTCATCTTGGGTGCCATCTCATGTGTATTTTGGACCTTGACCATATTAACCACCATCAAATATGTGATTTTAACTTTGAGGGCGGATAATAAGGGTGAGGGCGGCATCTTCTCACTATATGCATTGGTAAGAAGAACTAAGACAAAATGGCTCGTATGGCCTGCTATTATTGGGGGAGCCGCTCTCCTAGCCGATGGAATTATTACCCCTCCAATATCGGTTTCATCTGCTATTGAGGGGTTGCGAATCTATAATGAGGATATTCCTACTGTACCAATAGTAATTTCCATTATAACAGTATTATTTTTAATCCAGCAATTCGGAACCAAGTCGGTAGGTAATTTTTTCGGTCCGGTGATGCTATTGTGGTTTAGTATGCTAGCCATATTGGGGATATCTCAAATAGCGGGCGACTTATCAATATTAAAGGCCCTTAGTCCACATTACGCCATACAATTGCTCACACAAGAGAAGGGAGGGTTTTTATTACTTGGTTCGGTATTTTTATGTACTACAGGAGCCGAGGCTCTTTATAGTGATTTAGGTCATTGTGGAAAGAAAAACATAAGGCTCACATGGATATTTGTAAAATTATGTTTGCTTTTAAACTATATGGGGCAAGGAGCCTGGTTGCTTCGGCATAAAGGAGAATACCTATCCGGTGAAAATCCATTTTTTGCCATCATGCCGCAATGGTGGTTAATTCCCGGAATTGTCATAGCTACATTAGCAGCAATAGTAGCAAGCCAAGCATTAATCAGCGGATCCTTTACCTTAATCAATGAAGCCATTCGTTTAAATTTTTGGCCCAAGGTTAAAGTGGTTTATCCCACAAATTTAAGAGGTCAGTTATATGTTCCATCCATTAATTGGTTATTACTTATAGGTTGTATAGGAATAGTCTATTACTTTAAGGAGTCAAGTAAAATGGAACATGCTTATGGTATGGCTATTATTATCACCATGCTCAGCACTACAACGTTGCTTACTTATTATTTGTACATGAAGCGCGTGGCTACTTATCTTATCGGCTTAATCTTACTACTATTCCTTACTGTAGAACTGTCATTTCTTGCAGCTAACATTGAAAAAATTCCCTCTGGTGGTTATATAACTCTAATGATAGCTGGACTGCTTTCGTTTTTAATGTGGAGTTGGTATGAGGCACGTAAGATTAGAAATAGGTTTACAGAGTTTGTAAAATTAAAAGACTATCTAAATCTTCTTCGTGATTTAAGCCATGATTTTTCGATTCCAAAAAATGCTACCCATTTAGTATACCTAACTAGTGCCAACCAAAATGATGAAATAGAATCAAAAGTGGTTTATTCCATTATGCAGAAGCAACCCAAAAGAGCCGATTTGTATTGGTTTGTGCATGTAGATGTGTTAGATGAGCCGTACACACTTGAATATAAGGTAACGGAGTTAATAAAAGGCAATATCATAAGAATAGATTTTAGATTGGGATTCAGAGTAGAGCCTCGTATCAACCTCATGTTTAGAAAAGTGGTAGAAGACATGGTGAAAAATATGGAAGTGGATATTACGAGCCGCTATGAATCATTAAATAGAAAAAATTTGATTGGAGATTTTAAATTTGTGGTGATGGAGAAGTTTCTGAGCTATGATAATGAGCTTCCATTTTATGAAAAAATAGTGATGGATATTTATTTTACGTTAAAGAAGCTTTCCTTATCTGAAGAAAAAGCTTTTGGACTTGATACAAGTTCTGTTACGATAGAAAAGGTGCCAATGATAGTAGCACCTGTAAGACAAATAAGTCTTAAAAGAATTAAATAAGTAAATAATTAGAACAATGGCACAAAATAGTAAGCGGGCTGAAGAAACCCTGGCAGTAACCACCGAAATAGTATTACCGAATGATACTAATAACTTAGGTAATTTAGCTGGGGGTAGGCTGTTGCATTGGATGGATATTTGTGCAGCAATTAGTGCTCACAGGCATTGCAAAAGGGTAGTGGTAACAGCATCGGTCAACAATGTGTCATTTAATCAGCCGATTAAGATTGGAAGCATTGTTACCATCCAGTCAAAAGTGAGTCGCTCTTTTAGCAGTAGCATGGAGGTGTATATAGATGTTTGGGTAGAGGATGCAGTAACAGGTGAAAGAAAGAAATGTAATGAAGCCATTTATACTTTTGTTGCAGTAGATCAAAACGGTTCTCCATTGCCAGTACCCGCATTAATCCCTGAAACTTCAGAGGAAAAAAGTAGATATGAGGGCGCACTTCGCAGGCGGCAACTTTCCTTAATATTGGCAGGTAAAATGAAGCCTGCAGAAGCAACCGAATTAAAGGCATTATTTGTATAGTTTTGAACAATGACCCTAGATATTGTAATACCTGCATTTAATGAGTCGCGACAAATAACAGCCCTGTTTGACAAACTTCGAGTAATAGCTTTTCCTTCCTTCATTCATGCAGTACAATTTATTTGTGTGAATGACTGTTCAACAGACCAAACAAAAGAAGTGGTGGAGGCATATCAACAACAGTATCCAAGTTTTAATTTATTACTGCTATCACATGATCAAAATAAAGGCAAAGGTGCGGCAGTGCGTACAGGCATAGAGGCAGGGCGTGGTGATTTGGTGTTGATCCAAGATGGCGATCTTGAGTTGAGTCCATCTGATATACCATCAATGCTTGATTGCATGCATCTTCTTAAAGTAGAATTTGTGAATGGCAGTCGTTATTTACCAGGTGTAATGCGCCCACTTTATGCATACAGGCGTTATTATTTCAACAAATTATTTACCAGAATAGCAAGTGTGTTGGTAAATGTCAGGTTTACAGATCTTGCTTGTGGCTATAAATTATTTACACGATCTATTTACAATAAGATACAACTTCAAGAAAATCGATTTGGTTTTGAAGCGGAGCTTATCATTAAAATGGCCCGACAGAACAGAACACTCATAGCAGAAGTTCCCGTAAACTATTTTCCTAGAAATGTAGGCGAAGGTAAAAAACTAAAAAGCACAGATGGGATAAAAATTTTTTTAGTCATACTGAAATACGGATTATTTAAAAACTAATTGAATGGCTTGTGCAATTCATTACCTGCTTTAGCAGCATTATAATCGGGGGTTTTTAATAACTGATAGTACTTCTCATTCGTTTCTTTAGAAGGGTTTAGGGTTAAAAAAATTAGCGAATAGCTATCGCGCGTCATGCTATCGTAGTGAATATAGTTTTTGAGATATTGTTTGGTTTGAACAATGTTTAAAATGATTAAAAATAAAGCTAAACTACCCATCACCAATTTTACACCTGGTTTGAGGGATAAAATTCTTTCAATCAATGCCCCCAAAGGAAAGAGTAGCAGAGGATAATATTCTATAAAAGCACGAGCACCAAAACTGCCACCAAACCACCAGCACCACCAGCTTGATACAATATAAATTTGCAATAAAAATATAATTACGATAGGAGCAACCAGCGCCTTGTGTTTGAAGTACAGCGTTAAAAATCCAGGTAAAGCAAAAATTAATAATGGGGTATATAAAAACAATCCTTTTCGAAAACCAAATAGTGTAGCCACAATATTAGGGTTGTGCCAAAAGAAACGTTCATTTCCATAAGAATAATAAACCCAATGATCGGTAACATATTTCCAATAGAGCAGTTGAGGGCTAATGGCTAGAAGGCAGGCCATTACCATCAACAGTAAAAATTTAAAGTTGGAAAGGAGGAAAGTGATTCTACCAGTAAATGCTTTGATTGAAACTACATTTATCAAAAGGAAAAACAACCCAACGATGCCATTGGTAGGTCTGATTAAAATAATAATACCAAGTGTGAAGCCAATGAGAAAGCTGTTTTTAAAAGTTACCTTTTCATACCATTTTAAGGTTTGGTAAATAAACACAAGTACTAAAAAAAACAAATAGTTGTGCGCCATTCCTGTCTCTCTAATATTGTAGGAAAAGAAATTGGTTCCTAAACAAACTATCATTAAGAGGATGGCTACAGTCACATCGTTAAAGTATCGGCTAAAGATCTTTTTAATTAATATCAAACTTAAAAGAAAATAGATCATTAGATTAAAATGGATGCCCAATTGGTAAGGTCGAGAAAAACCATTTAAGGGATATTCTAAAATATGAGCCATGATGTGCCCAATAAAAAAGCCCGGTAGATAAAAAAAAGAAAGGCCGCAAGTAGTTTTAATTACCAATTTATTATCTTCAGTAACTTGTGGCCAATATTGATTCCTTTCACCGTATGGAAACCCATTATTATTAAAAAAGGCAAACCTCAGATCATTTTGAATTATTAAAGCAGGTA
>JBDKJS010000132.1:0-3087 GCA_039806065.1 Bacteroidota bacterium | reverse complement strand
CATTGCTGAAATTCTTAGCCATTAAATTATTTTCAAAAAAATTTAAAGAGATCATTTTACAAACAGACTGCTAATATCCTTCGGTCTATCGGCCACTAGCCATTTAAAGCCCTTGAGGCGTAGTTCACTCGTTTTTAAATCTTTCAGTGGATAGAGGGTGGCATCAGGTTTTTGTAAGAGGGAAATACTTTTCACCTCATTACTATCAAGGTAAAGGATTAAGTTACTGCAATCGGCACGATTCACACCAAATGTTTGTTCGTTTTTATTCTTGCCATAATAAATTGTTTGACCATTTCCTTCTACATATATTTTAAATAGCTCATTGTTGCTGAAAAATCCAGTCATTCGTTTTCCTTTGATTTGATTAAATCGAATACTATCAAGCAGACCCAATTGAAGAGTATCATGTTGCGATATGATGAGCGCATTGGTATTTAAATATATTTTATCTAATTCTTTTCCTTTCCGCTTGATGTTGATGCTATCGGCAGTGAGTTGGTTAGGTCCAGACCATAGTACAGGCGATTTAAACAATAGCATGGTGCTATCACGTCCATCATACACCAACGAGTCGCAAGAACCTTGCAAATCTTTTTTAAAAATTTTAACGCCATGATAGGCTAGCAAAATACGGGCGGTGCTACTATCTGCTAGAAGTACAGCGGTATCAGCTATTGCTTTAAGTGTATCGGCATGTAAATAAAGGGAGTCTTTATTTTCATATTGGATAAATAATGCATGTCCGGTTACAAAGCTGGAATCATTTCTTTCATGATGTTCGCCATAATCACCTTTTATTACAATAGCGTTAGCTGTATCGATGATACTCACCCTGCCTATAGCGGTACCGCGTCCTTTAGACCTATCATACAAAATGGAATCTCCTTTCAATAATTGTTGGCCTAGCAGGAGGTAAGCATTTTTTTGGAAGGCGCTGGTTTGTTTTATGGTATTGTACCAACCATCCTCTGTATAAATAATGTTATTATTACTTTTTATATATGTGGGTCCTGTGAGAAATGCAATTTTTGAAATGGTATTGTACTTAAGGCTATCACCATTCATGGTGTAACGTGGGTTTGAAAGTACCACCTTTTCCTTAAAAAATAGATCTTTTGAATTACTGTAATAGTAGCCACGGATACTGGTAAGTGTATTTTCAGCATCAATTATGGTAGCACTATCCTTGTAATAAGCCATTTCTGATGCCATATTATAGTCAAGAGCTTTGGTTTTTAAGGTCATCTTGCGGTCTTTCATTACTACATTGCCAGTAACTTTAGCTATTTGATCATTGCCATTATAGTTAAGAAGATTACCCGTTAATGATACCGTATCACCTTGAGTTATTTTGACATTACCAAAAGCATCCAAATTATTACTACTGCCATAGAAGTATGCGCTATCGCAATACATGATTGCATTGTTGTGTTTAAAAATAACATTACCAACCAATCGTTGAGCATCTGCACTTATTTTTTCATCAAACTCAAGAGCATTGCTTTGTATGATTTCAATTTTAGTAGCTTTTTGAGCTTGCACCGTTATGCAAAACAGAAATAGGAAAAGAAATATAGGAATGAGGCGAAAGTGCATATACAAACAAAGATACAGCCTTTATGGTTAACTTATGAAAGCATGTGCTTTGATGAAATCACTTACCAAGTAAGCGATCAGTTTTCCGGTTTTATTATCAGTTTTCAAATGGGAGAGGACAGGTGCTGCTTCAGCAATGTGGAGGTAGTGAGGCTTTAAAATAGTGGTACTCTTAGCAACAAATTGGCGCGCTTGAATGGTACTGATTCCACTAGAAGTTTTGGCACTACTTGGGATGTTTTGTATGGTGTCCACATCAATTTCCAATCCATTGAGCCCCTGTCCAATGAACGAAGCAGCAGCCTGAATAGCATCGTCAAAACTTATTTGTTCTCTAATAAAAATTTGTTCAAACGTGGTGAAATGAAATTTTTCTTTATGTGCCATCAACTCTTTCATTACACGGAATGTGTTGTAATTTTCATGAAGGCCAACCATGGCATATTTATCCAAATATCCTTCAGCTGATGCATAACTAAATCCATTTCCACTATGCCTACCTTCAAGGGGTCTGTAATCGGCATGCGCATCGCAATTAATTACGTTTACTTTATTTAATTTTATTTCACTTAAACTTTTTATAATTGGGTAGCAATTATTGTGGCCACCGCCTATAATAATGGGTACTTTACCGGCTTCAAAAAGTAGTTTACAGACCTGTGCCACAGCATCGTCAATAAGGTCTACAATTTTTCTTGCAGCAGCTAAATCATTTTCATTGTTAAAGTCATAATCTTTGACTTTAATCATTAAGGAGTCAAAATCTATGTGGCCGAGTAGTAGTATGGAATGGCCGGCCAGAAAAAAATTATGCTGTAAGTTAAGGATACTTTGAAAGGCAGGTTGCCAAGCGCTGTAAGCACCACCACGGCCAAGGTTGGCACGAACGCCAATGTCTTCCGGGAGCCCCAATATTACATACTTTGCCGGACAAGCTATCAATGCTTCCAAAGATAGGCTTGGTATGGTACAAATTGTTTCACCTATTTTTTGCTCGCCTTTTCTAATTCTAGTTTTCGAGGTAACATCTTTGGGTTGATAGCACACAAGTGCTGGTAGCTTTTTATCCATTCGGTTAAATTATATTTTATTGCCATTGATAAACACAGCATGAGTGAGCAGGTGGGCAAAGTGATAGGGAATTAAATCAGCAGATGGAAGTGGAACGGTGATTTGAAAATTGGCCTTTTTGCCCACGGCAATGCTTCCTACTTCATGAGCCAAATTCATGGCAGCGGCACCATTAAGAGTGGCAGCATTGAGTGCTTCATTGATATTTAGTTTGTATTGAATGCATGCAATGGAAACATTGAAAGCCATATTAGCTGAAGGGCTACTGCCAGGATTATAATCAGATGCTATGGCCAAGGCCAGACCAGCATCAATCATGGTGCGGGCAGGAGGCATGGGCAGCTGCAGAAAAAATTGTGCACCAGGTAGTATTACTGGGATGGTTTCACTCTGTTGTAAAAGTTTTATTTCTTCTTC